>NZ_WWIQ01000004.1:31607-111658 GCF_009862985.1 Streptomyces sp. SID5464 | reverse complement strand
GTACTGGGCGGCGCCGCGGACGAGCTCCCGGGCCGGCTGACTGAGCAGCCGGCCGATGTCGATCTGCCGTGGACCGGGACGCGGTCCGCCGAAGAAGCGTGCGAGGAATTCTCCGAAGGGATCCGAGCCGTAGCCCTCCGGGCTGGTGAAGCCGCTGCTCATGGGCCTTCCGTTCCCGGCGTCCCCGGCGCGCGGGCGGGGGACGCCCTCGCTGGTCGACGTGCCGGGGTCGGGTAACCCGGGTGGCAGCCCGTTACACCTGGGGCGCGCTCGTAGAACACCTTCGCACGATCGTGGACGAGAGGCACCTTCGGGGCATACCAGGCAATCCTGGCGTGCGTCAGCGCGCCGTCAGGATTCCTCGGCCCCGGGTTCGTGATCGCCGCCGTGTACTCCGCGCGGGCCGCGCGGGAGCCGTCGTCCGTCTTCAGGGCCGGCCGTCGGGGGCCGCGTGGAAGGTGTCCGTGCCGCCCGCGATGCCCATGGGTTCGATCGCCGGCGCCATGCCGATCCGTGCCGCAGCCGCATCCCGCGCCCCGGACGGCCCGGCACCGAGGGGTCCTCGGGCATCCGGCGGCCGATGCCGTGGCCGCCGAAGCCGTCCGGGATGCCGTAGCCCGCGGCGCGGCAGACGGTGCCGATCGCGTGGACGATGTCGCGCCCGCCTCGCGCAGTGCGTCGTGCGCCACCTCGTCCAGTTCCAGCAGGGAGACGCCCACGTCAGCGGCCTTCCGCGCGGCCGTCAGGGCGCGGGCGACGACCTGGCGCGAACGGGGGCATGGCGCGCACCCTTCTCACCCCCGAAGAGCGCGAACGCGGCGAACGGCTCGGTCGACGCTCGGGCTGTCGTTGGACGAGCCGGCCGTGCGGTGCGTACCGGTGCCGGTCTGACGACGCGGCGCTGAGGCTCCTGCGCCGCGTGTGAAAACTCGCCGTAGCACGGCTGTAACACGACTGGTGTTGCCTACTGGGCGGAGTGCTCCGGTCGGGTGGGAGTTGAGCGATGGCGGCGGATCGACTCCCGAGTGACGTACGGGAGTTCGTGCTTTACCTGGACGGTCTGCTGGCACGACTGGACCCGTCCGGGGGCTGGTGCGCGGTGTTCTGGCAGCGTGACCCCGAGGGCATGCGGGCCTGTCTCGACGGGCGTGAGATGCCGCCGTGGGACGTGGTCGAGGCGCTGTTGCAGGACCTGGCCGGGCAGTACGGCCCGGGAGGCGCGGGCCCGGAGACGGAACGCGCCCGGTCCCTGCATGCCGCCGCACTCGCCGCGTACGATGCCCGGCCCGGTGGCCGTGACGCCCTCGGGGACCGGCTCGACGTCATGCTCCGCGAACAGAAGTACGCCGCCGAGCGCCAGGCGGAACTGACCCGCCTCCTCGCCACCGCCCCCACCCGCGAACAGGCCGACGCCCTCCGCCTCGACCTCGCCTGGGCCCACGACGACCACGAACGCGCGACAGCGCGCTGCGCGGAACTCCGGGCCCGGATGGCCGACTTGGACCGCCGCGAGCGGGGCGTGTTCCACGGGGTGTGGGATGACGGTGACGGGCAGGGTGACGGCGGGCCCGGGTCTGCCGCGGGCGCGGCTTCGGACGGTCGCGGCGGCGCATCCCCGGTCGGGGCCGACGCTGCCTGGTCGGGCGCGTGGCGCCGCAGGCCGGACGGCAGAGGCTTCGTGGCGGCGGACAGGGGTTCGCGAGCAGGATCCGGCAGGGGGGCGAGCCCTGGGACGGCGCCGGAGGACGGTCGCCCGGCAGGGGCCCACGGGCACACGGCTGACGGCCCGTCCCCGAACAGCGGCCGTGGGCGACCAGCCCCGGGCGGCCCGTACGACCCCGGTACGCCTGCCACGCCCTGGCACCGCGACGACCCGGCGTCAGGCGTGACGGGCGTGGCCGGCCGCGATGCCCCCCGGCATACGGACGCCGGGACGGACCCGACAGGGCGCCCCGGCACCCATGACGGCGAGTTCCCGGCGGGGCGTGCCGCCTCGCGGNAGCCGGGGGTGGTGGTGCCTCCGGCGTTTCCGGGGCTCCGGTTCGCGGGGCAGATGGGGGTGACGGCGAGTTTCACGCGGGGCGTGCCAGCTCGCGGCAGGCCTCGGCCGACGGCGCGTCCGGCGTCTTCGGGGCTCCGGCCGGCTGGGCCGATGCCCGCGACGCCGAGTTTCCGGCGGGGCGTGCCGCCTCGCGGGAGGCTCGGGCCGATGCCCGCGAGCGTGAGGGCCGGGCCGGCTGGGGTGCCTCGGGGGAAGCCGGGGGTGGTGGTGCCTCCGGCGTTTCCGGGGCTCCGGTTCGCGGGGCAGATGGGGGTGACGGCGAGTTTCACGCGGGGCGTGCCAGCTCGCGGCAGGCCTCGGCCGACGGCGCGTCCGGCGTCTTCGGGGCTCCGGCCGGCTGGGCCGATGCCCGCGACGCCGAGTTTCCGGCGGGGCGTGCCGCCTCGCGGGAGGCTCGGGCCGATGCCCGCGAGCGTGAGGGCCGGGCCGGCTGGGGTGCCTCCCGGGAAGCCGCAGCCAGCGGTGCGCCCGGCGCCTTTGCCGCAACGGCCCCAGTCGTCCCCGAACCCCTGGCCACACCTGCATCTTCAGTCACCCCGGAAACCCTGGACGCCCCAGAACCCCCAGCCGTTACCGAAGTCCCGGCCCCCAAGCAACGCAAACGCCGCCGCGGCGGTGCCCGGTTCGCCGGGATGGTCGAGGAGGATGCCGCACCCGTCGTCGCGCCCTCCGGTGCTGTGCCGCTGCTTCCTGACCCCGCCCCCGCGACCGGCCGCCGTACGCCCCGTGGTGCGCGGTTCGCCGGGGCCGCCGAGGACGTGGGGGAGGAGCGGGCGGAGTCGCGGGCCGTGGGAGCCGGTGGGGCGGAGCGGAGGGACGTCGCACGGGCCGTCGAGACCCTCGCGCGGCTGCGGAAGGAGGGGCGCAGCGGCGAGGCGCACGCTCTGCTGGCCGAGGCCGCGTCCTGGGCCCCGGTCCGGTTCCCGCTGCTCGCGCACGAGCTGGAGCGGGCCGGGCTCGGTGCGGACTGGCAGACCCTGCTCTGGGAGGCCGCCTCGCTGCCCGCCGGGCGGCTGGTCGCCGCGGCCGACGCGCTGGGCGCGGCCGGGCGCGCGGGCGACGGGCAGCAGATCCTGCGGCAGGGCGTCGCCCGGCCCCCGGGCGAGATCGGAGAGGCAGTCCTCGGGCTCGTCGCCGCGGGGCGTGACCGCGAGGTGCGCGTGCTGCTCGACGCGTACGTCAGGGCGCGCACCCCCGAGGAGGCGGCCCGCAGCGCCGAGCCCGGTCCGCAGACCCTCGTACCGCTCCTGCTGGAGGCCGCCCGGGGGGTGTCGGACGAGCGCCGCTGGGACCTCGTGCACGCCCTCCGGGTCGCCGGATTCCCTGCCTGACCGGGCATCTCGTGCCCCCGGCGACTCACCCACAGGAGTGCGAATCGCGCCCGGCACCGCGGGTTGGCGACGATGGTCTTGGCAAGCCCGAGCCGGAGGCTTACGTTCGTGGCTCTACGGCCCGCTTCTACGGGCGTAGAGGCGCAGACGTCGCGTCGAAGGAGCAGCTCATGGCCAACGTCGTACGTGCCGCCCTGGTCCAGGCCACCTGGACCGGCGACACCGAGTCCATGGTGGCGAAACACGAGGAGCACGCCCGCGAGGCGGCCCGCCGGGGCGCGAAGATCATCGGTTTCCAGGAAGTCTTCAACAGCCCCTATTTCTGTCAGGTCGAGGAGCCGGAGCACTACCGCTGGGCCGAGCCGGTCCCCGACGGGCCGACCGTGCGGCGCATGCGGGCCCTCGCGCGCGAGACCGGCATGGTGATCGTCGCGCCGGTGTTCGAGGCGGAGCAGCCCGGCTTCTACTACAACACCGCGGCCGTGATCGACGCCGACGGCACCTACCTCGGCAAGTACCGCAAGCACCACATCCCGCAGCTCAAGGGGTTCCGCGAGAAGTTCTACTTCAAGCCCGGCAACCTCGGCTGGCCCGTCTTCGACACGGCGGCCGGCAAGGTCGGCGTCTACATCTGCTACGACCGCCACTTCCCGGAGGGCTGGCGGCAACTCGGCCTGGCCGGGGCCCAGCTCGTCTACAACCCCTCCGCCACCCACCGCAGCCTGTCGTCCCACCTGTGGCGGCTGGAGCAGCCCGCGGCGGCCGTCGCCAACGGGTACTACATCGCCGCGATCAACCGCGTCGGACAGGAGGAGTACGGCGACAACGACTTCTACGGTACGAGCTACTTCGTCGACCCCCGCGGGCAGTTCGTGGGCGACGTCGCCAGTGACAGCCAGGAGGAGCTCGTGATCCGGGACCTGGACATCGACCTCATCGAAGAAGTGCGGCAGACGTGGGCCTTCTACCGCGACCGCCGCCCCGACGCCTACGAAGGACTGGTGCAGCCGTGACCAACGACCTGCTGGGCCGCCACCGGGCCGTGCTCCCCGACTGGCTCGCCCTCTACTACGAGGACCCCCTCGAGATCACCCACGGCGAGGGCCGTCACGTCTGGGACGCCCACGGCAACCGGTACCTCGACTTCTTCGGCGGCATCCTCACCACGATGACCGCGCACGCCCTGCCCGAGGTGACCAAGGCGGTGAGCGAGCAGGCCGGGCGGATCATCCACTCGTCGACCCTGTACCTCAACCGGCCGATGGTCGAACTCGCCGAGCGCGTGGCCCAGCTGAGCGGCATCCCGGACGCCCGCGTCTTCTTCACCACCTCCGGGACCGAGGCCAACGACACCGCCCTCCTGCTCGCCACCACCTACCGGCGCAGCAACACGGTCCTGGCCATGCGCAACAGCTACCACGGCCGCTCCTTCAGCGCCGTCGGCATCACCGGCAACCGCGGCTGGTCCCCGACCTCGCTGTCCCCGCTCCAGACGCTGTACGTCCACGGCGGCGTGCGCACCCGCGGCCCGTACGCCTCCCTCGGCGACGACGACTTCATCGCGGCCTGCGTCGACGACCTGGTCGACCTGCTCGGGCACACCCGCGCCCCGGCCGCGCTGATCGCCGAACCCATCCAGGGCATCGGCGGCTTCACCTCACCGCCCGACGGGCTCTACGCCGCGTTCCGCGAGGTGCTGAACGAGCACGGCGTCCTGTGGATCGCCGACGAGGTGCAGACCGGCTGGGGCCGCACCGGCGAACACTTCTGGGGCTGGCAGGCCCACGGCCGGAACGGGCCGCCGGACATCATGACCTTCGCCAAGGGCATCGGCAACGGCATGTCCATCGGCGGCGTCGTCGCCCGCTCCGAGATCATGAACTGCCTCGACTCCAACAGCATCTCCACGTTCGGCGGCACCCAGATCACCATGGCGGCGGGCCTCGCCAACCTCAACTACCTGCTGGAACACGACCTCCAGGGCAACGCCCGGCGCGTCGGCGGCATGCTCATCGAGCGGCTGCGGTCCGCCGCCGCGCAGGTGCCGGCCGTACGGGAGGTGCGCGGACGCGGACTGATGATCGGCATCGAGATCACCAGGCCGGGGACCGACCAGGCCGACCCGCAGGCCGCAGCGGCCGTCCTGGAGGCGGCCCGCGAGGGCGGCCTGCTGATCGGCAAGGGCGGCGGCCACAACACCAGCGCCCTGCGCGTCGCCCCGCCGCTGTCCCTCAACGTCGCGGAGGCCGAGGAAGGCGCCGCGATCCTCGAGAACGCTCTGAGGAGCATCCAGTAGCAGTGCACTGAACAAGGGAACGGCACCATGACCATCACCTTGGATTCCCTGGGACCCGCGCTGTCGGTCCGGCAGGTCCTCACCCTGGAGCGGGTGCTCGCCGGGGAGCCCGAGGTGGTGGCCGGCGCGAGCCATCTCGACCGGCCGGTGCGCTGGGTGCACGTCGCCGAGGCCGCCGACGTCGGCGTGATGCTCAGCGGCGGCGAGATGGTCCTCACCACCGGTGTGCTGCTCGCCGGCGACGAGGAGAAGCAGGCCGAGTACGTCCGGTCGCTGCACCGCGCGGAAGCCGCCGCCGTTGTCCTCGGACTGGGCCGCGCCTTCCCCGCCGCACCGGCCGTGATGCGCCGGGCCGCCGAGCGGTGCGGGCTGCCGATGGTCGTCCTGCACCGGCCCTTCCCCTTCGCCGAGCTGACCGAGGAGGTCCAGTCACGGCTCGTGCGGCGCAAGTTCGCCGCCGTCAGCCTCTCCGAGGCCGTCCGCACCGAACTCACCGCCCTCATCACCGCGGGCGCCCCGCTGCAACGCCTGCTCGACGAGGTCGCCCGGCACAGCGCCTGCCCGGTCGTCGTCACCAACCTCGCCCACCGCGTCCTCGGCACGGCGGGGGAGCGGCCGGCGGTGGACGACGTGCTGCGCGACTGGGAGCGCATCGCCCGCCAGGCCGGAGGCACCGAGGGCGACGGCTGGATCCGGGCCGAGCTGGGCGGACGCGGGGAGCGCTGGGGCCGGATCGTGCTGTGCGGCTACCGGGGCGACACCGCCACCGGGCGGCTGCTGGCCGACCGCGCCGCCGAGGCCCTCGTGCTGCACCGCATGCTCGGCGGCGGCGCCGCGTGCTCCTGGGAGGAGCAGTCCGCGCAGAGCCTGCTGACCGACCTGGTCAGCGGTGTCGTACCGGCGCGGCAACTGCTGCCCAGGGCGCGCGCGGCCGGGCTGCCGGTCAACCGGCGGACGTTCGTGCCGCTGGTCGTCCGCGACGGCGACACCGCCCGGCTCGACCGGCTGCTCCGTCTGCTGGGCCTGCCCGGGCTGGTCGCCGAGCTGGCCGACGGGGCCACCGCCGTGCTGCTCAGCCTGCCCCGCGACCAGGACGCGGACGCCCTCGCCGCGCACTTCGCGACCCGGCTGCGCACCGAGTCCGGCCCGTCCCGCACGGTCGTCGCCGCGGCCGACCCCCGGGCCGTCTGGGAGGACGTCCCCGCCGGACTGCGCGAGGCCCAGCACGTGGCGGACGCCGTCGCCGACTCCGCCGCCGCCCTCGACCTCCCGCCGGTCGTCCGCCTGCGCGATGTCCACCTGCGGGGCCTGATCCGCCTGCTGCGCGACGATCCGCACGTGCAGTCCTTCGCGGAGCGGGAGCTGGACGGGCTGCTGTGCGAGACCGACGAGGACCTGCTGTCCGTCCTGCGCACCTACCTCGCCACCGGTCGCAACAAGTCCCGGACCGCCCAGCTCCACCACGTCTCGCGGCCCGCCCTCTACCGCCGCCTGGAAGCCATACAGGTCCGCCTCGGGGTGGACCTCGACGACTTCGAGCAGGCCGCCTCGGTGCACATCGCACTCCTCGCGCACGACGCGCAACAGCAGTGAAACACCCGACCACCTGGGAAAACGGCGGTGAAACATGGGCTCACGGCAGAGTGACACGGTGACACGCCGCACGCCCGCAGACGTGACACGGTGCAACTCAAAGTGCGCTTCCCGGCTTCCTAGGCTCACGGCACACCGAGCGACCGGAGGTCCCGATGAGCCGAGTGATCCGTGCCGCCGTCTTCCAGACCGCCTGGACGGGCGACAAGGAGTCGATGATCCAGGTCCACGAGCAGGCGGTCCGCGACGCGGCCGCGCAGGGTGCCCAAGTCCTGTGCTTCCAGGAGCTGTTCTACGGACCGTACTTCTGCCAGGTCCAGGACCCGGCCTTCTACGAGTACGCCGAGCAGATCCCCGAGGGCCCGATCGTCCGCCGCTTCCAGGCCCTCGCCAAGGAACTTGGCATCGTCCTGGTCCTGCCGATGTACGAGGAAGAGCAGCCCGGCGTCCTCTACAACACCGCCGCCGTGATCGACGCGGACGGCTCCTACCTGGGCAAGTACCGCAAGACGCACATCCCGCAGGTGAGGGGTTTCTGGGAGAAGTTCTACTTCCGCCCCGGCAACTCCGGCTGGCCGGTCTTCGAGACCGCCGTCGGCAAGGTCGGCGTCTACATCTGCTACGACCGCCACTTCCCCGAGGGCTGGCGCGCACTCGGCCTCGCGGGCGCCGAACTCGTCTTCAACCCCTCGGCCACCTCCCGCGGCCTGTCGGGCTACCTCTGGCAGCTGGAGCAGCCGGCGGCTGCCGTCGCCAACGAGTACTTCGTGGGCGCGATCAACCGGGTGGGGGTCGAGGAGTACGGCGACAACGACTTCTACGGGACGTCGTACTTCGTCGACCCGGAGGCCCAGTTCGTCGGCGAGGTGGCGAGCGACAAGGAACCCGAACTGGTGGTCCGCGACCTGGACATGGCCAAACTCCGCGAGGTCCGCGACCGCTGGCAGTTCTACCGGGACAGGGCCCCGGGGGCGTACGGGCCACTGACAGCACCCTGAAACGCCCGCTGGGGACACGCCTTAAGGGGCGCGGGGCCGTATTCGACATGCGGCTACCGCCGCGCGGGCGCGAGCAACCACCGACAACCGGCACGCATCCACCGCGAGGAGCGACCACGACATGAGCAGCCGTACAGTCATCCGCGGCGGCCTCGTCATCACCGCATCCGACGAGATCCACGCCGACGTCCTGATCGAGGACGGCCGCATCGCCGCCCTCGCAGCCACCGGCACACCCGCCGCCGAAACATTCACCGCCGACCGAGTCATCGACGCCACAGGAAAGTACGTCATCCCCGGCGGCGTAGACGCCCACACCCACATGGAGCTCCCCTTCGGCGGCACCTTCGCCTCCGACACCTTCGAGACCGGCACCCGCGCCGCCGCCTGGGGCGGCACGACCACGATCATCGACTTCGCCGTGCAGAGCGTCGGGCACAGCCTACGCGAGGGCCTCGACGCCTGGCACGCCAAGGCCGAGCACAACTGCGCCATCGACTACGGCTTCCACATGATCGTCTCCGACGTGAACCAGGAGACGCTCAAGGAGATGGACCTGCTGATCGAGGAGGGCGTCACCTCCTTCAAGCAGTTCATGGCCTACCCGGGCGTCTTCTACAGCGACGACGGCCAGATCCTGCGCGCCATGCAGCGCTCCGCCGAGAACGGCGGCCTGATCATGATGCACGCCGAGAACGGCATCGCGATCGACGTCCTGGTCGAGCAGGCGCTGGCCCGCGGCGAGACCGACCCGCGCTACCACGGCGAGGTCCGCAAGGCCCTGCTGGAGGCCGAGGCCACCCACCGCGCCATCAAGCTCGCGCAGGTCGCGGGCGCGCCCCTGTACGTCGTGCACGTCTCGGCGACGGAGGCGGTCGCCGAGCTGGCGCGGGCCCGCGACGAGGGGCTGAACGTCTTCGGCGAGACCTGCCCGCAGTACCTGTTCCTGTCCACCGACAACCTCGCCGAGCCGGACTTCGAGGGCGCGAAGTACGTGTGCAGCACCCCGCTCAGGCCGAAGGAGCACCAGGCCAAGCTGTGGCAGGGACTGCGGACGAACGACCTCCAGGTGGTCTCCACCGACCACTGCCCCTTCTGCTTCGTGGGGCAGAAGGAACTCGGCCGCGGCGACTTCTCCAGGATCCCCAATGGTCTGCCGGGTGTGGAGAACCGTATGGACCTGCTCCACCAGGCCGTCCTGGACGGGCACATCTCGCGCCGCCGGTGGATCGAGATCGCCTGCGCCACCCCGGCCCGGATGTTCGGCCTCTACCCGAAGAAGGGCACCATCGCGCCGGGCGCCGACGCCGACGTCGTCATCTACGACCCGCACGCCGAGCAGGTCATGTCGGCCGAAACCCACCACATGAACGTCGACTACTCGGCGTACGAGGGCAAGCGCGTCACCGGCCGGGTCGAGACGGTCCTCTCGCGCGGCGTACCGGTCATCACCGAGCGGGAGTACACCGGGCACGCCGGGCACGGCGTCTTCACCCCGCGTTCCACCTGTCAGTACCTCAACTAGGAGTGGCGCAGATGGACTTCGGACTCGTCCTGCAGACCGACCCGCCGGCCTCGCGGGTGATCAGCCTGATGAAACGCGCGGAACGGAACGGATTCTCGTACGGCTGGACCTTCGACTCCGCCGTGCTGTGGCAGGAGCCGTTCGTGATCTACAGCCAGATCCTGGCCAACACCACGAAACTGAAGGTCGGGCCGATGGTGACCAACCCCGGCACCCGCACCTGGGAGGTCACCGCCTCCACCTTCGCCACCCTCAACGACATGTTCGGCAACCGCACGGTCTGCGGCATCGGCCGCGGCGACTCCGCGATGCGCGTGGCCGGCCGCAAGCCCAACACGCTGGCCCGGATCAGCGAGGCCATGAAGGTCATCCGGGCCCTCGGCAGCGGCCAGGAGGCCGACCTCGGCGGCGGCACGGTCGTCCGGTTCCCGTGGATCGGGCCGGGCGCAGAACTCCCCGTGTGGATGGCCGCGTACGGACCCAAGGCCCTGAAGATGACCGGCGAGGAGGCCGACGGGTTCATCCTCCAGCTGGCCGACCTGTACCTGACCGAGTACATGGTCAAGGCCGTGAAGGACGCGGCCGTCACCGCCGGCCGGGACCCGTCGGCGGTGACCATCTGCGTGGCCGCCCCGGCCTACGTCACCGAGGACGACTCGCCCGAGGCGCTCGCCCACGCGCGCGACCAGTGCCGGTGGTTCGGCGGGATGGTCGGCAACCACGTGGCCGACCTGGTGTCCAAGTACGGCGAGCACTCGGCCGCCGTCCCCGACGAACTCACCGACTACATCAAGGCGCGCGAGGGCTACGACTACTCCCACCACGGCCGCGCCGGCAACCCGGACACCCAGTTCGTGCCCGACGAGATCGTCGACCGGTTCTGTCTGATCGGCCCGGTCGAGAAGCACGTCGAGAAGCTGAACGCGCTGCGCGCCCTCGGTGTGGACCAGTTCGCCGTCTACGACATGCACGACGCGCAGGAAGCCGTGATCGACACCTACGGATCGCGGGTGATCCCCGCCGTCAACGCCTGACCTCCTCCCCGCGGCACCCCCTTCGAACTCCCCCTTCCCGGCGGCCCGGGGAGGGGGCCCAGGACGCTTGTCGAGCGCACCCCCCATCGGCGCCACCCGCATGGCCTTTCCCGACCCACTTCCCCTGATTGGCCTGGCCCATGACCGACACCGCTCCCACGGCCCCACCGCCGACCACCCAAGTCACCCTCGCCGACGGCCGGGTGGAGATCGCCCCGGGCGCCCCCGCGCCGACCGGGCCCTACGCCAACGAGGACCTGCTGCCGGTCCCCGTCGACAAGCGCACCTGGACGACGTACAACTTCTCCGCGCTGTGGGTCGGCATGGCCCACAACACGGCCTCCTGGACCCTGGCCTCCGGTCTCATCGCCGTCGGCATGGACTGGAAGCAGGCGGTGTTCACCATCGCCCTGGCCAATGTGATCGTGCTGATACCGATGCTGCTCACCGGGCACGCCGGGCCCAAGTACGGCATACCCTTCCCCGTCTTCGCCCGGGCCTCCTTCGGCATCCGCGGGGCCAACCTGCCCGCCGTCGTACGGGCGCTGGTGGCGTGCGGCTGGTTCGGCATCCAGACCTGGATCGGCGGCGAGGCCATCTACTTCCTGGCCGGCAAGCTCATCGGCAGCGGCTGGGCGGACGCGGCGAAGGTCGGTGGCTACGCCTGGACGATGTGGCTGTCGTTCGCGATCTTCTGGGCGCTCCAGGTCGTCATCATCTACCGCGGCATGGAGACCATCCGCCGGTTCGAGAACTGGGCGGCGCCGTTCGTGCTCGTCGGTGCGTTCGTGATGCTGTGGTGGATGAGCGACAAGGCGGGCGGCTTCGGCCCGCTGTTCGACCAGCCGTCCAAGCTCGGCTGGGGCGCCGACTTCTGGAAGCTGTTCGCGCCCGCCCTCATGGGCATGATCGGCTTCTGGTCGACGCTGTCGCTGAACATCCCCGACTTCACCCGCTACGGCAAGAGCCAGAAGGCACAGACGTGGGGTCAGGCCCTCGGTCTGCCGACGACCATGACGCTGTTCGCGTTCCTGTCCGTGATGGTCACCTCCGGCTCGCAGGCCGTCTACGGCGAGGCGATCTGGGACCCGGTACAGCTCGCGGCCAGGACCGACAACACGGTGGGCCTGCTGTTCGCCCTCGTCACCGTCCTGGTGGCCACGCTGTCCGTCAACGTCGCGGCCAACCTGGTCTCACCGGCGTTCGACTTCTCCAACATCGCGCCGCGGAAGATCAGTTTCCGGGCGGGCGCGCTCGCCACCTGCGTCCTCGGTGTGCTGATCTTCCCGTGGAAGCTGTACTCCGACCCGCAGGGCTACATCTTCACCTGGCTCGGGCTGGTCGGCGGCCTGCTCGGCACCGTCGCGGGCATCCTCATCGCCGACTACTGGATCCTGCGCCGCTCCCGGCTCGACCTGGCCGACCTGTACCGCACGGGCGGGCGCTACTGGTACGAGGGCGGCTGGAACTGGCGGGCCGTCGTCGCCTTCGTGGCCGGCGGTGTCCTCGCCGTCGGCGGCGCCAGCTTCAAGCCGCTGATCGACGGCCGCCCCATCCCGGCACTGGCCGATCTGGCCGACTACGGCTGGGCGGTGGGCCTGGGCACGTCGATGGTGCTGTACCTGGTGCTGATGGCGGCACGGGGCGGGAACCGGGCCACCGTCTGACCCGGCACGCGCACGACACGGACACGACGCGGACGCGGATGCTGGAGGACGGTCAGCCCTTGCCGCCCTCCAGCGCGGCCACCGCTTCCCTCGCGGCCTTGATGGCGCCCTTGTTGATCGTGTCCGTGCTCGGCGCCTTCTTCGACTCGAAGTCGCTGCCGTTGTACGTGACGATCACCAGCGCGTTGGAGGCGCGGACGAACACCTGGCCCTCGCGGGTCTGCTGCTTGTCCTCGGTGGTGAGGTTGACGATGGAGTACGCGGTGTCGCCCAGACCGGGGACGGGGCCGCCGCCGCTCTTCTCCTCGGTGCGCCCCTTGTAGGCCTTCCCCGCCGCCTCGTCCGACTCCATCACCTCGAAGGACACGTCGAGCCAGCGGTAGTCGTACCCCTTGAGGGCGTTCCAGGAGCAGGTACGGCGCAAGTCCGAGTCCGTGGACGGAATCTCCTTCCCGGCCGTCTTGGCACCCGGCACCAGCGACTCGACCGTCTTCTTGGCGACGCTCTCGCACGGCGCCGGCGCGGCCGCGTAGGCCTTCGACTCCGTCGAGGTCGACGGGGCGGACGCGGACTGGGTCTCGGTCTTCTCGTCGGCCGGCTTGTGCTCGGCGGCCTGCGGCGCGGCGAGCGGGCCGGACGACAGCGCCCAGCCCGCCGCGGCGAGCACGGCCACGGGGGACAGGCGTGCGGTCAGGGCCAGGGGCAGAGGTAGGGAACGCACGGCGCCCTTCTCGTGGGGGACGGCGGACGGGACGACAGTTTCACATGACTCCCTGTGACGCGGAAGGGCGAACTCGCTCCGTGCCTGCGCGGTGACGGTGACTCACTGTCGACGGTCAAGGTTTCGGCCGGTTCGACGATGAGTGAGGGGTTTGCGCGGGACGTCGGGCGTCCCGGAGCGGCTGCCATACGGTCCGGTGCGGAGGCTCGTTCGCGTCAGCTGCCACCGACGCCAAGGGCGGTGAGCAGGACCAGGACGAGGGTGGCGACGGCGAGCAGGCCGTGCGCCACGACCACGGGCAGCGGGAAGTGCCGTTCGGCGGGAACGGTCCCGTCCGTGCCCGGAGCGGTGGCGGCCGGGGTGGCCTGGGCCCTGGAACGGGACTGGTAGACGGGGATCCAGCGGGCCAGCATCGTGAAGCCGAGCAGGGCGACCGGCAGCAGCAGACCGAACGCGGTCCAGGCCAGGGCGTCCTTGTCGGCCGCGACATAGATGATCCACACCACCAGGCCGATCGCGGCCAGGGCGAAGTGCCCGAAGATCACCGGTGCGGGCAGGCGGCTGGTGCCGGACTGCTGCTGCCGGATCCCGCCGCGTTGGATCCAGGTGCCGAGCAGGTAGAAGCCGCCCAGGGCGGTGACCACCCAGGCGATCAGTGCGGCGATGTCCATGAGGAACTCCCCGACGATGGAAAGGTGGAGGGCGGTCGGCTGGCACCGGCCGTCGAGAGGGGTGTGGGGGCGGGCGTCACGAGGGTCGGCCCACGTCGCGCGGCCCGTATCCCTCGGCCTGCGTGCTCTCGTCCGCGACCCGCACGCCGTAGCGGTAGGCGAGCTTGCCGCCCAGGAACCCAGAGACACCCAGAGCCGCCAGGCTGACCGCGGACAGCACGAGCCTGCCGACGCCGACACTGCCGCCGTCGGTGTAGGTGCCGTACCGCCACACGAAGTTGACGACGTAGGCGGCGGTCACGCCCAGGTTCAGCGTCATGTGCACCAGGCCGGTGCGAAACGCGCGGGTTCCGGTGGGGATCGCGAACAGGTCGAGGAAGCCGACCGTGGCGGCCAGCAGCGCACCGATCACCCCCACAGCGATCAGCCATTCCGAGCCCTGGGTCAGGAACGCCGGATCGTCCACCGCATGCGAGGCGATGTCGAACGCCAGGCTCGCCACCCAGGCGCCGATCGGCACCGTCACCAGGATGGGGTGGAACGGATGACCGTACGGGCCGGCGAGCGCGGCACTGACCGGCCGCTTCGCCTGCAGCTGAGACTCACTGACCATCGCGACCTCCGTAGTTTCACCAATAAGTCTTGGTCTTATTAGGTCTACGCGTCAAGACGCCCAGGTCCCAGGCGCTCAAAGCCCACGAGTACCCACGCGAGCAGGGGTTACCGTTGGTCCCGTGGCTTCCGATCCGATACCGCCGACGCGTGCGGCCGATGCCGCCATCGACTCCGTGAGCGTCCTCGGCGAGGACTCACGACGGCGCATGTTCGCCTTCATCCGGCGCGCCCGCCGAGCGGTCACCCGCGACGAGGCCGCCGCCAGCGTCGGCATATCCCGCAAGCTCGCCGCATTCCACCTCGACAAACTCGTCGACGCCGGCCTTCTGCGCGCCCGCTACGAGACCCCGGGCGGCATCCGCAAGGTCGGCCGGCAGCCCAAGGTCTACGAACCCACCGACACCCAGCTCACCGTCAGCATCCCCGACCGGCGCCACGAACTCCTGGCCGACCTGCTCCTGGACGCCGTCCTGACCGAGGGCACCGACGAGAACGCCGCACAGGCGGCGGTGCGCACCGCCGGACAGCGCGGACGACAGATGGGCGAGGCCGAACGGGACCGGACGCGCCCCGGCCGCCTGGGCGCGGAACGCGGACTGACCGCCTGCGAGAGCATGCTCGACGAGCACGGCTACGAACCCGTCCGCGAAACACCCACCCACCTGCGCCTGCGCAACTGTCCCTTCCACCCCCTCGCCGCCAAGGCCCCCGACCTGGTGTGCGGCATGAACCACGCCTTCCTCACCGGCTACCTCGACGGCCTCCGCATCGGCGGCGTCCAAGCCGTTCTGGCCCCCCGGCCCGGGGAATGCTGCGTTCGACTCGGCCCCGACGGCGCGGATCCCGGCGAACCGCCGCCGAGCCCATGAGGTACTGCATATGGCCGCATCGAGGCGGCGGCGACCGGCCCACGGGGCAGGCTGGGAATCATGTATGTGCAGCCTGCCGTCCGGACGTCACAGCCCGTGTCGGCACCACAACACCGGGAGCTGTCCCCCGGGGTGCGCCCGGTCACGATCGATGCGGACGGCATCACCCTCTCGGGCTTGCTGAGTGAGCCGGCACACTCGCCGCGCGCTGTGATCGTCGCCTTGCACGGCGGCGGTATGAATGCCGGGTATTTCGACGGCCAGGCGCACCCCGACGTGTCCCTGCTGGCGTTGGGAGCGCGCCTTGGCCACACGGTGCTGGCACTGGACCGTCCGGGCTACGGGGCGTCCGCCGTCCGCTTTCCGGGCGGGCAGAGACTCAGCACGCAGGCCGTCACCGTGCGCGCGGCGATCGCCGCCTTCGCTGCCGCCCACGCCCCCGGTGCCGGCACGCTGGTGCTGGGACATTCCTTCGGTGCCAAGGTCGCTTTCGCTGTGGCCGCCGGCTGTGACGCGTCGGCACTGCTGGGTGTCGATGTCTCCGGGTGCGGTCGCCGACTGGCCGTGCCCGCCGGCCGGCTCGGCCCCGACCGCGGCGAGGGGCTGCGGCACCGGAACTGGGGCCCCCTGAACCTGTATCCGTCCGACACGTTCCGGATGAGTCAAACGGTCGTGGCGCCCATGCCGGCCCGGGAGCTCAGCACGGTGACGGGCTGGACGCGGCTGTCGGCGGCGATCCTGCCGCGAGTCGGCGTCCCCGTCCGGCTCACCTTCGCGCAACATGAGGCCTGGTGGGGCTGTGAGGACGAGGACGTCGCCGACCTTGTCGAACGGCTGTCCGCAGCCCCACGGGTCGTCGTCGACCATCTCCCGCACGCCGGCCACAACATCAGCCTCGGCTGGGCTGCCCGCGCCTACCACCTCAAAGCATTGGCCTTTGCGGAGGAGTGCCTGACTGCTCGGGCCCACGAAGCGGGACAAGGCGGCTGACCGGCAGGGATCTGGCCCTGTTGCCACCAGGCGGGTAAGAAGGGGCGCAGGGCGATCGATAGCCTGCTGGGGGAGCGGGGGGAGAGGCGAGAGACAGCGAGGTGCAGGACCGCATGTTCACCACACGCCCCACCCTCCAGGGCACCTTCGGCATGGTGTCCTCGACGCACTGGCTCGCCTCGCAGTCGGCCATGGCCGTCCTGGAGGACGGCGGCAACGCCTACGACGCGGCCGTGGCGGGGGCGTTCGTGCTGCACGTCGTCGAGCCGCACCTCAACGGCCCGGCGGGCGAGGTGCCGATCCTGCTCGCGCCGGCCGGCGGTGAGGTGCGGGTGCTGTGCGGGCAGGGCGTCGCACCGGCCGGGGCGACGGTCGCGCACTACCGGGCCCTCGGCCTGGACCTCGTCCCCGGCACCGGGCCGCTCGCCGCCGCCGTGCCGGGCGCGTTCGACGCCTGGATGCTGCTGCTGCGCGACCACGGCACCAAGTCCCTCGCCGACGTCCTCAAGTACGCCATCGGATACGCCGAGCACGGGCACCCGCCCGTGGAACGCGTCGGCGAGACCGTCGAGACCGTGCGCGAGCTGTTCGAGACCGAGTGGACCTCGTCGGCGGACGTCTACCTGCCCGGCGGCAAGGCGCCCCGCCCGGGCGAGCTCTTCGCCAACCCCGCGCTCGCCGCCACCTGGAAGCGCCTGCTCGCCGAGACCGCGGGGGCGGGGGACCGGGAGGCCCGGATCGAGGCCGCGCGGGAGGTGTGGCGCTCCGGCTTCATAGCCGAGGCCCTGGTACGGCAGGCCGGGCAGCCCACCATGGACACCAGCGGCGCACACCACGCCGGCACCCTCACGGCCGCCGATCTCGCCGGCTGGTCCGCGACCTACGAGACACCGGCGGCGTACGACTGGAACGGCTGGACCGTGTGCAAGCCGGGCCCCTGGAGCCAGGGCCCGGTCCTCCTCCAGCAGCTCGCCCTGCTCCCGCCCGAACTGCCCCGCTACGGCTCCGCCGACTACGTCCACCTGCTGGTCGAGAACTGCAAACTCGCCATGGCCGACCGGGAGGCCTGGTACGGGGACGCCGCCGGCGTGCCGCTCGACGACCTGCTGTCCGGCGCCTACAACACGGCCCGCCGCGCTCTCGTCGGCGAGCGGGCCTCCCTCGACCTGCGGCCCGGCAGCCCCGGCGGACGCACCCCGCGGCTGTGCGCGCACGCGCGCGTGGCGGCCACCGCCCAGGAGGGTGCCGCCGCCCCGGGCATCGGCGAACCGACCGTCGCGAAGAGCCCGGCGTCCCCCGTGCCCGGCGAACCTGAGGTCGGCGACGACGGGGCCACCCGCGGCGACACCTGCCACCTCGACGTCGTCGACCGCTGGGGCAACATGGTCTCGGCCACGCCCAGCGGCGGATGGCTCCAGTCCAACCCGGTCGTGCCCGAACTCGGCTTCCCGCTCGGCACCCGGCTCCAGATGACCTGGCTGGAAGAGGGCCTGCCCAACTCCCTCACCCCGGGCCGCCGTCCCCGCACCACGCTGACGCCCTCGATCGCACTGCGCGAGGGACTGCCCGTCATGGCGTTCGGCACACCGGGCGGGGACCAGCAGGACCAGTGGCAGCTGCACTTCCTCCTGGCGGTCGCGCTGCGCGCCCAGGTGCGCGGCGGCCTGGACCTGCAGGGCGCGATCGATGCCCCGAACTGGCACAACGACAGCTTCCCGGGCTCCTTCTACCCGCGCGGCATGCGCCCGGGGAGCGTCACCGTGGAGGCGCGCACGGACCCGGCCGTCGTCGAGGAGCTGCGGCGACGCGGCCACCAGGTGACCGTCGGCGGCCCCTGGTCGGAGGGCCGGCTCTGCGCGGTCGCGCGGGACCCGGAGACGGGCGTGCTGTCGGCGGCGGCGAACCCGCGCGGCATGCAGGGCTACGCGGTCGGGCGGTGATCCCGCCGAGTACACCCGGCTGCGGAACCGGCGCGGACCCGTCGCTGTTCATCGTGCTGCCATCCGGAGTGCACCGGGCGGGTGGGGATTGTCAGAGCCGCGTGCTGTGATGGAGGGGTGATCGACAGCACCGAAACCATCGAAGAGTTTCTCGCACGGCACGCGTCCGACGTCGAGGAGGCGATCCGCACGGCGGCCGCCGCCGAGATCATGCCGCGCTGGCGCCGGCTCGCCGCACACGAGGTCGACCAGAAGGCCGGCCCGCACGACCTGGTCACGGACGCGGACCGCAAGGCCGAGCTGTACCTGACCGGGGCACTGGGCGCCCTGCTGCCCGGCTCGGTCGTGGTCGGCGAGGAGGCGGTCCACGCCAACCCGGCGTCCTACGAGGCCATACGCGGCGACGCCCCGGTCTGGATCGTCGACCCGGTCGACGGGACCCGGCAGTTCGTGCGCGGCGAACCGGCCTTCTGCACCCTGGTCGCGCTGGCCCAGGGCGGCACCCTGCTCGCATCGTGGACCTACGCCGCCGCCAGCGACCGGCTCGCCACCGCCCAGCGGGGCAAGGGCGCCCACCTCGACGGGGAGCGGCTGTTCGCCGGCGTGCCCGAGCCCGGCCGGGACCTCCGCGTGGCCACCTCCCACCCGGACTACACGACGGACGAGCAGAAGCGCGCCCTGCTCGGCCTGCGCACCGAGGGCGTGGCAGCGCGCGCGTGCGGCTCGGCCGGACTGGAGTACCTCGCCATCGCGCGGGGCGACTCCGACGCGGTCGCCTTCTCCTGGGAGGCCGCCTGGGACCACGCGGCCGGTCTGCTCCTGGTCGAGGAGGCGGGCGGAGCCCACCTGACCCGCACGGGCGAGCCGTTCCGCATCACGGGCGGCAACGACCTCCCCTTCACCGCGGCCCGCGACGCGGCCACGGCCCGCCGGGTGGCGGCACTGCTGGCGAGCGCAGCATGATTGTCACGGACCGTACACACTCGGTCGCTCAAGGGGCGCTCCGGGCGTCCTTCCCGCACGAATCCCCCCGCGGCCGGTGACTGTCAGTCCCCGGGCCTATCCTGATCCTCAGTGGCCGTCGGCTGACGAAGGGGTCCGAAGGTGCCGTCGATGCTCGATGCCGTCGTAGTGGGTGCGGGGCCGAACGGACTGACCGCGGCCGTGGAGCTGGCCCGCCGCGGCTTCTCCGTCGCCGTGTTCGAGGCCCGGGGCACCGTGGGCGGCGGTGCCCGCACCGAGGAGCTCACCCTGCCGGGCTTCCGGCACGACCCGTGCTCCGCGGCGCACCCGCTCGCCATCAACTCACCCGCGTTCCGCGCCCTGCCGCTCCACCGCTACGGCCTGGAATGGCTGCACGCCGAGCTCCCCATGGCCCACCCCTTCCCGGACGGCTCGGCGGCCGTGCTGGCCCGGTCGGTGGGCGAGACGGCCGCCTCCTTCGGGCCGCGCGACGCCGGGGCGTACCGCAGGCTCGTCGAGCCCTTCCTGCCCAAGTGGGACGTCCTGGCCCGCGACTTCATGTCCCTGCCGCTCACCGCGCTGCCCCGCGACCCGGTCACCCTCGCCCGCTTCGGCCTGGTCGGCCTGCCCCCGTCGACCCTGCTCACGCGCCGCTTCCGGGACGAACCGGCCAGGGCCCTGTTCGCCGGACTCGTCGCGCACGTCATGGCACCTCTCGGCGGCTTCGCCACCAGCGCCATCGGCCTCGTCTTCGCCCTGGCGGCACACGCCCGCGGCTGGCCCGTCGCCCGCGGCGGCTCCCAGGCGATCTCCGACGCCCTCGCCGCCTACCTGCGCGACCTCGGCGGCAGCGTCCACACCGACTACGAGGTCAAGCGCCTGGACGACCTGCCGCCGGCCCGCGCGTACGTCTTCGACACCTCACCCACCGCCCTGGCCCGCATCGCCGGCTTCGGCAACCAGTACGCGGACTACCGCTACGGCCCGGGCGTCTTCAAGATCGACTACGCGCTGGACGGCCCCGTGCCCTGGACCGCGAAGGAGGCCCGCGCCGCCGGCACGGTGCAGATCGGCGCGGACCGCGCGGAGATCGGCGCGGCCCTGCGCGCGGCGTCCCGGGAGGGCCGGGCCCCCGACAAACCGTTCCTGATCACGGTCCAGCCGAGCATCGTCGACCCCACCCGGGCCCCGGCGGGCAAGCACGTCTTCTGGGCCTACGGCCACGTACCGCACGGCTGGACCGGTGACCTCACCGACGCCGTCGAACGCCAACTGGAGCGGTTCGCCCCGGGGTTCCGCGACCGCGTCCTGGCCCGCGCCACCGCGGGCCCGCCCGAACTCGCCGCCCGCAACGCCAACTACGTCGGCGGCGACATCGCCTCCGGCGCGGTCTCCGGCCTCCAGCTCCTGCTGCGTCCCAAACCGACCCTGTTCCCCTACCGCACTCCTCACCCGGCCGTCTTCATCTGCTCGTCGGCGACCCCGCCGGGCCCCGGCGTGCACGGCATGTCGGGGCACAACGCGGCGAAGGCCGTCTGGAAGCGACTGAGGCAGACATGACCACCATCGAACTGGTCCAGGGCGACATCACACGCGAGAGCGTCGACGCCGTCGTCAACGCGGCCAACTCCTCGCTGCTGGGCGGGGGAGGCGTCGACGGAGCGATCCACCGGCGAGGCGGCCCCGCGATCCTGGAGGAGTGCCGCAAGCTGCGCGCCTCCAGGTACGGCAAGGGCCTGCCCACCGGCCAGGCGGTCGCCACCACCGCGGGCGACCTGGACGCCCGCTGGGTGATCCACACGGTCGGCCCCGTCTTCAGCACGACCGAGGACCGCTCCGCCCTCCTCGCCTCCTGCTACCGCGAGTCCCTCCGCGTCGCCGACGAACTCGGCGCCCGCACGGTGGCGTTCCCGGCCATCTCCACGGGCATCTACGGCTGGCCGGTGGACGACGGCGCCCGCATCGCGGTGGAGACCGTAAGGGCAGCGGACACCGCGGTCGAGGAGGTCAGGTTCGTGCTCTTCGACGAGCAGGCGTACGAGGCGTTCGCCGACCGGGTCCGCTGACGCGACGCGGCCGGGCCGGCCGGCTCAGACCGGCTCGGGCTCGAAGTGCCGCAGCACGTCCCGGCCGGGCTGCACCACGCCGTAGCTGCTCTCCGGTACCTCGTTCCAGACGCCGGGCAGATCACCGAGCGGCTCCGACACGACCAGCCGGGTCTCGTCGGAGATGTGCTTCAGGAACGCGAGATCGGGATGGAGGGCACGCACGTCCTCCACCTGGCTGCTGTAGTACAGCGACCGCGAGGCTCCCGTGCTGGAGTACCGGAAGAACCACAGCCGTTCGCCGTCGGTCACCGCGACCGTCATCTGGAGCGGCTGCGGCACCCCGTGCTCGTGTCCCAGCCGCTCGACGAGCCCCACCATGCGGGCCACCGCACCCGGCGGATCGCCGTCCAGCCCGAAGGTGAGGGCCACGTGGAACATCACTTCCGAGTCCGTCGTGCCCTCCAGCGACGGGAACAGCTCCGGATCCACGGCGAGCATGAGGTCCCGGCGCACTTCGCTGAACCCGGCGATCGCCCCGTTGTGCATCCACATCCATGGCCCGTGCCGGAAGGGGTGACAGTTGGTCTGCTGCACGGCCGACCCGGTGGAGGCACGGACGTGGGCGAAGAACAGCGGTGAGCGGACGTGGTCGGCGATCTCCCGGAGGTTGCGGTTGCTCCAGGCCGGGCCGGTGTCGCGGATGACGGCGGGGGTGCGCAGGTGCCACGCGTACCACCCGACGCCGAAGCCGTCGCCGTTGGTGGTCTCGACACCCATCCGCGCGTGCAGGCTCTGGTCGATCAGCGAGTGCTGCGGCCGGTAGAGGACGTCGTCCAGCAGCACGGGAGTGCCCGAGTAGGCGAGCCAGCGGCACATGGTCGCCACCCCCGATCCGAGCCGCCTCGGCCGTGCCGTGCGGCTCCGCAGGTGTCGGTGCGGATACGTCTCGCGCGCCGGGCCGGCGGCGCGTGGTCCCAGACAACCCCGTCACCCGCGGCCGGCGCATCGCCCGCCACGGGTGGTTGCCGCGGGAACGGCGAGGGCCGGGCCGGTGTGCGCGGCGGAGTGAACACTGAGATCCTGGGGAAACGAGTGCCGTTCCTGATCCGGCACACGGCAGGCAGTGGGGAGCCCCATGGCCGCGACCGAGGAGACTGGTGCGGAGCCGGCGTCCACGGGCGTCGACCCCACGGGCGACCCGCTGCTGCGTACCCGGTTCGCCCTGCCGAAGCGGCCCGCCGGCTTCCTGCGCCGGACCCGCCTGGCCGCACACCTCGACCAGGCGCTCATGACGCCCCTGACGATGGTCAACGGGCCGGCCGGCGCGGGCAAGACCCTCTTGGTCGCCGACTGGGCCGCAGGCCTGCGGGAACCGGTCGTCTGGCTCACGGCCGACCCCGCCGACCAGGCACCCGGGATCTTCTGGGCCTATCTGCTGGAGGCACTGCGCGCCGCCGGCGTACCGGTGGCAGGCGAGGTCGGCTGCCCGGCGCAGGCGGGCCGGGTGGACCGGCGGACACTGACCTGCCTCGCCGCCGACCTGGAGAGCCGGGACCACACCACCGTCGTCGTGCTCGACGAGTTCGACCGGGTGACCTCACCCGAGATCGCGGAGCAGTTGCAGTTCGTCCTGCGCCACGCGGGGCAGGGCTTGCGTCTGGTCCTCGTCACCCGCACCGAACCCCTGCTGCCGCTGCACCGGTACCGGGCCTCGGGCGAGATGACGGAGATCCGGGACGCGGAGCTGGCGTTCACCGTCGAGGAGGCCGCGGAGCTCCTGTCGCGGCACGGTCTGCACCTGAACCACAGCGCCGTCCGGGCCCTGGTGGACCGCACCCAGGGATGGGCCGCCGGCCTCAGGCTGTGCGCCCTGGCCGCCCGGCAGGTGGCGGACCCCCACCTGTACGTCAAGCAGTTCGAGGCCGACCACAGTGCGGTGGCCGACTTCCTGCTGGCCGAGGTGCTCGACCGGCAGCCACCCGGCACACAGGACCTGCTGCTGCGCATCAGCGTCCTGGACCGCTGCTGCCCCGACCTGGTGAACGCGCTGACGCTGCGCACCGACGCGGAGCCGATCCTGGCGTCGCTGCACCGGCAGAACGCCTTCGTCCAGTACCTCGGCCACTCGTGGTACGGCCTGCACCCGCTGTTCGCGGAGATCCTCCGCGCCCACCTGCGGGAGCGCTTCCCCGGTCTGGAGCCGGAACTGCGCGCCCGGGCCGCGCGGTGGCTGCGGCGGTCCGGGTCCCTGCACGAGGCGCTGGTCCAGGGTGCCGCGGCGGACGACTGGGAGTTCACCGCCAACGCCGTGGTCGACGACCTCGCGATCGGACAGCTGTTCACCGGTCTGCACGCCGAGGACCTCTCCGCCCTGTTCGCGCGGATGAGCCCCGAGACAACGGGTCCGGCGCCCGACCTCGTCCGCGCCGCCCGCGAACTGGCCCGCCACGATCTCGATCACGGCCTGCCCCACCTGCACCGGGCCCAGGACGACCTGGCCCGGAACGGCGGCGACCGGGCCCCGGTCCGGCTCGGCCGCGCCCTGCTGGAAGCCCTGGCGGCGCGGATGACCGGCTCGCCGGACAGAGCGGAGCGAGCCGCCGAGGAGGCGCGGGCCCTCCGGCCGGACGTCCCCCCACACCTCCTGGACGACCACCCCGAAGTCACCGCCCTCCTGCTCACCCACCTCGGCTCCGCCCGCCTGTGGGCCGGACGCTTCGACGACGCCCGCGACGCCCTGTCGGCGGTCGCCGGACACCCCGGCGGAGCGGCGATGGCGCTGCCCAGGTGGGAGGCCCTCGGCCACCTCGCGCTGATCGACTACCTGAACGGCCGGCCCGGCCCGGCGGAGCACAAGGCCCTGGCGGCGGCCGGCCAGGCGGAGCGTTACAGCCTGCCCCGGCAGGCCGGGTCCGGCATCGCCCCGCTGGTTCTGGCCGCCGTCCTCATCGACCGCGACGAACTCGACGACGCCCAGGCGCTCCTCGACGCGGCGGCCGGCTCCCGCACGCTCGCCGACGACCCGGTGGTGGAGGCAGGCCGGACCCTCACCCGGGGGCGGCTGCTCCTGGCCCGAGGGGACGCCCGGGCCGCGCTGGCGGCGGCGGACGCCTCCGTTCCGGCAGCGGTGAGCTCACCCTGGGCGGAGGACCACGCCGCTCTGCTCGCGTCCGCCGCCCACCTGGCCCGAGGACATCCCGAATCGGCCCGAGCCGTCGTGGAGCGCGTCGCACACCGCCGGACGGCCTGTGCGGTCGAGGCGGCGCGTGCCCGGCTCGCGGCGGGCCATGTCGAAGGGGCGCTCGACATGATCGACAGCCTGCCGGAGGACGACCGGCCCGGACCGGCGGTGACCGTGCGCGCCACGCTGGTCCGCGCCCAGGCCGCCCACGAGACCGGCGACTGGGTCACCGCGCGCCGCCTCGTCGCCCGGGCCCTCCTGGACGGCCGGCGCGGGCACCTGCGCCGGCCCTTCCTGGAAGCCGGCCCCTGGCTCCGTCCCCTGCTGAGCACCGGCCGCCTCCGGGAACTGGCCGGCGGCTGGCTCCTCGCCCGCCCCGACGGCCACCACGACCCCCGGCCCACCACGCCGGACCGGCACCCGCCACTCGCCGTCGAGGAACTCAGCGCACGCGAGGGTGACGTGCTGCGGCTCCTGGCCGAGATGAGGTCGACGGAGGAGATCGCCGCCGACCTGCACGTGTCCGTGAACACGGTGAAGACCCACCTCAAGAGCATCTACCGCAAGCTCGCGGTCAGCCGTCGCGGCGACGCGGTGCGCCGCGCCCGCGAACGGCGGCTGCTGTGAGGTTCACCTGTACCGGGTGACGCAGCACGCCGCGCCAGGGCGGACCATCGCCAGGCAAGGGTGTGCAACGCCCGCTCCAGGCCGTCCGCGGGAGAGCAGTTCATGCGCTACGAGATCCGTGTCGACGGACACATGTCGGAGACGCTGGCCAAGGTCTTCCCGGAGCTGGAGCACGTGCTGATGTCCGGTCAGACGGTCCTGTACGGCCCCGTGGTCGACGAGGCCCACCTGTACGGGCTGCTGACCCGCTTCCAGGCGCTGGGACTCAGGGTCGTGGAGATGCGTCAGCTGCCGGAGTGAGCCGGGGTCAGAGGGTTGCCGTGGGGATCGTCGTCCCGGCCGAGCAGCGGCCGCGTACGGATCACCCGCCGCGGGTGAGGCAGCCCCGTCCTCTCCGCGGGCACGCTGGGTACGGCACGGGACGGCTGCCGGACGTGCGGCCGGGACGGAGGAGTGACATGAGTGCGCAGACCTACCTGGCGTACGACTTTCCGCTGTTGAGCGCCTTCTGGGCGATGCTGTGGTTCTTCCTCTGGATCATGTGGTTCGTGCTGCTCTTCCGGGTCGTCTTCGACATCTTCCGCGACGACTCCCTGAGCGGCGGGGCCAAGACCGGCTGGCTGGTGTTCTGCATCGTCCTGCCCTTCCTCGGCGTGTTCGTCTACGTCACCGCCCGCGGCAAGAACATGGGGCGCAGGGAAGCGGCCCAGGCCCGGGCGCAGCAGGAGGCGTTCGACAGCTACGTCCGAGAGACCGCCAAGAGCGGCGAGAACCGGGGGAGCAGCGTCGACGAGCTCGCCAGGCTGTCCGAGATCCGCGCTCGCGGCGACATCTCGGATGAGGAGTTCCGCAGGGCGAAGGAGTTGGTGCTCAGCGGCTCCGGCACGTCCGGACCCTAGAACCCCCACCCCTCCGACATCTCCACCTCCGGCCGTGGAACGCGCCGGACGCAGCAGAAACGAGGCAGCAGGATGACCACCACACACCCTACGGGCGCACGCACGGCGAAGCGCGAATGGGCCGTCGGCCTGATGGTCTTCGGGGCCGTGATGCTCATGATCGCCGGGATCCTGGACGTCCTGCGCGGCATCGCGGCGATCGCGGAGGACGACGTCTTCCTCACGACCCGCAACTACGTCTTCGAATTCGACCTCACCAGCTGGGGCTGGATCCACCTGGTCCTGGGCGTGGCCGCCGTGATCGTCAGCATGGGGCTGTTCCAGGGGGCGACATGGGCGCGCGTGGCCGGCGTGGGCATCGCCGCACTCGTCATCATCGCCAACTTCCTCTCCCTGCCGTACTACCCGGTGTGGTCGGTGGTGATGATCGCGATTTCCGGGTTCATCATCTGGGCCCTGTGCACCGTGCGGAAGGACGACGCCTGGGTGCCGTTCGAACAGCCGCCGAGCAATCCATGAGGCGCGCGGCTGCGCTCCGGGCGGGTTTCCCAACCCGCCCGGAGACACCAGTCGCGTCCTGCGCGGCGCCCCGTCAGCGTCCCCGCGCACCCGCCCCCCGGTCCGCCGGGCGGTGCCGCGCCGGCGCGAGGTGCGGCCAGTCGGCGATGTCGCGTCGCATCTGGCGGTCGTGTGTCGCCAGGACCACGGCCGCGTCCGTGCTGTGCAGCGCCTCGGTGAGCTCGTCGACCAGCGCGATGGACAGGTGGTTCGTGGGCTCGTCCAGCAGCAGTACGTGGGGGCGGGCGGCCAGTGCCAAGGCCAGGTCGAGGCGCCGCTGCTGACCCGTCGACAGCTCGGCGACCGGCTTGCCGGCGTCGCGCGAGGTGAGCAGACCCAGCGAGCCGAGCCCCACCACCTCGCCTTCCTGCAGTACGCCGGCCGCGACCAGGCGCGCGGTGTGCGTCTCGTAGAGGTCACGCGCCCGCCGGTGCGTCGCCCGCGGCGACTCCTGCCCGAGCAGGCGCAGCCGCACCCCGCGGGCCCGGTGCACCCGGCCCGTGTCCGGGGCGAGCCGACCGGCCAGGACGGACAGGAGGGTGGACTTGCCCGCCCCGTTCGGGCCGGTGACGGCCAGCCTGTCGCCGGACGTCACCGACAGGTTCGTCGCCTGGGGCAGCCGCCCTTCGACCGTCACCTCCTCCGTACGCAGCAGGACGACGCCCGGCCGGGCGGGCAGGCCGGGCATCGAGAAGCGCCGGGGCGGCACCGGCGCGGTGACCTTGTGCCGGTGCAGGTCCTCCTGGCGCCGGTGGACGGAGCGCACCAGGGCACCGGCGCGGGTGGCGCGCTGGTGCTTGCCGGTGCCCTTGTCCGGGCGCCAGCCGGTGCTCAGCCGGTTCTGCGCCTCCGACAGGGCATGCTGGAGACGGACGTGCTCGGTCTGCTGCTGCTGGTACTCCTCCTCCCAGCGCGTCAGTTCGGCCTCGCGGCCCTCCCGGTAGCCGGCGTAACCACCGCCGTACACGCCCGGTAGGCCGTCGCGCGTGGGGTCGAGGTCGAGGATCGCGGTGGCCACGTCCGCGAGCAGCGCCCGGTCGTGGCTGACCACCACGACACCGCCGGCGTGGGCGCGCAGCCTGGCGGTGAGGTACTCCAGCCCGGCCAGGTCCAGGTGGTTGGTCGGCTCGTCCAGGAGCAGGAAGTCGTACTCGGCGCCCAGCAGGCAGGCCAGCCGGATCCGGTAGCGCTGGCCGACCGACAGCGTGGCCAGGGGACGGGCACGGTCGCTGACCGCGCCCAGCCCGTCCAGGGCCACGTCCACCCGGCGGTCGGCGTCCCAGGCGTCCAGCGCCTGCGCCGCCTCCAGGGCGTCGGCATAGGCCTGTTCGGCACCGGGCCGTTGCGCCGCGAGGGCTTTTGCCGCGGCGTCCAGATCCCGCAGGGCGGCCCGGGCGCCGGCCAGGAACTCGTCGATGAAGTCGCCGACCGTGCGCTCGTCCCCGGCCGGCATCTCCTGCTCGGCCAGGGCGAGCGTGCCCACGCGGTGCACGGTCCCCTCGTCCGGGGGCAGCAGGCCGGCCAGGACGTGCAAAAGGGTCGACTTGCCGCGTCCGTTCTCGCCGACGACGCCCCAGCGCGCACCGGGGGAGACCTTCATCTCGACGTCGTGCAGCACGGTGCGGCCACCGCGGTCGACGCGGACGCCGGCGCAGGTCAGCTGGGCCCGGTCGCGGGCAGGCAGGGTAAGGGTGGTCACGTTCTCTTCCTCGTTGAGGAGGCACACCTCACCCCCGGTTCGGGCGGGGATGCGAGCGGGCCTTCGGATCCGACGGACGGCCGGCCCGGAACAGGGCGGGCCGTGGGCGACGTCGCGGCTCCCTGCGCCTCGGCCTGTGTGCGTCAGGGCATGCGAGGGGCGGAGCCAGTGGCCCGGATCAGAGGTAGAGAACGTAACTCATACACACATGCTAACAGTTGACGCCGCGTGCGCTCAGGAGCGGGCGCGGACCAGCAAGAGCGCGACGTCGTCGTCGGGCTGCGGGCTCAGCGCGCCGAGGAGGCTGTCGCTGGTCCGTTGCAGGCTGGGCCCCGCGTCCTCCAGGAGGCGGGTCAGCGTGGTGAGGCCGGTGTCGATCGGCTCCGCGCGGTTCTCGACCAGCCCGTCGGTGTAGAGGGCGAGCAGGGAGCCCGGCGCGAACTCCAGGTTCACGGTGCCGAAGTCCACGCCGCCCACCCCCAGCGGCACGCCGCCGGGCACGTCGACGAGTTTCGCGCCGCCGTCCGCACCGGCGAGCACGGGCGGCAGATGACCGGCGCTGGACAGCGAGCAGATGCCGGCCCGCAGGTCGCACACCGCGTACACGCACGTGGCGATGGCGTCGCCGAGCGAGCCGGCGATGTCGTCGAGGTGCCGCAGCAGTTCGGCGGGCGGCAGGTCCAGCCGGGCCAGGGCCCGCGTCGCCGTGCTCAGCTGCCCCATGATCGCCGCGGCCTGGACGCCCTTGCCCATGACGTCGCCCACCACGAGCCCGGTGCGTCCCGGGCCCAGCGGCAGCACGTCGTACCAGTCGCCGCCGACCTCGCTGAGCGCCGGGCGGTAGCGGGCGGCGATGTCGAGCCCCTCCTGCTCGGCGGGCGTGGCCGGGAGCAGACTGCGCTGGAGTGTCAGGGCGGTGCCCCGCTCCCGGCCGTAGAGGCGGGCGTTGTCGATGCAGATCGCGGCGCGCGCGGCGAGTTCCGAGGCGAGCACCTGGTCCCGGTCGTCGAAGGGGCGTTCGTCGACCGTGCGGTACAGGGTGAGGGTGCCGAGCACCTTGCCCCGGGCCACCAGCGGCACCGCCAGGTAGGAGTGCGCGCCGGCCTCGTGCAGGGTCCGGGCGGCCCGCGCGTCCCGGGCGATGCGCCGCATCATCTTCGGGTCCACGCGCTCGACCAGGACCGGGCGGGCCTTGCGGACGCACTGCGTGATGATCCGTGACGAGGCGTAGGTGGCCAGCTCGCCGACCGGGTCGGCGGCGTGGATGGCGTCGGTCGGGTAGCCCGCCGCGACGGCCAGCGCCCGGAACTCCGCGGGCGCGCCGCCCGACACCGGCACGATGGTGCCGCGGGCCACGACGGACTCCAGGACGTCCACGGCGGCCAGGTCCGCGAGGTGCGACACGACCACGTCGGCCAGCTCCCGGGCGGTCTGCTGAAGGTCCAGCGTGGTGCCGATCCGAACCCCGGCTTCGGCGATCACCGACAGGTGCTGGCGTGCCTGCGCGACCTCGGCCGCGGCCTGCTGCCGTTCGGTCACGTCCAGCACGGCCATCGCGAGCCCGAGGACCCGGCCGTCGGTGTCCTCGATGCGGTGGTACGACTCGGAGTAGGCGCGGTCCTGTTCGTCCGCCGCCGTACGGCCGATGGTCTGCTGGTCGAGCAGGGGCCTGCCGGTCTTGAGGACGTGCCGCATCCGGGCCTCGATGGCCTCGACGTCCAGGCCCGGCAGCACCTCGCCGAGCCGCCGGCCCAGCAAGGCCTCCTCGGGCACCCCGTTGATCCGCTCCAGCGCGGGGTTGACACCTACCCAGCGCAGGTCGTTGTCGAAGACGGCGATGCCGAGCGGGGTCTGGTTGACGAGGCTGTGCGAGAGGGCGAGGTCCCGCTCCACCTTCCTTACGGTCGTCGCGTCCGTGGCGAGTCCCAGCAGGTGGGGCCTGCCCTCGCTGTCGAGGAGCCGCATCGTGCGGAATTCCACGGCGCGTTCCGTGCCGTCGCGGTGGCGCAGCGGGAAGACGCCGGCCCAGCGGTCCCCAGCTCTGACCTGGGCGAACAGCTCCCTGCCCCGGGCGCGGTTCTCGGGCGCGATCAGGAGCGTGTCGGCGCGCTGCCGCAGGGCCTCGTCGGCCGTGTAGCCGAGCAGTTGCTCGATCTCGGGGCTCCACAGGGCGATGTGCCCGCCGCCGTCCAGGACCACGGCCGCGACCTTCAGCAGGTCCAGCAGCCCGCCGGGCGCGGCCGTGCCGGGGTCCCGGTCCGAGGTCGCATACCCGTTCATGCGAGCCGCTCCTTCCGGCGCGGCAAAAGGTACCGCCAAGATCCGTCATGCGGGCTGTCCGATGAGGTCACAGTACGGTCGAAGGAGCGGCACTGTCGCGCCGAAAAGACAAAAAACCGAGGTCGCGCACGCTTAGGAAGAGAGGGAGCCGTCTTGAGTGACTGGACGTTGCGAGAGAGCCTGGCCACCACGTCGGGGACCGTCCGCTGGGACCGGTTCGGAGATCCCGGCGGCGAGCCGGTCGTGCTGCTGCACGGGACGCCCTTCTCCTCGTACGTGTGGCACGAGATCGCTCCGGCACTGGCCGGTGCCGGACACCACGTGCACGTGTGGGACATGGCGGGCTACGGCACCTCCGACATGCACCCGGACCAGGACGTCTCGCTGGGGGCCCAGGGCCGGATCCTCACCGAGCTGCTCGCGCACTGGGGGCTTCGGGAGCCGTCCGTCGTCGCGCACGACTTCGGAGGGTGCGTGGCACTGCGCGCCCATCTGCTGCACGGGGCCCGCTACCGGCGGCTCGCGCTGGTCGACCCGGTGGCCCTGGAACCCTGGGGCTCGCCCTTCTTCCGCCTGGTCGGGCAGCACAGCCACGTCTTCGAGCAGTTGCCGGCGGCGCTGCACGAGGCGCTGGTACGCGAGTACGTCACGTCCGCGAGCCACCTCGGCCTGCGGCCCGCCACGCTGGACGCCCTGGTCGGGCCGTGGACGGGGGAGCGGGGACAGGCCGCCTTCTACCGCCAGATCGCGCAGGCCGACCAGCGCTACACGGACGACATCCAGCCGCTGTATCCCACCCTCGATCTGCCGGTGACGGTCTGCTGGGGCACCGAGGACACCTGGATCCCCTTCGCCAAGGGACAGGAGCTGGCCGCCCTGATCCCGGGCGCGCGGCTGGTGCCCGTCCCGGAGGCCGGCCATCTCGTCCCGCTGGACGCGCCCGCCCGGCTGACGAGCGAGGTGCTGACCTTCCTCCGGGCCTGAGGGCGTCAAAGCGCCGGGGGACCTCGGAGAACCACCAGGACCGCACAAAGTCCGACGGGGTCATTGCTTCGGTTGTGTTCGAGTCCTAGGGTGTGCCTGCTCAGCAGTTGCTCCGTCACCGTCAGTTGCACGAGTCCCAACAGGAACGCCCATCAGGGGAGTTGGCGACGCATCTGACGTGCCCTCAGTCCGTGCAGCACCCTGTCGAACCGAGGAAGGCCACGGTCATGCCGCACCCGCTCTCGTCCCCCGCCGACCGGCCCGTCGTCAGCCGCCGCCGTCTGCTCGAAGGCGGCGCCGCCGTGCTCGGCGCGCTCGCCCTGTCCGCGTCGCCCGCCGCCGCGCACGCGGCGGGCCGGCGCCCGGCGGCGGACGCCCCTCCGGAGTGGAACGACGGCCTGGCCGTGTACCGCGTGGGCACCGAGCCGCCGCACACCACGCTCATGCCGTACGCGGACCTCGGGCAGGCACTCGACGGCGACCGCACCCGCTCGCCGTACCGGCTGAGCCTCGACGGCAAGTGGAAGTTCGCCTACGCCGACCGCCCCGACGACCGGGACGCCGACTTCTACCGCACCGACGTCGACGACTCCGGCTGGGACACCATCCCCGTGCCCTCGGCCTGGCAGATGCACGGCTACGACTTCCCGATCTACGTCAACATCACCTACCCCTGGTGGGGCCCCAACGGCGGCGGCGAGGAGGCCCAGCCGCCGGCCGCCCCGACCCGCTACAACCCCGTCGGCCAGTACCGCCGGACGTTCACCGTCCCTCGGAACTGGTCGGGCCGGCGCACCTTCCTGCACTTCGAGGGCGTCAAGTCCGCCCACTACGTGTGGATCAACGGCGAACTGGTCGGCTACCACGAGGACTCCTACACCTCGGCCGAGTACGACATCACCCGCCACCTCAAGCCGGGCACCAACCAGATCGCCGTCGAGGTGTACCGCTACTCCGACGCGGAGTGGCTGGAGGACCAGGACATGATCCGCCTGAGCGGCATCTTCCGCTCGGTCCACCTGTACTCCACGCCCTCGGTGCACCTGCGGGACTTCAAGCTGGACACCCCGCTCGGCGACGACTACACCTCCGCCGAACTCAAGGTCACCGCGCACGTCCGTGACTACGGCGGCGAGGGCGCGGGCCGCTACACGGTCGAGACCCAGCTGTACGACGCGCGCGGCCACGCCGTCTGGCCGCGGCCCCTGAACCAGCCGGTCGACGTCCCCGACGGCGACGAGGCCACCGCCGAGGCGTCCAGACCCGTCCCCTCACCGAAGCTCTGGTCCGCCGAGCACCCGAACCTCTACACCGCCGTGCTGCGCCTGCGCGACCCGGCCGGCAAGGTGGTCGAGACCCTCTCGCACCGGGTCGGCTTCCGCGAGTTCGCGCTCAAGGACGGCCTGATGCGCATCAACGGCAAGCCGGTGTCCTTCCGCGGGACCAACCGGCACGAGATGCACCCCGTCACCGGCTCGGCGCTCACCCGCGCGCAGATGATCGAGGACATCGAGATCATCAAGCGGCTCAACATCAACAGCGTCCGCACCTCGCACTACCCCAACAACCCGCTGTGGCTGGAACTCGCCGACGAGTACGGGCTGTACCTCGTGGGCGAGACCAACCTCGAAACCCACGGCATCCGCGACAGGTACCCCGGCAGCGGTCACCCCGAGTGGACCGAGGCGTGCGTGGTCCGCGCCCAGAACATGGTCCACCGCGACAAGAACCACGCCTCGGTGGTCATCTGGTCCCTCGGCAACGAGGCCGGCGGAGGCACCACCTTCAACGCCATGCACGACTGGATCCGCTCCTACGACCCCACCCGCGTCATCCAGTACGAGGGCGACGACCGCCCCGGGATCAGCGACATCCGCTCCGAGATGTACGACAGCCCGCAGCGGGTCGAGCAGCGCGCCAAGGACACCAACGACACCCGCCCGTACGTGATGATCGAGTACTCCCACGGGATGGGGAACTCCAACGGCAACTTCAAGAAGTACTGGGACATCGTCCGCCGCTACGACGTCCTCCAGGGCGGCTGGATCTGGGACTTCGTCGACCAGGCCCTGAGCTGGCCGACCCCCACCCGCAAGCTGCTGACCGAGTCCGGGCCGGGCGCGCTGCGCGGCGAGATCATGGCGCCCTCCGGCACCTTCGACCGCACCAAGGGCGTCTGTGGCGGCACCGTCTTCCCCCGCGACTCACGCCTGGACCTCACCGGCTCCCTCACGCTGGAGGCCTGGGTCACCCCGGACGTGCCCTACGGCCACCAGCCCATCCTCGCCAAGGGCGACACCCAGTACGCGCTCAAGCAGACCGACAAGAACCTTGAGTTCTTCATTCACGGCGGCGGCCAGTGGGTCACCGCGAGCTGGGCGCTGCCCGACGGCTGGACGGGCAAGGAGCACCACATCGCCGGCGTCTTCGACGCCGACGCGGGGACGCTCACCCTGTACGTCGACGGCCAGGTGCGCGGCACCCGCACCACCACCCGGCGCCCCAGCGGCAACACGGCGTCCCTGGCGCTCGCCACGGACGTCGACAACCCGACCCGGGAGTTCAGCGGAACCATCCGGCGGGCCCGCGTGTACGCCCGCGCGCTCAGCGCCACCGAACTTGCCTCCGACAGCCGCGGCCCGGACGACGAGGGCGTGCGCTTCTGGTTCGACGCCGCCACCGTCGGCTTCGCCGAGCAGCGCCCGCGCGACAAGACGTTCTACGCCTACGGCGGCGACTGGGGCGACAACCCCAACGACGGCGCCTTCGCCGGGGACGGCATCGTCCTGCCCGACCGCGGCCTCACCGGCAAGTCCGCCGAGGTCAAGCAGATCTACCAGGCGATCAACGCCGCCCCGGCCACCGGCGGCCCCGGCGCCGTCACCCTCACCAACGAGTACCTCTTCACCAACCTCCGCGAGTTCGACGGACGTTGGTCCCTCGTCGCCGACGGCAAGGTCGTCCAGCGCGGCAGGCTGACCCGCGACCAGCTGAACGTCGCGCCGCTGACCAGCAAGGACATCAAGGTGCCGGTGCGCCTGCCGGCGAAGCCCGAACCGGGCACGGAGTACTTCCTCCAGCTCTCGTTCACCACCCAGGAGCCCACCAAGTGGGCGACGGCGGGCTTCGAGGTGGCCAAGCAGCAGCTCGCCCTCGACACGGACAGCCCGGCCGTGACGCCCCTGCCGCTGCGCAGCGTCCCCGCCCTGCGGTACACCGACCGGGACGAGGACGTCACTGTCAAGGGCAAGGGCTTCTCGGTCACCGTCGACAAGAGCACCGGCACCATCACCTCGTACGAAGCGGGCGGCACCCGGCTCATCACCTCCGGCCCCGTCCCGAACTTCTGGCGGGCGCCCACCGACAACGACCGGGGCAACGGCCACCACACCCGCAACCAGACGTGGCGCGACGCGGGAGCCAAGCGGAAGGTGGCGGACGTACGGGTCCGGCCGCTGGACGACCGGGCCGTCGAGGTCACGGTCACCGGCACGCTGCCCACCAGCGCGGAGTCCACGTACAGCACGACGTACACGGTCTTCGGCAACGGCGAGATCAAGGTCGACAACACCCTGCACCCGGGAGCGGCGAACCTGCCGTACATCCCCGAGGTCGGCACCCTGCTGTTCCTGCCCCGCCGCCTGGACCGGCTGCACTACTACGGCCGGGGCCCGGAGGAGAACATGTGGGACCGCAACAACGCCACCGACGTCGGCCTGTACTCCGGCACCGTCTCCGGACAGTGGACCTCCTACCTGCGTCCCCAGGAGAACGGCAACAAGACCGATGTCCGCTGGGCCGCGCTGACGGACGCCGGCGGACGCGGACTGCTCGTCTCCGGTGAGCCGCTGCTGGAGGTCAACGCCTCGCGCTTCACCCCCGAGGACCTGTCGGTCGGCGCCCGCCACGACTACCAGCTCGACCCCAGGGACGCGGTGGTCCTGCGGGTCAACCACCGTCAGATGGGCGTGGGCGGCGACAACAGCTGGGGCGCCCACACCCACGACGAGTTCAAGCTCTTCGCCAACCGCGACTACGCGTACACCTATCGGCTGCGTCCGCTGACGCGCGTGAGCGAGGCGATGGCGGCCTCGCGACGGCCGACGGCCACCGCGTAGGGCCGCCCGTGGGACAGCGGCGCCGTCTCACTCGGCGGCGTCGCTGATGCCCAGGCGCAGATGCTCCACGTGGTAGACGGCCTGGTCGAGCAGCTCGGCGACGTGGTGGTCGTGCAGTGCGTAGACGACCGAACGGCCCCGCCGCTCGCCGACGACCAGGCCCAGATTGCGCAGCAGCCGCAGCTGGTGCGAGCAGGCCGACTGCTCCATGCCCACCTCGGCGGCCAACTCGGTGGCCGGCAGCGGGCCTTCCCGCAGCCGCGCCAGGATCAGCAGCCGGGAGGGTGTGGACAGGGCCTGGAGCGTGGTGGCGACCTTCGCGACGTTGTCCGCGTCCAGGCGTACGCGCTCGGTGGCGTCCTGCGCGGGGATGACGGCTCCATGACCCATGACGTCATCGTACCGGTCGCACACGAACACATGAATGAATCTTCATCTATCCCGGCCGCAGCTGTCTCCGCCGGGCGCCGCCCGGGCACGTCGATGTCGGATTCTCGCCAGCCCCGTCCCGCCCGGTGCCCGATGCTGGACGCATGCAGATGGGGATGCACACCGACACCGAGCGCTGCCTGCGCGCCGTCCAGTCCAAGGACGCACGGTTCGACGGATGGTTCTTCACGGCCGTCCTGACGACCGGCATCTACTGCCGTCCCAGTTGCCCGGTCGTGCCGCCCAAGCCCGAGAACATGGTCTTCCACCCGAGCGCGGCGGCCTGCCAGCAGGCCGGGTTCCGGGCCTGCAAGCGCTGCCGGCCCGACACCAGCCCCGGCTCCCCGGAATGGAACCAGCGCGCCGACCTCGTGGCCCGCGCCATGCGGCTGATCGCCGACGGCGTCGTGGACCGCGAGGGCGTGCCCGGCCTCGCCGCCCGCCTCGGCTACAGCACCCGGCAGGTCGAGCGCCAGCTCCTCGCGGAACTGGGCGCCGGCCCCCTCGCGCTGGCCCGCGCCCAGCGCTCCCAGACGGCCCGGCTGCTCATCGAGACGACGACCCTGCCCATGGCCCGGATCGCCTTCGCCGCCGGCTTCGCCTCGATCCGCACCTTCAACGACACCGTCCGCGAGGTCTTCGCCCTCTCCCCGAGCGAGCTGCGCGCCCGCGCCCCGAGACGGCAGGGCGCCGGCACACCCGGAGCCCTGTCCCTGCGGCTGCCATTCCGGACCCCGCTCAACCCCGACAACCTCTTCGGCCACCTCGCCGCCACGGCCGTACCCGGCGTGGAGGAGTGGCGCGACGGTTCCTACCGGCGCACGCTGCGGCTGCCGTACGGCCACGGCATCGTGGCCCTCACCCCGAACCCCGACCACATCGCCTGCCGCCTCACCCTCAGCGACCTGCGCGATCTGACCGTCGCCATCAGCCGGTGCCGCCGTCTGCTCGACCTGGACGCGGACCCGGTGGCGATCGACGAGCAGCTGCGCACGGACCCGGTCCTGGCGCCGCTGGTCGACAAGGCGCCCGGCCGACGCGTCCCGCGCACGGTGGACGAGGCGGAGTTCGCCGTCCGGGCCGTGCTCGGCCAGCAGGTCTCCACCGCCGCCGCCCGCACCCACGCGGCCCGCCTGGTCACCGCCCACGGCGAACCGGTCGACGACCCCGAGGGCGGTCTCACCCACCTCTTCCCCGCCCCCGAGGCCCTCGCGGCGCTGGACCCGGAGACCCTGGCGATGCCCCGCACCCGCCGCACGACGTTCACGACCCTTGTCCGTCGGCTCGCCGACGGCGACCTCCACCTGGGGGCGGAGAGCGACTGGCCGCAGGCCCGCGCCCAGCTCCTCGACCTGCCCGGCTTCGGCCCCTGGACGGCCGACGTCATCGCCATGCGCGCCCTCGGCGACCCCGACGCCTTCCTCCCCACCGACCTCGGCATCCGCCGCGCCGCCCAGGAACTCGGCCTGCCCTCCACGCCCGCCAAGCTCACCGCCCGCGCGGCGGCCTGGCGCCCCTGGCGGGCCTACGCCGTCCAGTACCTCTGGGCGACCGACAGCCACCCGATCAACTTCCTTCCTGTCTAGGGACGTTCCATGAAGCAGCACACCGTGACCGACAGCCCCTACGGGCCCCTCACCCTCGTCGCCGACGACGGTGTCCTGTGCGGCCTCTACATGACCGGCCAGCGCCACCGCCCGCCGGAGGAGACCTTCGGCACCCGCGACGACACCCTGTTCGCGGAGACGGAGGAACAACTGAAGGCCTACTTCGCGGGAGAGCTCAAGCAGTTCACCGTCGAACTCCGTCTGACCGGCACCCCGTTCCAGCGCAGCGTCTGGGACCAGCTGCGCCGCATCCCGTACGGTGAGACGCGCACCTACGGCCGGCTCGCCGACGCCCTCGGCACCCCCACGGCATCCCGCGCGGTCGGCCTAGCCAACGGCCGCAACCCGATCGGCATCATCGTCCCCTGCCACCGCGTCATCGGCGCGAACGGCGGCCTCACCGGCTACGGCGGCGGCCTGGAACGCAAACAGCGCCTGCTGGACTTCGAGCGGGGAGCGGCACTCTTCTGACCCTCGCGCACCCCCGACCGGGCCGCGGCGCGCTCACGCGCCTGGAAAACCTGCGGGCCGCCCGTCGGCCGTGAGACCGCGCAGCAGCTCCGGCAGCGCCGTGCCGATGGGTTCGCGGACGATCTCGTCCGCACGGTCGTCGTACGGTGTCGGCTCGGCGTTGACGATGATCAGGCGGGCGCCGTGGTCGGCGGCGACACCGGCGAGGCCGGCGGCGGGCTGGACCTGGAGGCTCGTGCCGACGGCGACGAACACCTGGCTGGCCTTGCTGATGGCGACCGCCTCGCCGAGGACGACGGGGTCGAGCCGCTCGCCGAACATCACCGTCGCCGGCTTCAGGACGCCGCCGCACGCCAGGCACGGCGGGTCGTCCTCACCGGCCTCGACCCGTGCGAGCGCGTCCTCCATCGGGCCGCGGGTGTGGCAGCCGGTACAGACGAAGCTGCGTGCCGTGCCGTGCAGTTCGAGGACCTTGCGGTCGGGCATCCCGGCGAGCTGGTGCAGCCCGTCCACGTTCTGCGTGATCACCCGGACGGGTACCCCGGACCGCTCCAGTTCGGCCACCGCCCGGTGCGCGGCGTTGGGTTCCGCCTGAAGCGTCCGGTTCCTGCGCCGCATCTGCCAGGAGCGGCGGCGGATCTCCGGGTCGCCCATGTAGTACTCGTACGTGACGAGCTTCTCGGCCTCCGGATCCCGCCGCCAGAGCCCGTTCGGCCCGCGGTAGTCCGGGATCCCGGAGTCCGTGCTGATACCGGCACCGGTGAGCAGCGCGACGAGGGGCTTGGCCATGTCACCGAGCGTAGGCCGGGCCGTACGGCGACGGCGAGCGGTTATCGAACGGGACGCCGACGGGTGAACGGCCGGACCGGTCAGTACACCCGGTGCCCGTTCTCCAGCTCCGCCGTGCCCGAGCCGTCCGCCAGCACGTCCAGTCCGGCCAGGACACGGCGGCCGAGGGCGCCCGGCAGATACTCGGTCAGCTCCTCGCGCGGGACCAGCCGCCAGGACAGCAGTTCCTCCTCCTGGAGGCGGATCGCCTTGAACTCGTCCTCGCCGAGCACCCCGCCGTCGTACAGATAGGCCACCAGCGGCGGACGCCCCGGGCCGTGCACCCAGTCCACCGCCAGCAGCCGGCCGAGCTCACGGTCCAGCCCGATCTCCTCCGCCGTCTCGCGCCGCGCGCCCTGCCGCGGCGTCTCGCCGTCGTCGGACTCGATCGTGCCGCCGGGCAGCGCCCAGCCCTCCCGGTAGTTGGGCTCGACGAGCAGCACCCGGCCCTCGCCGTCCCGGAACAGCGCGGCGGCGCCGGCCAGGACGCGGGGCAGGGACGCGATGTAGGCGGCGAAGTCAGAAGAAGAGGTGGTCATTCGGGCAGGGTAACCACCCGGGGAGGGCTCAGCCGCAGGGGAAGACGTAGCTGGACTTGTAGTTGATGTAGAGGCTGCCGGAGGACGAGCCCATCTTGGCCGTCACCGGGGCGCAGGCGAAGCTGGAGACGTACACCGGGCCCGCGTACTCGCTGAAGGTGCCCGAGTCGGGGTCGCAGGCCGTGCCGTCCACCTTGCAGATCTGCACGGACATGTACTGCGCCCGGCCGACGTTGTTGTCGAGGATGGCGCAGCCCTTGCCGCCGTTCTCGTAGGCGAAGAGGGTCGCCTTGCGCAGGTCGGGGTCGACGCCCAGGGGCAGCGGGATCGCCTTGCGCAGGGTGTAGCCGCTGCCGCACACGGTGGCGGAGGCCGAGGCCGCGGACTGCTCGGCGGCGACGGCCCCGGGCGCGGTGAGCACGGCGGCGGTCAGGACGGTCGCGGTGGCGGTGGCACGAAGAGCGGTTCTGAGACGAGGCATGACAAGCAGGCGCTTTCTGTCAGGCGCGAGGACGCGAACCGGGTGACTGGAAATGATCGAACTAGCCAACGGCCAGATCACTTTACGGTCGCTTTTGATCGACATAGGTGGATCACGGACACGTGGCCGGAAATCGTCGCCTGGAAGCGCTTTCAAGCGGAACGCCCGGCTGTCGTCAGCGGCAGCGGCGGTTACTGAGCTCACAGAGGGCCCATGGCGGGAAACGGAAGAACAGGTCGGGCACCCCGCTCAGCCGGGAAATGGCCGGTTCGATCCGGTCAGGCCTGCTGCTCCGCCAGCCGCAGCGTCCGCTCCGCGAGCTCGCTGATGCGTACCCCGTCGAAGCCGAACACCGCGCTGCGGACCGTGTCCTCCAGCGGGACCGTCCACTGCTCCGGAATGGCCGCAGCCCCGCCGAACACCCCGGCCACCGACCCCGCCGTCGCGCCGTTGGAGTCCGTGTCCAGGCCGCCGCGGACGGTCAGGGTGATGGTGCGGGTGAAGTCGCCGTCGCCGTAGAGCAGGCCGGCGGCGAGGACGGCGGCGTTCGGGACGGTGTGGATCCAGCCCATCCCGGCCGTCTCGTCGGTGAGCGTGGTGAGTGTGTCCTCCCAGGACATCCGCGTGTCGTGCAGGGAGACGACCCGCCGCACCGTGCGGGCCAGGCGGCTGCTCGCCGGGATCACGGCCAGGGCCTCGTCGATGGCGTGCCGCACGGTGGGTGCCGTGAACGCCGCCGCGATCAGCGCCGCCGCCCACATCGCGCCGTAGACGCCGTTGCCGGTGTGCGACAGCACCGCGTCCCGCCGGGCCAGCGAGGCGGCCCGGCGCGGCACGCCAGGGCAGGTCCAGCCGTAGATGTCGGCCCTGATCAGCGCCCCGATCCACTCCTGGTACGGATTGTCGTACGTCGCCGTCAGCGGCGGCTTGAGCCCGCCTGCCAGGTTGCGGTACGCGGCCCGCTCGGCGGTGAACGTCTGGAGGTACGGCAGCCGCAGCAGCCACAGGTCGCCGACCTGCTCGGTGCTGAAGCCGAAGCCGTGGGTCTCCAGCAGGTCCAGACCGAGGATCGCGTAGTCGACGTCGTCGTCACGGCAACTGCCGTGGATCCGGCCGCGCACGCACTGGCGCCACTCGGGCCGCAGCTCGAAGCCGTCGTGTTCGCTGATCGGCTCGGGGAGGTAGTCGGTCAGGGGCAGCGCGGCGGCCTGCCGCAGATAGCGGTCGATGCGGTCGCGCGTCCACACCTCGCCCTGCTCGACCGGTTTGCCGAGCATGTTGCCCGCGATGCGGCCCTGCCAGCCGCCGAGGATGCGACCGGCCAGCGCTGCTTCGGTGTCGACGGGGGTCATGGTTGAGGTCTACCCATTTCGGGGTGGGGCGTTCGGCCCGTTCGGGAATGCGGGTGCGTGGTGGCCGTTCGCGCCCGCGCGGCGGCAGCCGCATGTCTGACACAGCCCCGCGCCCCTGACCGTGTCGTTCCAGAGGTTGGGCAGAAGCTGACGGCCGGGGCGTCCTCCGGTTAAGGTCGCAGCGGCGCGACTGGCCTTGACGTGCGTGAGGGCCCGGAGAGCAAGGGGAGTGCAAGTGGCGGACGCTGCAGTGAGCGATACCAAGGCACAGCGGGTGCTCGTCGCCGCGGACAAGTTCAAGGGGTCGCTGACGGCCGTGGAGGTCGCCGAGCGGGTGACGGCCGGGCTGCGCCGGGTCGTACCGGACCTCGAGGTCGAGGCGCTGCCCGTGGCCGACGGCGGCGACGGAACCGTGGCCGCGGCGGTCGCGGCCGGGTTCGAGCGCCGGGAGGTACGGGTCGCCGGTCCGCTCGGCGACGAGGTGACGGCGGCGTTCGCGCTGCGCGACGGGACCGCGGTCGTGGAGATGGCCGAGGCGAGCGGGCTCCAGCGGCTGCCCGCCGGGGTCTTCGCCCCGCTCACGGCGTCCACGTACGGCTCCGGCGAGCTGCTGCGGGCCGCGCTGGACGCGGGCGCCCGCACGATCGTCTTCGGGGTCGGCGGCAGCGCCACCACGGACGGCGGCGCCGGAATGCTGTCCGCGCTGGGCGCACGCTTCCTTGGCGCGCAGGGCGAGCCGGTCCCCCCGGGCGGCGGCGGCCTCGCCGACCTGGCCACCGCTGACCTCTCGTCCCTCGACCCGCGTCTCACCGAGATCGAACTGGTCCTCGCGAGCGACGTGGACAACCCGCTGACCGGCCCGAAGGGCGCGCCCGCGGTCTACGGCCCGCAGAAGGGCGCCTCGCCGGACGACGTGGCGGCCCTGGACGCCGCCCTCGCGCACTTCGCGAAGGTGCTGGAGGAGTCCGCCGGATCGAAGGCCGCCGAGTACGCCGCCTCGCCCGGTGCGGGCGCGGCGGGCGGCATCGGCTACGGCGCCCTGCTGCTCGGCGCCCGTTTCCGTCCCGGCATCGAGGTCATGCTCGACGTCCTGGGCTTCGCCCCGGCCCTGGAGCGCGCCGACCTGGTGATCACCGGTGAGGGCTCCCTCGACGAACAGACCCTCCACGGCAAGGCCCCGGCGGGCGTCGCCGCCGCGGCCCGGGCGGCGGACAAGGAGGTCGTCGCGGTCTGCGGCCGCCTGGCCCTGCCCCCGGAGACCCTGGGACGGGCCGGTTTCCGCCGGGTCTACCCCCTGACGGACGCGGAGCCGGACGTGGCGAAGTGCATCGCGGAGGCGGGCCCGATCCTGGAGCGGGTGGCGGAACGCATCGCCGGGGATTTCCTGACCTGAGGCGAGGCCGCGTCCCTGGGGGCTCCGTCCCCAGCAACAGCACCCCCCAACGGACCGCACAGCAAAGGGCCCCGAACCGACATCCCGGTCCGGGGCCCAAGCCGGTGCAACGCTACGGAAGCTGAGCCGCCCGCGCTTCCCGCCGGTTGTCGCGGAAGTTGTTCACCCGCCGGGCCGTCGCGAACAGGGGGATCACCGCCCCCATGACCAGCTGAAGCGCGCATCCCGTCTGCAGCAGCAGCTGCCCGCTCGGCGCGTCGAACGCCCACGCCGCCAGCAGGCCCATGCTCAGCACGATCCACGACAGCATCGCCACCGCGAGCCGCCCCCGCGGCTTCGGGTACTCGACCCGGCTCACCATGAGCCACGCCGTACCCAGGATCGCCAGCAGCGTCGCCACGAACGGCAGCTCCAGCAGCACGATCGACACGACCGTCAGCGCGCCGAACGGCGACGGCATGCCCTGGAAGGTGCCGTCCTTGACCGTGACGCACGAGAATCTCGCCAGCCGCAGCACCACCGCCAGCAGCACCACGATCGCCCCGACCGCCGCCACCCGCTGATGCGCGTCGTCCGCGACCATGCCGTACACGAGGACGAAGTACGCCGGCGCCAGACCGAAGCTGATCAGGTCGGACAGGTTGTCCAGCTCCGCGCCCATGGGGGAGGAGCGCAGCTTGCGCGCCACCAGGCCGTCGAAGAGGTCGAAGACCGCCGCGCAGAGCATGAGGATGACCGCCGTGGCCGCGCTGTGGCGGGCCATGCCGGTCTCCTGGCTGCCCGTGAGGTGCGGGATCAGGATGCCGGTGGTGGTGAAGTACACCGCCATGAAGCCGCACGTGGCGTTGCCCAGCGTCAGGGTGTCCGCTATCGAGAGGCGAAGAGAGAGGGGCATCTCCTCTTCCTCGTCGACCTCGTCGGCCTCCGGGACCCAGCCGGCCTTGGTGTCAGGATCAATCACGGTCAATGCGAGTCACCCCAGCCACGGTCTTCTGTCCCACCTCGACCGCGACCTCCACACCCTCGGGCAGGTAGAGGTCGACACGCGAGCCGAAGCGGATCAGGCCGATCCGCTCGCCCTGCTCGACCTTGGTGCCCTGGGGCACGTAGGGGACGATGCGGCGGGCGACCGCGCCGGCGATCTGGATCATCTCGATGTCGCCGAGCTCGGTGTCGAAGTGCCAGACGACACGCTCGTTGTTCTCGCTCTCCTTGTTGAAGGCGGGAACGAAGCCACCGGGCACGTGCTCGACCGAGGTCACCGTGCCGGCCAGCGGCGCGCGGTTGACGTGGACGTTGAGCGGGCTCATGAAGATCGCGACGCGGGTGCGGCCGTCCTTCCACGGCATGATGCTCTGCACCACACCGTCGGCGGGCGAGATGACCCGGCCCTGGGTGATCTCGCGCTCGGGGTCGCGGAAGAACCACAGCATCCCCGCGGCGAGCGCGGTGGCGGGAACGGCGACGGCCTTGGCGGCACCCGAGCGGCGGGCGCGGGCCAGGCTGAGGGCTGCGGTGGCGACGGTCGGAAGGAGCCACGGCGATGCTCCGCGCGCGAGGCGTACGCCGGCCCGGCTGTCGCGAGGTGCAGAGGTTTGGCTGTGGGGCATGGATGACCTTCGTAGCGGATGATGCCGCACTCTGACGGGGGACGGCGGCTTTCCGGCGATCGTAGCGGCTCGGGGCCCTAACTGGGTAAGCCAGGCAGCCGAGTCGGCGGCCGAAGAGTGCTGACGGGGTGTGATCTTCTTCTCCAAGAAAACACCCCGTATCCGGACATCTAGCCCTGGAATCGATACTCTTCGAGCAGCCGCCTGCCGATGATCATTTTCTGGATCTCGGCGGTACCTTCACCGATCAGCAGCATCGGTGCCTCACGATAGAGGCGCTCGATCTCGTACTCCTTGGAGAAGCCGTAGCCGCCGTGGATCCGGAAGGCGTCCTCCACGACCTCCTTGCAGTATTCGGAAGCGAGATACTTCGCCATACCGGCTTCAAGGTCGTTTCGTTCCCCGGAGTCCTTTTTGCGAGCTGCGTTCACCATCATCGCATGCGCGGCCTCGACCTTGGTAGCCATCTCGGCCAGCTTGAACTGGATCGCCTGGTGCTGGGCGATCGGCTTGCCGAAGGTGTGACGCTGCTGTGCGTACTGGACGCCGAGTTCGAACGCACGCTGAGCGACGCCACAGCCACGCGCCGCCACGTTGACGCGGCCGACCTCGACACCGTCCATCATCTGGTAGAAACCACGGCCCGTGACCCCACCGAGCACACGATCCGCAGGAATCCGCAGGTCATCCATGATGAGTTCGGTGGTGTCGACACCCTTGTAACCCATCTTGTCGATCTTGCCGGGGATGGTGAGGCCGGGGCGGACCTCGCCGAAGCCGGGCTCCTTCTCCACCAGGAAGGTCGTCATCGACTTGTGGGGCGCGGTGCCCTCGGGGTGACCTTCGTCACTTCGGACCAGAACGGCCACCAGAGACGACGTACCACCGTTGGTCAGCCACATCTTCTGGCCGTTCAGGACGTACCCGTCGCCGTCCTTCACCGCCTTCGAGGTGATCGCCGAGACGTCCGAGCCGAGGCCCGGCTCCGACATCGAGAAGGCGCCGCGGATGTCGCCGGCCGCCATCCTCGGCAGGAAGTGGTCCTTCTGCTCCTGCGTGCCGTGCTGCTTGAGCATGTACGCCACGATGAAGTGCGTGTTGATGATGCCGGACACCGACATCCACCCGCGGGCGATCTCCTCCACGCACAGCGCGTACGTCAGGAGCGACTCGCCCAGACCCCCGTACTCCTCGGGGATCATCAGGCCGAACAGGCCCAATTCCTTCAGCCCGTCGACGATCGCTTGCGGGTACTCGTCGCGGTGCTCCAGCTCGGTCGCGACCGGGATGATCTCCTTGTCCACGAAGTCCCGGACGGTGGACAGGATCTCCTGCTGGATGTCCGTCAGACCGGCGGTCTGGGCGAGTCGCGCCATGGCTACTTCTCCTGCTCCTCGAGCTCGGGGCGGCCGGGCTGCTCGCCGCCGCGCTCCTTGATGTACGTCTCGGTCGGCACCATGACCTTGCGGCGGAACACGCAGACCAGCGTGCCGTCCTGCTTGTAGCCCTTGGTCTCGACGTAGACGATGCCGCGGTCGTTCTTCGACTTCGACGGCCACTTGTCGAGCACGGTCGTCTGGCCGTAGATCGTGTCGCCGTGGAAGGTCGGCGCCACGTGCCTGAGCGACTCGATCTCCAGGTTGGCGATGGCCTTGCCGGAGATGTCCGGCACGGACATGCCGAGCAGGAGCGAGTAGATGTAGTTCCCCACGACGACGTTCTTGCCGAAGTCCGTCGTCTTCTCCGCATAGTTCGTGTCCATGTGGAGCGGGTGGTGGTTCATGGTGAGGAGACAGAACAGGTGGTCGTCGTACTCCGTGACCGTCTTGCCCGGCCAGTGCTTGTACGTCGCCCCGACCTCGAACTCCTCGTAGGTGCGTCCGAACTGCATGGCTGTCAGGCCTCCGGGATCTCGAACTTGCTGGTGCGCCGCATGCCCGCGGCACGTCCCTTGCCCGCGATGACCAGGGCCATCTTGCGGCTGGCCTCGTCGATCATCTCGTCGCCGAGCATCGCCGAGCCCTTCTTGCCGCCCGCCTCGGACGTGTAGTAGTCGTACGCGTCCAGGATCAGCTCGGCGTGGTCGTAGTCCTCCTGGGACGGCGAGAAGATCTCGTTGGACGCCTCGACCTGGCCCGGGTGCAGCACCCACTTGCCGTCGAAGCCGAGGGCGGCGGCGCGCTGCGCGACCTCGCGGTAGCCGTCGATGTTGCGGATCTGGAGGTAGGGGCCGTCGATGGCCTGGAGGTTGTTGGCGCGGGCGGCCATCAGGATCTTCATCAGGATGTAGTGGTAGGCGTCCGCCGGGTAGCCGGGCGGCTGCTCGCCCACGACCAGCGACTTCATGTTGATGGAGGCCATGAAGTCGGCCGGGCCGAAGATGATGGTCTCGACGCGCTGGGAGGCCTGCGCGATCTCGTTGACGTTGTTCAGGCCCTGGGCGTTCTCGATCTGCGCCTCGATGCCGATCTTGCCGACCTCGAAGCCCATGGTCTTCTCGATCTGGGTCAGCAGCAGGTCCAGCGCGACGATCTGCTGGGCGTCCTGCACCTTCGGCAGCATGATGCAGTCGAGGTTCTGGCCGGCGCCCTCGACCACCGTCACGACGTCGCGGTACGTCCACTCGGTCGTCCAGTCGTTGACCCGGACCACGCGCGTCTTGCCCGTCCAGTCGCCCTCGTTGAGGAACTTCACGATGGTGTGCCGCGCCTCGGGCTTGGCGAGCGGGGCGCACGCGTCCTCCAGGTCCAGGAAGACCTGGTCCGCCGGGAGGCCCTGGGCCTTCTCCAGGAAGCGCGGGTTCGAGCCCGGTACCGCCAGGCAGGAACGCCGGGGGCGAAGGCGGTTGACCGTGGTCATGCGGAGACCTCCAGGGGGTCGAGCTTGTTCGCTTTCCGGATCTCGTCGACGATGCGGCCGATGATTCCGGTGATGTCGAAGTCCTTCGGGGTGAAGACCGCGGCCACTCCGGCTGCCCTGAGCTGCTCGGCATCCCCGTTCGGGATGATGCCACCGGCGATCACCGGGATGTCTGTGGCACCGGCCACACGCAGCCGTTCGAGGACGTCCGGAACCAGCTGGGCGTGCGAGCCGGACAGGATGGACAGGCCGACCGCGTGCACGTCCTCGGCGAGGGCGGCGTCCACGATCTGCTCGGGCGTCAGCCGGATGCCCTGGTAGACCACCTCGAAGCCGGCGTCGCGCGCGCGCACGGCGATCTGCTCGGCACCGTTGGAATGTCCGTCCAGGCCCGGCTTGCCGACCAGGAAGCGCAGCTTGCCCACGCCCAGGTCCTTGGCCGTCAGATCCACCTTGCGGCGGACCAGGGCCAGCGTGCTGCCCTCCTCGGCGGGGACGGCCACCGGCGCCGAGGAGACGCCCGTGGGCGCCCTGAACTCGCCGAACACCTCGCGCAGGGCCCCGGCCCACTCGCCGGTCGTGACCCCGGCGCGGGCGCACTCCAGGGTGGCCTCCATGAGGTTCTCGGTGCCCCGGGCGGCCTCCTTCAGCCGCTCCAGCGCCTTGCAGGGCCTCGGGTGGTTGAAGGGCGGCTGGTAGCGGCTGTCGCGCCACCGCTGGAGCGAGGCGATGACCCGGGCCTCGACCTCCGGGTCGACCGTCTGGATCGCGGTGTCCAGGTCAGCGGTCAGCGGGTTCGGCTCGGTGCCCTCGAAGGCGTTGACACCGATGATCTTCTCCTGGCCGGACTCGATCCGGCCCCGGCGCTCGGCGTGCGAGGCGACCAGCTGCGACTTGAGGTAGCCGGACTCGACGGCCGCCATCGCGCCGCCCATCTCCTGGATGCGGTCGATCTCCGCGGACGCGGCCTCGACCAGTTCGTCCACCTTCGCCTCGATGACCTTCGAGCCCTCGAAGATGTCCTCGTACTCCAGCAGATCGCTCTCGTACGCCAGCACCTGCTGGATGCGCAGCGACCACTGCTGGTCCCAGGGGCGGGGCAGACCGAGCGCCTCGTTCCAGGCGGGGAGCTGCACCGCACGCGCGCGTGCGTCCTTGGAGAGGGTCACGGCCAGCATCTCCAGGACGATCCGCTGGACGTTGTTCTCCGGTTGCGCCTCGGTCAGGCCGAGGGAGTTGACCTGGACGCCGTAGCGGAAGCGGCGGTGCTTGGGGTTCTCGATGCCGTACCGCTCACGGGTGATCCGGTCCCAGATGCGGCCGAACGCCCGCATCTTGCACATCTCCTCGATGAAGCGGACGCCCGCGTTCACGAAGAAGGAGATCCGTCCGACGACGTCGCCCATGCGCTCCTGGGGCACCTGCCCCGAGTCGCGCACGGCGTCGAGAACGGCGATCGCGGTGGACATCGCGTACGCGATCTCCTGGACCGGCGTGGCGCCCGCCTCCTGCAAGTGGTAGCTGCAGATGTTGATCGGGTTCCACTTCGGGATGTGGGAGACCGTGTACGCGATCATGTCCGTCGTCAGACGGAGGCTCGGTCCCGGCGGGAAGACGTGCGTGCCGCGGGACAGGTACTCCTTGACGATGTCGTTCTGGGTCGTGCCCTGGAGCTTGGTGATGTCCGCGCCCTGCTCCTCGGCCACGACCTGGTAGAGCGCCAGCAGCCACATGGCCGTGGCGTTGATGGTCATCGAGGTGTTCATCTGCTCCAGGGGGATGTCCTGGAACAGCCGGCGCATGTCACCGACGTGCGCGATCGGCACGCCGACCCGGCCGACCTCGCCGCGGGCGAGGATGTGGTCGGAGTCGTAGCCGGTCTGGGTCGGCAGGTCGAACGCCACCGACAGACCCGTCTGGCCCTTGGCGAGGTTGCGCCGGTACAGCTCGTTGGACGCCTCGGCCGTGGAGTGGCCGGCGTAGGTCCGCATGAGCCACGGACGGTCCTTCTGACGCTCTGTCATCCAGCAGCCCTCAGATGTTCCGGAAGCGGTTGATGGCGTCGATGTGCTTGGCGCGCTTCTCGTGGTCGCGCACGCCCAGGCCCTCCTCGGGGGCCATGCACAGCACGCCGACCTTGCCCTGGTGGAGGTTGCGGTGCACGTCGTAGGCGGCCTGGCCGGTGTCCTGGAGGGAGTACACCTTCGACAGGGTCGGGTGGATCTTGCCCTTCGCGATGAGCCGGTTGGCCTCCCAGGCCTCGCGGTAGTTGGCGAAGTGCGAGCCGATGATCCGCTTCAGCGACATCCACAGGTAGCGGTTGTCGTACTCGTGCATGTAGCCCGAGGTGGAGGCGCAGGTGGTGATGGTGCCGCCCTTGCGGGTGACGAAGACGCTCGCGCCGAAGGTCTCGCGGCCGGGGTGCTCGAAGACGATGTCGATGTCCTCGCCGCCGGTGAGCTCGCGGATGCGCTTGCCGAAGCGCTTCCACTCCTTGGGGTCCTGTGTGTTCTCGTCCTTCCAGAACCTGTAGCCCTCGGCGTTGCGGTCGATGATCGCCTCGGCGCCCATCGAGCGGCAGATCTCGGCCTTCTGCGGCGAGGACACGACACAGATCGGGTTGGCGCCGCCGGCCAGCGCGAACTGGGTGGCGTAACTGCCGAGTCCGCCGCTCGCGCCCCAGATGAGCACGTTGTCGCCCTGCTTCATGCCGGCGCCGTTGCGGGAGACCAGCTGCCGGTAGGCGGTGGAGTTGACCAGGCCGGGGGCGGCGGCCTCCTCCCAGCTGAGGTGGTCGGGCTTGGGCATCAGCTGGTTGGACTTGACCAGGGCGATCTCGGCGAGGCCGCCGAAGTTGGTCTCGAAGCCCCAGATGCGCTGCTCGGGGTCGAGCATCGTGTCGTTGTGGCCGTCGCTGGACTCCAGCTCGACGGACAGGCAGTGCGCGACGACCTCGTCACCGGGGTGCCAGGCGTTGACGCCCGGGCCGGTGCGCAGGACGACGCCCGCGAGGTCGGAGCCGATGATGTGGTACGGCAGGTCGTGGCGCTTGGCCAGCTCGCTGGTGCGGCCGTAGCGCTCCAGGAAGCCGAAGGTGGACAGCGGCTCGAAGATCGACGTCCACACCGAGTTGTAGTTGACCGACGAGGCCATGACGGCCACCAGGGCCTCGCCCGGGCCGAGCTCGGGCAGCGGCACCTCGTCCAGGTGGATCGACTTGCGGGGGTCCTTGTCGCGCGTGGCGAGCCCGGCGAACATCTCCGTCTCGTCCTTGTGCACGGTGATCGCGCGGTACGACTCGGGGAGCGGGAGGGCGGCGAAGTCCTCCGACGTGGAGTCGGGCGACTGGATCGCGGCCAGGATGTCCTTCACGGTCACGGTGTTGCCTCCGGCGGTGAGCGCCCTGAGGGAGGGGCGCCGATGGTTACGTCGGTGCTGCTGAGGGTTGGAGGGGTGCCGTCGGTTCGGCGGTGGTGCTGTTCGGCAGCGCTGGTGGCGCGGGAGGTTGCCTGTGACGCAGGCGTCCGGGCGGGCAGGCGCTGGGCTTGCTGGGACATCGCCCGGACCTCTTCAACGTATGACACCGCGTGTCACCCCGCAAGGCACTGAGTGCCAGAACTTGGCCTCAGATGAAATCTTTACGTAACAAATGAGCGATGATCGATCGAACGGCCTCGGAGAGAGCCTGCAAAACGGCCTCTGACATGCCAAAACGGCCACCCCGAGGGGTGGCCGTCATCACACGGGCGAAGAGGGCTCAGCGCTCCTTGAGGGCCTGTTCGATCGTCCGCATGACCTCGTCCAGCGGGGCGTCGGTACGGGCGACGGTCACCAGCACCTCGCCCTGGGCCGAGGCCGTGGCCGCGGCCGGCTGCGCCTCCGTGGAGCGCCCGGCCCCGATCCCCGTGCCGAACGTCTTGCGCACGATCGCGAAGGCGTGGTCCAACTGCGCCTCCACGTCCCCCTGCCCGCCCGCCCGCAGCCAGCGCCGCAGGACGTGGTTGTGGGCGGTGACCACGGCGGACGCGGCGACCTCCGCCAGCAGCGGATCGTCGTTGGCGTCGTCGGCGTGCGCGCGCTCGTCGAAGTGGCCGAGGAGGTAGCGGGTGAACAGGCGCTCGTAGCGGGCCACCGACGCGATCTCCGCCTCGCGCAGCGTGGGCACCTCGCGTGTCAGCTTGTAGCGGGCGACCGAGATCTCCGGCCGGGCCGCGTACATCTTCATGACTTCCTTGATGCCGCGGCACACCGTGTCGAGCGGATGCTCGTGCGCGGGCGCGGCGTTGAGCACCGCCTCGGCCCGGACCAGGGTGTCGTCGTGGTCGGGGAAGATCGCCTCTTCCTTGGAACGGAAGTGGCGGAAGAAGGTGCGGCGTGCGACCCCGGCCTGGGCCGCGATCTCGTCGACGGTGGTCGCCTCGTACCCCTTGGTCGCGAACAGCTCCATCGCGGCGGCCGCCAGTTCCCGGCGCATCTTGAGCCGCTGGGCGGCGGCGCGAGAGCCTGCGGCACTTTCCGGCGCGTCGGTCGTAGCTGGTGTACGTGCGGACTTGGCGGGCTGGGACATGCCCTGAACGTACTGCATGTGCGCAGCTCGGTGCGCATGACCTGGTTCTCCGCCGCCGCCAGGGGGCGGCGGGAGCCGGTCCGGGCCGAGCAGGCCGCCCCACTCCGCGCCGGACCGGAACCAGTCGCCGGGACCCTCAGCGCTTGGCATATTCGCGGAAGCCTCGGCCGGTCTTGCGGCCGAGGCAGCCCGCGGCCACCAGGTGCTCCAGGAGCGGTGCCGGGGCGAGCCCCGGGTCGCGGAACTCGCGGTGCAGGACCTTCTCGATGGCGAGCGAGACGTCGAGCCCGACGACGTCCAGCAGCTCGAACGGGCCCATCGGGTAACCGCCGCCCAGCTTCATCGCCGCGTCGATGTCGTCGAGCGACGCGTAGTGCTCCTGCACCATCTTGATCGCGTTGTTCAGGTACGGGAAGAGCAGCGCGTTCACGATGAAGCCCGCACGGTCGCCGCAGTCGACCGGGTGCTTCCTGATCCGGCCGCAGACCTCGCGGACCGTCGCGTGGACGTCGTCGGCCGTCAGCACCGTACGGACGACCTCGACCAGCTTCATGGCCGGCGCCGGGTTGAAGAAGTGCATGCCGATCACGTCCTGCGGGCGCGAGGTGGCCCGGGCGCAGGCCACGACCGGCAGGGACGAGGTGGTGGTGGCCAGGATCGCGCCGGGCTTGCAGACCTTGTCCAGCGCGGCGAACAGGTGCCGCTTGACCTCCAGGTCCTCGGCGACCGCCTCGAGGGCCAGGTCGACGTCGGCGAAGTCGTCGTAGGTGCCCGTCGGCGTGATGAGGTCCAGGGTCCGGGCGGCGGCCTCGGCGGTCATCCGGCCCTTGTCGACCGAGCGGGACAGGGACTTGCCGATGCGGGCCTTCGCGGTCTGGGCCTTCTCCTCGCTGCGGGCGGCGAGGACCACCTCGTACCCGGCCTTGGCGAAGACCTCGGCGATGCCGGAGGCCATGGTGCCCGAGCCCGCGACACCGACCGATCGGACCTCCCGGCCCGGGGCCAGGCTGCCGCCCTCCAGCGGGGTCAGCGCGTCCCGCACGACGGTGCCGCTGCCCGGCGTCTCGTAGGTGTAGAACCCGCGTCCCGCCTTGCGGCCGGTCAGGCCCGCCTCGCTCAGCTGCTTGAGGATCGGCGCCGGGGCGTGCAGCCGGTCGCGGGACGCGGCGTACATCGCCTCCAGGACCGTGCGCGCGGTGTCGACACCGATCAGGTCGAGCAGTGCCAGCGGGCCCATCGGCAGTCCGCAGCCCAGCCGCATCGCGGCGTCGATGTCCTCGCGGGAGGCGTACTTCGCCTCGTACATCGCGGCGGCCTGGTTGAGGTAGCCGAACAGCAGGCCGTCGGCGACGAACCCGGGGCGGTCGCCGACGGCGACCGGCTCCTTGCCCAGGTCGAGGGCGAGATCGGTGACCGCCGTGACGGCGGCCGGCGCGGTCAGCACCGAGGAGACGACCTCGACCAGCCGCATCGCCGGGGCAGGGTTGAAGAAGTGCAGGCCCAGCACGCGCTCCGGACGGGCCGAGTCGGCGGCGAGCCGGGTGACCGACAGGGCGTTGGTGCCGGTCGCCAGGATGGTCTCCGGCCGCACGATCCCGTCCAGTTCCCGGAAGATCTGCTGCTTGATCTCGTACGACTCCGGCGCCACCTCGATGACCAGGTCGGCGCCGGCCGCGGCCCGCAGGTCGGTGGAGGTGCGGACGCGGTCCAGGATCTCCGCGCGGTCCTGCTCGGTCAGCCGGCCGCGCTCGACGCCACGGGCGGTGGAGGACTCCAGGGCGGCGACGCACTTCGCGGCCTGGGCCTCGCTGATGTCGATGCCGACGACCTCGCGGCCGGCCTTGGCGAGGACCTCGGCGATGCCGGTGCCCATCGTGCCGAGGCCGACGACGGCGATGGTGCGCAGCGGGGACAGGGACGGGTCGGACAGGGGAGTGGCCATCGCGGGACTCCAGGATGAGGGTGACGACGGGGAACGCCTCCCGGGTGCGCCGACTACGGCCCGGCGGGAGCCGGGCCCCGGGCGCACCGGGTGCGTGAGAAGTGCGGGTGTTGGCCGGGCTGCGAGCGCACACGCCCGGTGCCGTCGGGCCGGGCGTGCACACGCCCGGTGAACGGCGGTTCCGACCGGCCCTGTCCCGGGGCCGAGCCGTACTGCGGTACCTGAAGTACCGAACCGACTGCTCTCGCGGTGGCCGCGTCACCAGACCGCCGCGAGGAGATACGAGTGGGTAACTCGCTCGTCTGAGCTTAACTCGCGGGTAACGAGCGCGCCAGCCCTCGGGTTTGTGATGTACGTCCCGCGCAGCTCGCGGCGCCCCTAATCTCTCAGTCATGGACGAAGAGTTGCGATCACTCACGGAGCGCTTACGGCAGGAGTCGGGGGCCTCGCCCGCCTTCGAGCGGCTCGTGGCGACCGACGACCTCGACGCCTTGGCCGCGGTGCTGACCGAACCCGGGCAGCCCTTGTGGGCGCGGGAGCTGGCCGCCTTCCGGCTGGGACTCGCCGGGGACCGGCGCGCCTTCGAGTCCCTGGTGCTGTTGCTCAACCACCGCGATCCGCCGCGCTGTGCCTCCGCCGCCCACGCCCTCGCCCGCCTCGGCGACCCGCGCACCGCCCGCGCGGCCGCCGCCCTCGCCACCAACGAGCTGAGGGTCGCCTACGCCCTGCACCCCGTCCGGCTCCTGGTCGAACTGCGCGCCCCGGAGGCCGTGCCCGCCCTGATCACCACCCTCCAGCGACGGCTGCGCCCGCACGACCCGTACCGCCGTGTGGCCCTCGCCTGCGTGGACGGGCTCGGCACGCTGGGCGACGCCCGAGCCAGACCTGTACTGAACGAGGCCCTCGCGCATCCCGTGCTGGCGGAGGCGGCGGTGCGGGCGCTGGGGCGGATTCCGAAACAGAGGTGAGATCAGCGGGGGAGTGCGCGTGCGTACCGCACCTCCGGGACTTCGGTGCCGCCCACCTCGAAGGGTTCCTCGGCGCCGTCCGCGTGGAAGCCGGCCCGCTCGTAGAAGCGGCGGGCCCGGCGGTTCTCCTTGAGGACCCACAGGAGCTGACGGCCGTGGCCCGCGGCGGCGCACCGCGCGACGGACTCGGCGAGCAGGGCCTGCCCCGCGCCGTGTCCCACTTGCTCGGGGTGGACGTAGATGGCGTACAACTCGGCGTCGGAGGTGAGGAGTTCACCGTCCTGGTACGGACCGTGGCAGGCCCAGCCGACGACCTCGCCGCCGGTGTCCTCGGCGACCAGGTTCACCACGCCGGCGGCGGCCTGTGTCAGGTGCCCGCGACGGCGCTCGGCGTCCGCCGCGACACTGAGCCCGTCCAGGTACGACTGCGGCACCAGCCCCCGGTACGCGCTCTGCCAGCCACGGACGCGGATCTCCGCGACGCGGTCGCAGTCGGCGAGCGTCATCTCCCTTATCCGGACTTTCCGCATCCCGAGCGCCCTCGGCCGAGGATTCACCCCGCCACCCCGGCGAGCGCCCGGACCTCGGCGGCGGCCCCGTCGGGGGCGGGAATCCTCGTCAGCTCACTCATGGGTCCATGGTGGACCACGGGTCTGACAGCGCCGCCCCGACGGACCGGTCGGGTGCTCAGCCGCGGAAGCCGAGCAGGCGGTGCAGCATCGAGCCGCGGGCGGACATCGACGCCGCCTTCGACGTCAGCGGCTTGGGGTCCGGCAAGGCGTCGCACACCGCGTCTCGCGTGCCGACGCCGCGCGGCACGGTGCCGTCGGACAGGTAGGTCGCCAGGTACTTGTCCAGGCAGGCGTTCCCGCTCAGCGTGATGCCGTGGTTGCCGCCGCCCTGCTCGACCACCAGGCTGGAGCGCGCCAGCAGGTCGTGGACGGTGACGCCGCCCTCGTACGGAGTGGCCGCGTCGTTCGTCGCCTGGAACAGCAGTGCCGGCGGAAGCTTGCCGTTGGCGATGTCCACCGGCTGCGCCGAGTCGGTCGGCCAGAACGCGCACGGTGCGTTGTACCAGGCGTTGTTCCACGTCATGAACGGCGCCTTCTCGTACGCCGCCCAGTTGTCCTTGCGCCACTGGTGCCAGTCGCGCGGCCAGAAGGCGTCCCGGCACTGCACCGCGGCGTAGATGCTGTAGCTGTTGTCGTCGGCGGCGTCGACAGCGCCGAAGTGCTTGTACGCCTCGACCAGCGGGCCGGTGTTCTTGTGGTTCACATACGCCGCGAACGCCTCGGCCAGGTAGGGCCAGTAGCCGTTGTAATAGCTGCCCGGGACGAAGGTGTCCTCCAGTTCCGAGGCACCCACCTTGCCGCCCGCCGGATTCCTGGCGAGGGCCGCCCGCATCGCGTACCACGCGGCTTCGATCTTCTCCGGATCGGTGCCCAGCCGGTATCTGGCGTCGTGCTTGGCGACCCAGGCCATGAAGGCGCGGTGGCGGTCGTTGAAGGCGTGGTCCTGGTTGAGGTTCGCGGTGTACCACACGTCGGTGGGGTCGGCGATCGAGTCCAGGACCAGGCGCCGGACCCGCTGCGGGTACAGCTTGGCGTAGACCGCGCCCAGGTAGGTGCCGTACGAGTAGCCGAAGTAGTTGATCTTCCTCGCACCCAGGGCCTGCCGGATCGCATCGATGTCGTGCGCGGCGCTGATCGTGTTGATGTACGGCAGCAGATGCCCGTACTTCTTGGTGCAGGCGGCGGCGAATGACTTGGCGCGGGCGAGGTTGGCCCGCTCGGACTCGGGCGTGGCCGGTACGGAGTCCGGGCGCACCGGGCCGAAGTAGCCGGGCTTGCAGTCGAGGGCGGGCTTGCTCCGGCCCACTCCGCGCGGGTCGAAGCCGATGATGTCGTACTGGGCCGCGACCTCCTTGGGCAGCGAGTTCGCGACGAAACCGGCGAGCGTCAGACCGTCGCCGCCTGGGCCGCCGGGGTTGACCAGCAGCGGGCCCTGGAACTTCGCGGCGGTGTGCGGGACGCGGGACAGCGCGAGGGTGATCTGCCGGCCGTCCGGGTTCGCGTGGTCGAGCGGCACCTTGAGGGACGCGCACTGGAGCATCGGGTAGTCGGTGGTGGCGCACTTCTTCCAGCTGGGTTTCACAGCCCGAAAGGTTTGTGCGGAGTGCGGTGCGCTCGCCTCGGCGGGCACGGCCGTAAGGCTCCCGGCCAGCGCGACGGCGGCGCCGCACAGCACGGCTGCGCGTGTTCTCATGGAGTCCTTCCAGGACGGAGGGCGCGGGCCGCGGGGATCACGGTCCTCGCCGATTCGTCCCGGCAAGCGGCTCCGGAAGAACGTGTTCCGTCAAGACTTGACCCGATTGGGTCGCTGGATGCGCTCGAACGCTCCTATATGAGCGACAGTTGGGTCGGTTCGGGCGTCGGTGGCTCGTCCCGTTCGGGCGGCCGGATCCGGCGCGGCACCTGTGCGCGCGTGGGCCCGATGCCGTACTCCTCGGCCAGTTCGTGCACCTGGCGGGTGATCCGGCGCTGGTACCACTTCGGAGCGTAGGAGCCGTCCGCGTAGAGCCGCTGGTAACGGGGCACCAGGTGCGGATGGTGCTGCTCCAGCCAGGCCATGAACCACTCACGGGCGCCGGGCCGCAGATGCAGCACCAACGGCGTGACGGACGTGGCGCCGGACGCCGCGATCGCCCGCACCGTGGCCCGCAGTTGGGCCGGGTCGTCGCTCAGGAACGGGATCACCGGCGCCATCAGCACACCGCAGCCGATGCCGTGCTCGCCGAAGGTCCGCACGACCTCCAGGCGCCGCTCGGGCGCCGGCGTGCCCGGTTCGACGGTGCGCCACAGCTCCTGGTCGGTGAAGCCGACGGAGACCGATATGCCGACGTCGGTCACCTCCGCGGCCTGCCTGATCAGGTCCAGGTCACGCAGGATCAGGGTGCCCTTGGTCAGGATCGAGAAGGGGTTCGCGTGGTCGCGCAGGGCCGAGATGATGCCCGGCATCAGGCGGTACCGGCCCTCGGCGCGCTGGTAGCAGTCGACGTTCGTGCCCATCGCGATGTGCTCGCCCTGCCAGCGGCGCGAGCCGAGCTGCCTGCGCAGCAGCTCCGGCGCGTTGATCTTGACCACGATCTGGGAGTCGAAGCCGAGGCCCGTGTCGAGGTCGAGATAGCTGTGCGTCTTGCGCGCGAAGCAGTACACACACGCGTGTGAGCAGCCGCGATAAGGGTTGACCGTCCACTGGAACGACATCCGCGAGACCGCCGGCACCCGGTTGATGATCGAGCGGGCCCGGATCTCGTGGAAGGTGATCCCGCGGAACTCCGGTGTGTCGAAGGTGCGGGTCGTCACCGCGTCCGCGCCGAACAGCGCGCCGTCGGCCCGGCTGTGTTCGGAGTCCACTGTGAGGTTCTCCCAGCGCATGACGCCTCCTCGGTAGCACTGCCCCCAGAATAGAACACATGTTCCTTTGATCGTGCGAGGGTGTTTTCCGAACGCGTTCGACCGGGTTGGACGCCCCCGATTTGGGGGGCCGGGCAGCGGGGTGGTTGGCTTGCCCCGACCCCCGAGAACCCATGTCCTGGAGGAACCTGATGGCGCAGGTCGAGGCCACTACGGAGCGGATCGTCGCGGCGGACGCGGAGACGGTGTTCGACGCCCTCGCCGACTACAGCGGCACGCGCGCGAAGCTGCTGCCCGAACAGTTCAGCGAATACGAGGTCCGGGAGGGCGGTGACGGTGAGGGCACCCTCGTCCACTGGAAGCTCCAGGCCACCAGCAAGCGCGTGCGTGACTGCCTCCTGGAGGTCAGCGAGCCCACCGACGGCGAGCTGGTCGAGAAGGACCGCAACTCCTCCATGGTCACCACCTGGCGGGTCACGCCGGCCGGCGAGGGCAAGTCCCGGGTCGTCGTGACCACGACCTGGACCGGCGCCGGCGGCATCGGCGGCTTCTTCGAGAAGACCTTCGCGCCCAAGGGCCTCGGCCGCATCTACGACGCGCTGCTCGCCCGGCTCGCCGCCGAGGTCGAGAAGTAGCCTCCCCAAGGCCCGGGCCGCCAGGGGTCGTTGTGCCCCTCACCGGTTCGGGTGATCTGCCTACGGTTCGCTCCTGTGCCGTAACTCGTCGCGCTTGCTCGTAGTTGTCGCTTTTACGCGGGAATTGTGCGGCAGCGCGACGAGGGGAGCGGTAGGTGGGCGGGATCACTCTGGCGCAGGACGAACCGGCGGTGGCACCTCCCGAACCTCCCGCGCCATCACCGGCCCCGGCCGCCGAACCGAGCCCGCGCAGAGTGCGGTTGGTCTTCCTCGCACTCATGCTGGCCCTGCTCCTGGCAGCTCTGGAGCAGATGATCGTCGCCACCGCGCTCCCGAAGATCGTCGGTGAGCTGCACGGCCTGGACCGGATGTCCTGGGCGATCACCGCCTACCTGCTCACCGCGACCGTCGGACTGCCGATCTACGGCAAGCTGGGCGATCTGCTCGGCCGCAAGGGCGTCTTCCAGTTCGCGATCGTCGTCTTCGTCGCCGGCTCCGCGCTCGCGGGCCGGGCGCAGACCATGGACCAGCTGATCGCCTTCCGCGCCCTCCAGGGCGCCGGCGCGGGCGGCCTCATGATCGGTGTCCAGGCGATCATCGCGGACATCGTGCCCGCGCGGCGGCGCGGCCGCTACATGGGCCTGATCGGCGCCGCCTTCGGACTCGCCTCCGTGGCCGGGCCCCTGCTCGGCGGCTACTTCACCGACCACCTCTCCTGGCGCTGGTGCTTCTACGTCAACGTGCCCTTCGGCCTGGTCACACTGGCCGTCGTCGCCGTCGCGCTGAAGCTGCCGAAACCGGCCGGCAGGGCCCGGCTGGACATCCTCGGCGCGCTGCTGCTCACCGCCGCCTCCACCTGCCTGGTCCTGCTGACCAGCTGGGGCGGCACGGAGTACGCCTGGGACTCGCGCATGATCCTCGGCCTCGGCGCGGGAGCGGCGGTGGCGACCGTCCTCTTCCTCGTCGCCGAGCACTTCGCCGCCGAACCCCTCATCCCGCTGCGGCTGTTCAGGGACTCCGTCTTCAACGTCACCGGCCTGGTAGGTCTGGTGACCGGAGCCGGGCTGTTCGGCGCCGCCAGCTATCTGCCGACCTACCTCCAGATGGCCGACGGGGCCTCCGCCACCGAGTCGGGCCTGCTCATGCTGCCCATGATGGGCGGCATCGTCGGCGCCTCGATCATCGCCGGACAGCTCATCAGCCACACCGGCCGCTACAAGGCCTACCCGATCCTCGGCGGCGCCCTCTCCGTCGCCGGCATGTGGCTGCTGTCCCGCCTCGACGCCGACACGCCCCGGCTGCACTACAGCCTCTGGATGGCCGTCCTCGGTGCCGGCATCGGCATGGTGATGCCGGTGCTGATCCTCGCCGTGCAGAACTCGGTGCGCCCCGCCGACCTCGGCACCGCCACCAGCGCCAACAACTACTTCCGGCAGATCGGCGGCAGCGTGGGAGCCGCCGTCTTCGGCACGCTCTTCGCCGACCGGCTCGCCGACGCCCTGGCCCACCACCTGCCCACGGGCGCGGGCGACCGGCTCCCCGACCCCGAGTCCATCACCCCGCAGCTCGTGCACAGCCTGCCCCCGGAGCTGCGCGACGGCTACATCGGGGCGTACGCCGAGGCCATGCCGAGGATCTTCCTCTACCTGGTGCCGGTGCTCGCCGTCGGGCTGGTCATCGCCCTCTTCCTCAAGGAGAAACCCCTGGTGTCCCACAACCTATCCGTCACCGACCCGGACACGGAGCCGGTGAGCACCCCGATCCCGCAGGCACGCGCTCCCCACACCGCCGGGATCCCCGTCTGCGGCTCGGTGCAGCACCACGACGGGACCGTCGTGCCCCGCGCGGCGCTCACCCTCATCGACGTCACCGGCCGGCAGACCGGACGCGGCGCGAGCGGCGAGGACGGGCGCTACGCGCTGGCCACCCCGGGCCCCGGCTCCTACGTGCTGATCGCCGCCGCGGGCGGCCACCAGCCGCAGGCGGTCTCCGTGACCGTCGGCGAACGCCCCGTCGAACTGGACATCGTCCTGGGCGGCGCGGGCAACCTCGTCGGCACCGTGGTCACCGCCGACGGCACACCCGTACGGGACGCCGGCGTCACCCTCACCAATGTGCACGGCGAGGTCGTGGCCACCACCCGCAGCGGCCGCGAGGGCGGCTACGCCATCACCGATCTGGTGGCCGGCGAGTACACCCTCGCCGCCAGCGCCCCCGCGTTCCGCCCGACCGCGCTCCCCGTCACCGTCCAGGCCGCCCGCGAGACCCGCCGGGACATCGAACTGGCCGGCGGCGCCGTCCTGCGGGGCACCGTCCGGGCGGGCGGCGGCCGGCCCGTGGAGGACGCGCGCGTGACGCTGCTGGACGTGGCGGGCAACGTCGTCGACACCCTCACCACCGGCGCCGACGGCACGTTCCGGTTCGTCGACCTGTCCTCCGGCGAGTACACCGTCATCGCCGCCGGTTACCCGCCCGTCGCCACCGTGCTCCAGGTGGCCGGAGGGGGCCGCACCGAACGTGACCTCCAGCTGGGACACGACGACTGAACCCGCACCGGCGCGCGGGGTCGCACGCCGGTGCGAACCCCGCGCGTGGAATTCCCGCATTGCCGCACACGGCAACCGGCGGTCGCCGTACGGTGGTGACGCTGGCACAGATCTTGCGGATCCGTGGGGAGAGAGGGCCTGGGCCATGGACCGTGGCACCGAGAGGGACACACCCGCCGGCCCCGACGCCGGGCTCGGCTCGGCGACGGAAGCCACCGAGCCCGGCCGTGTCCCCCTGGCCGTGGTCGTCGTGGACCGCGAAGGCCTCGTGTCGCACTGGAGCCGGGGCGCACGGCGCCTGTTCGGCGTCCCCAAGGACGAGGCCATCGGCCGCCCGGCCCTCGACCTGCTCCCCGTCTCCGGCGCACTCCCCGAGGACCGGGACACCACCCCGTACGGGGCCTACGACGGACTCGGCCCCGGCCTCGGACCGTCCCTCGACGGCGGGCTCTCCTACCCGGCGGCGGGCCGCGCCCGGCTCACCGCACCCGGCAGCGACCGCGTCGACGTCCTGTGGTGGGCCTATCCCCTGGTCGGTCCCGGACCCGAGCGGCTGCTCGTGCTGGCCGCCGACGCGGACGGGCTGAGCACCGGCGACACCGACGGGGCGTTCGAGCGGATCGCGCCCGGCTTCGCGCTGCACACCGACTTCCCCGGGGCGGAGGACCTCGCCCGCCGGCTGCCCGAGATCCTGCCCAGCATGAGCGTCGGCGAGAGCGCCCGCATCGTCTCCCAGGTCCTCGAACTCGGCTATCCGGTGCTGGAGTTCAGCCAGAACGACCGGGTGCCCGTCACGCCCGACTGGGGCGTCGCCCGGCGCGCCGAGCGCAAGGCGCGCCGGGAACGGGCCGCCCGGGCCCTGGCCGCCGGCGAGCCCGTCCCGGAGGAACTGCGCGACGAGGGCGAGGACCTCGAGTACGCCGCCGTCCGCGAGCGCCTGGAGTTCCTCAACGAGGTCAGTGGCCGCATCGGCACCTCCCTCGACCTGTCCCGCACGATCCTCGAGGTCAGCAGGGCCGTCGTGCCCCGCTTCACCGACGTCGCCGGGACCTACCTGCGCGAACAGGTCGTCGCCGGCGAGGGGTTCCCCGAGGGCGTGCCCGACACGACGACCCTGTGGCACCGGGTCGCCGTCGAGCACACCGACGAGCCCGGCCGCTGGGACGACGTCGTACCGGTCGGCGAGGCCATGCCGTTCCCGGCGCACACGCCGTTCTTCCAGTGCATGACGACCGGCGAGCCCGTGCTCGTGCCGCGCATCAGCGAGGAGATGGGCCACGCCATCGCCGCGCAGTTCGAGAAGCGCGACATCCGGCCGCTCATCACGGGCCGCTCCATGCTGATCGTGCCGCTGAAGGCCCGCCACGTCGTGCTGGGCTTCATGATCCTGCTGCGGCATCCGGAGCGGCCCGTCTTCAACGACATGGACCGTGTCACCGGCGCCGAACTCGCCGCCCGCGCGGGCCTCGTGCTCGACAACGCGCGCATGTACACGTACCAGGAGAACGTCGCCGAGACGCTCCAGGACAGCATGCTGCCGCACATCCCGCCCCGCATGGCCGGCTGTGACATCGCCACCCGCTATCTGCCGGGCACGCTGCTCGGCCGGGTCGGCGGCGACTGGTTCGACGCGGTGAAACTGCCCGGCGGCCGCACCGCGTTCGTCGTCGGCGACGTCATGGGCCACGGACTGAACTCGGCCGCCATGATGGGCCAGTTGCGGACGGCCGTGCAGACCATGGCCGGGCTCGACCTGCCGCCCGCCCAGTTGCTGCGCAACCTCGACGACCTCGCCCAGCGGCTCGGCGACACCTACCTCGCGACCTGCCTGTACGCCGTCTACGACCCGATCGCGAGCGAACTGCGCCTCGCCAACGCCGGTCACATCCCGCCCGTCCTGGTCCGCGCCGACGACGGGCGCAGCGAACTGCTCGACCTGCCCACCGGAGCGCCCATCGGCGTGGGCGGCGTGCCCTTCGAGGCGGTACGGGTGCGCGTCCGGCCCGGCGACCGGCTGGTGATGTGCACCGACGGGCTGGTCGAGGTGCGCGGCGAGGACATCGGCGTGGGTCTCGCGACCCTCTGCGCGTCGGCCGCCCACCCGGCCGCCTCCATGGACGACGCCTGCGACACGATCATCCGGTCCCTCAACACGTGTGGCGGCCGCAAGGACGACGTGGCGCTGCTGATGGCCCGCCTGAACGGCATCGAACCGGACGACGTGGCCGAGTGGCGGATCGCCCTCGACCCGGCCGAGGTCGGCCGGGCCCGCGCGGTGGTCCGCGAGCAACTGCACGACTGGGGTCTGGCGAAGCTGGCCGCGCCCGCCGAGCTCATGGTCAGCGAACTCGTCACCAACGCCGTACGGCACGCACACGCCCGCCCCGTCGAACTGCGCCTGGTCCGCGGCGACACCCTGCTGTGCGAGGTGGACGACGACGACCACGAGCTGCCGACGCTGCTCGGCACGGGCCCGCTCGACGACGTCGGACGCGGTCTGCGGGTCGTCAGCACGCTGTCCCGCGAGTGGGGCACCAGCCGGACCAAGGCCGGCAAGACGGTCTGGTTCGAGCTGACCCTGCCGCGCCGTTGAAGACCATCGCGTCGACACCCTGGGGAGTTGGGCATGAGCGTGACGAGCCGGTACCGGGAGGCCTGGGAGGGGTTCTGGCGTGAGGCGTCCGCCGAACCGGGGGCGGTGTTCTGGGACGCCGAGCCGGCCGTGACCGTCGGCCCGCATCTCGCCCTGTTCGAACCGCACTTGGCCGATCCCGCGCTGCCGCTGGTGGATCTCGGCTGCGGCAACGGCACCCAGACCCGCTTCCTCGCCGACCGCTTCCCCCGGGTCGTGGGCGCCGATCTGTCCGCCGCGGCCCTCGACCACGCCCGGCGGGCCGACCCGGCGGGGCAGGCCGCCTACCGGCAACTGGACGCCGCCGAGAAGAGCGCGGCGCAGGCCCTGCACGCGGAGCTGGGCGACACCAACCTCTACATGCGGGGCGTACTGCACCAGTGCGAGCCGGACGACCGGCAGGCGCTGGTGGACGGGATCGCCACGCTGGTCGGGGACCGGGGCCGGGCCTTCCTCGTGGAGCTCTCGGGGGCGGCCAAGGCCGTGCTGACGGGGCTGGCGAGCGGTCCGGCCGGTCCGCCGCCCAAGCTCGCGCCCGTCTTCCGGCACGGCCTCGCACCCGGCGAGGTCTCCGACGACGCCGTACCCGCATATCTGCGCTCGGCCGGTCTCACCGTCCTGGCCGGTGGCGAACTGCCCCTGACGACCACGGAGTTCCGCTCCGACGGCACGCGCATCGAACTGCCGTCGAGGTGGTTGGTGGCGGGGCGTACGGCCTGAGACGGACGGTCAGTGGTCCGGGCCGGGTCCCCACCGCGCGCCCGTCCGTGACCAGGGGCAGGGTGATCACGGGCCGGACACCGCGCAGTGACTGGGCCTGTGAGGCGTTGTGCGTGGCGGGGCGGCGGTCGTCGTCGCCGGCATGCTCGCCCTCGCGAGCCGGCACCACCTGGGCCGCTGGTTCGACGATCCGGACGATCTGGTCGGCCCGATCCGGGATCCCTGGGTGGGCGGGCGGCCGTTCCTCCCCGACGGACTCCCCGTGATCGACCGCGTCCCCGGGCACGGCAACGCCTTCGCGGCCACCGGCCACGGCATGCTCGGGGTCACCCTGGGCCCGGCCACCGGGCACCGGCTCGCCGAGTACGTCGTCACCGGGCGGCGGCCCGAGGCCCTCGGGCCCTTCCGCTTCGACCGGCTGCGGAGCTGCGCGCGACGCGCTCTGGTGGGCGAGGTTTTTGTCGGTGTACGGTCATACATGCCCGGTCCGTGCACCTGCCTCGTCCCCCGGAGGACAGTCATGCCGTTGCCCTGGTTACGGATGCTCGTCGCGTCGACGGCGGCGATGGTGCTGGCCGGCCCGGCCGCGGTCGCCACCGCCGCCGCGCCGGACCAGGACGGAGTGCGCGCGAGCGTGCACACCGCCGGGCGGGTCGAGGATGCCGGAGACGTGCTCCGGTACAGCTGGCCCGGCGTGTACTTCGAGGGCCGGTTCCGCGGCACGGGCGTGGGCATCGTGCTCGACGACCCGGCCGCCGACTACGACGTCCAGATCGACGGAGCCACCGTCGCGACCCTCGTCACGCCGGGCAGGACCACCCACCGGGTCGACGGCCTGCGAGGCGGCGTGCACACCGTACGGCTCGTCAAACGCAACGACACCCCCTGGAGCACCAGCTCGTTCGGCGGCTTCGTCGCCGCGCCCGGCGGCGCCGTCCTCGCCAGGCCGGCCGCGCGCAGCCGCCAGATCGAATTCGTCGGCGACTCCCTCACGGCGGGCTACGGCAACCTCTCGACCTCCCGGGACTGCACCGGTGAGCAGCTCAAGCGCACCACGAACGCCGACGTGAGCTACGGCGCCCTCACCGCCCGTCGGCTGCGCGCCGACTACCAGATCAACGCCTATTCGGGCCTGGGGATGGTACGCAACTACAACGGTGGGTCGCCGGAGGTGAACTACCGCACCTTCTACGACCGTGCGCTGCTGAACGTGCCCGGCGACGTCTGGCAGAACCCGGGCACCTGGCGGCCGCAGCTCGTGGTCGTCCACCTCGGCACCAACGACTTCTCGACCCCCGTCAACCCGGGCGAGCCATGGACCGACGAGAGCCTCGCCGCCGCCTACCGGAGCGCCTACAGCGGCTTCCTCCAGAAACTGCGGGCGCGCTACGGGCCGGGGACGACCATCCTGGCCGTCGGCACCGGCCCGTTCGCCGGGCACGTCGAGCAGGTGGTCCAGGAGCGCACGGCCGCGGGTGACCGCCGGGTCCGCTCCTGGCGCCTCGACGACACGGGCCTGGACTACACGGGCTGCCACTGGCACTACTCGGCCCGTGACAACCGCCTGCTCGCCGACCGGCTCACCTCGTTCATCAGCGACCTGCCGATACGGTGGTGACATGTCGTAGCCGGTTCCGCCCGTAGCGCGTAACGTGACGAACCATGAAGATCTCCACCCGGGGGGACGGCTCGTCATGAGAATCCTCATCAGCGCCGACATGGAGGGCGCCACCGGCGTCACCTGGCCCGACGACGTGCTGCCGGGCGCCTCGCAGTGGGAACGCTGCCGCTCGCTCTTCACCTCCGACGTCAACGCCGCCGTGCTCGGTTTCCACGACGGCGGCGCCGACGAGGTGATCATCAACGAGGCGCACTGGACCATGCGCAACCTGCTGCTGGAGCAACTGGACGAACGCGCCCAGCTGCTCACCGGGCGGCACAAGGCGCTGTCCATGGTGGAGGGGGTGCAGCACGGCGACGTGGACGGCATCGCGTTCGTCGGCTACCACGCGGGCGCCGGCATGGAGGGCGTCCTCGCGCACACCTACCTCGCGAACCAGATCACCGGCGTGTGGCTGAACGACGTACCGGCGAGCGAGGGGCTGCTCAACGCCCGGGTCGTCGCCGAGTACGGCGTGCCGGTCGTGCTGGTCACCGGGGACGACGTCGCGTGCGAGGACGCGCTCGGGTACGCGCCCGAGGCCCTGAAGGTCGCCGTGAAGGACCACGTCTCGCGGTACGCGGCCGTGTGCCGTACGCCCGCCAGGACCGCGGCCGACATCCGGGCGGCGGCCAAGGAGGCGGCTTCACTGGCCGTGCGTCACGAACCCGTGCGTGGCGGGCCGTTCACCGTCGCCGTGGAGTTCGACGCCGAGCACCTGGCCATGGCCGCCACCGTCGTGCCGGGTGTGGAGCGGATCGGGCAGCGGAAGGTGGCCTACACGAGCGAGACCATGTACGAGGGCATCCGCGCCTTCAAGGCGGTCACCACGATCGTCTCGGCCGCGGTGGAGGAGAAGTATGGCTGAGCAGCCGGACGGGCAGGCGCTGGACGAGGTCGTGACGTTCACGTCCGACCTGATCCGGATCGACACCACCAACCGGGGCGGGGGCGACTGCCGGGAGCGGCCCGCCGCCGAGTACGCCGCCGCGCGGCTCGCCGAGGCCGGTATCGAGCCGACGCTCCTGGAGCGCACCAAGGGCCGCACCAACGTCGTCGCCCGCGTCGAGGGCACCGACCCTTCGGCCGGCGCGCTGCTGCTCCACGGCCATCTGGACGTCGTACCCGCCGCGGCCGCCGACTGGACCGTGCACCCGTTCTCCGGGGAGATCCGCGACGGAGTCGTCTGGGGACGCGGCGCCGTCGACATGAAGAACATGGACGCGATGATCCTCGCCGTGCTCCGCGCCTGGGCGCGCCAGGGCGTCCGGCCCCGGCGGGACATCGTCATCGCGTTCACCGCGGACGAGGAGGCCAGTGCCGAGGACGGCTCCGGGTTCCTCGCCGACGAACACGCCGCGCTGTTCGAGGGCTGCACCGAAGGCGTCAGCGAGTCGGGCGCCTTCACCTTCCACGACGGCGCCGGACGGCAGATCTACCCCCTCTCGGCCGGTGAGCGGGGCACCGCCTGGCTGAAGCTCACCGCGCGCGGCCGGGCCGGGCACGGCTCCAAGGTGAACAAGGACAACGCGGTCACCCGGCTCGCCGCCGCGATCACCCGGATCGGCGAGCACGAGTGGCCGCTGCGGCTGACCCCGACCGTGCGCGCCGCGCTCACCGAACTCGCCGAGCTGTACGGCATCGAGCCCGACCTGACCGACGTGGACCGGCTGCTCGACAAGCTCGGACCGACCGCCGGGCTCGTCGAGTCGACCCTGCGCAACAGCGCCAACCCGACCATGCTGGACGCCGGTTACAAGATCAACGTGATTCCCGGGGAGGCCGTGGCGCACGTGGACGGCCGGTATCTGCCCGGCGGGGAGGACGAGTTCCGCGACACCCTCGACCGGCTCACCGGGCCGGACGTGGACTGGGAGTTCCACCACCACGAGGTGGCCCTCCAGGCGCCGGTGGACTCGGCGACGTTCGCCCGGATGCGGGCCGCCGTCGAGGAGTTCGCCCCGGAGGGGCACGTCGTGCCGTACTGCATGTCCGGCGGCACGGACGCCAAGCAGTTCTCCCGGCTCGGCATCACCGGCTACGGCTTCACACCGCTGAAGCTGCCGGAGGGCTACGACTACGGCGCCATGTTCCACGGCGTGGACGAGCGGGTTCCCGTCGAGGCACTGCACTTCGGCGTCCGCGTGCTCGACCGGTTCCTGCGGACGGCTTAGGGTCTGTTGCCTGGAGCAGGCGACCGACGACAATGCGGCAGATGCGCGTGCCAGACCCCGCGTCTGCGGCATGATCCAAGCGACAGGCCCATGGAGAGTGGGGGAGACGGTGCGGACGCTGGCGTACGGGGCGTGGCCCTCGCCCATCGACGCGGCGCTGGCCGCCGCGCACGACGGCCACCCGGAATTCGTGGGGTTCGTCGGCGACGAGGTGTGGTGGACCGAGCCGCGCCCCGCCGAGGGCGGCCGGCGCACCCTGGTGCGGCGGCAGGCCGAGGGCACGGAGGAGTCGCTGCTGCCCGCCCCGTGGAACGTGCGCAGCCGGGTCATCGAGTACGGCGGACATCCCTGGTCCGCCCTCCCGCAGGAGAACGGTCCGCTGGTGGTGTTCGTGAACTTCGACGACCAGCGGCTGTACCGGTACGAGCCGGGCGGCGAGCCGCGTCCGCTCACGCCCCTGTCCGACGTGGGTGCGGGCCTGCGCTGGGCGGAGCCGCGACTGCGGCCGGAGCGGGGTGAGGTGTGGTGCGTGCTGGAGGAGTTCACCGGCCCCGGGCCCGCCGACGTGCGCCGCGTCCTGGCCGCCGTACCACTGGACGGCTCCGCCGCCCGGGACCGGGACGCGGTACGCGAACTCACCGACGACCGGCACCGGTTCGTGACCGGACCGCGGCTGTCGCCCGACGGACGGCGGGCGGCCTGGCTCGCCTGGGACCATCCGCGCATGCCGTGGGACGGCACCGAACTGCTCCTCGCCGACGTCGCCCCCGACGGCACCCTGCACGGCGCCCGGACCGTGGCGGGCGGGCCCGCCGAGTCCATCGCGCAGGCCGACTGGGCCCCCGACGGACGCCTGCTGTACGCGAGCGACCGCAGCGGCTGGTGGAACCTCTACCTCGACGGGGAGCCCCTGTGCCCGCGCGAGGAGGAGTTCGGCGGGGCGCTGTGGAAACTGGGCATGCGATGGTTCGCGCCGCTCGACAGCGGTCTGATCGCCGTCGTGCACGGCCGGGGCGCCACCGCCCTCGGAATCCTGGACCCGGAGACCGGCGAGGTCGTCGACGCGGCCGGGCCGTGGACCGAGTTCGCGCCCACCCTCACGGCCCACGGTGAGCGGGTCGTCGCCGTCGGGGCCAGCCCGCGCAGCGCCTACGAGGTCGTGGAGCTGGACGCCCGCACCGGCCGGGCCCGCGTCATCGGCGCCGAGCACGACGACGCAGTCGACCCCGCGTACTACCCCGAGCCGCAGATCCGCACCTTCACCGGCCCCGACGGGTGCGACATCCACGCCCACATCTACCCGCCGCACCACCCCGGCTGCGTCGCGCCCGGCGACGCGCTGCCGCCGTACGTCGTCTGGGCGCACGGCGGACCCACCAGCCGGGCGCCGCTCGTGCTCGACCTGGAGATCGCCTACTTCACCTCGCGCGGCATCGGCGTCGCCGAGGTCGACTACGGCGGCTCCACCGGATACGGCCGCGCGTACCGCGAACGGCTGCGTGAACAGTGGGGCGTGGTGGACGTCGAGGACTGCGCCGCCGTCGCCCTGGCCCTCGCCGACGAGGGCACCGCCGACCGTGACCGGCTCGCCGTCCGGGGCGGCAGCGCGGGCGGCTGGACCGCGGCCGCCTCGCTCACCACGACCGACGTGTACGCCTGCGGCACGATCAAGTACCCCATCCTCGACCTCACCAGCTGGGGCACGGGCGAGACCCACGACTTCGAGTCGCGGTACCTGGAGAGCCTGATCGGGCCGCTCGCCGACGTGCCCGCGCGCTACACGGAGCGCTCGCCCTCCACCCACGCCGACCGCCTCAGCGTGCCGTTCCTGCTGCTCCAGGGCCTGGACGACGTGATCTGCCCGCCCGCCCAGTGCGAGCGGTTCCTGGCCCTGCTGGGGGACCGGCCCGTGCCGCACGCCTACCTCGCCTTCGAGGGGGAGGGGCACGGATTCCGGCGGGCGGAGACCATGGTGCGCGCCCTGGAGGCCGAACTCTCCCTGTACGCCCAGGTGTTCGGACTGAACCCGCCCGGCGTCCCGACCCTGGAGCTGGTCAGATGACGCAATTGCTGAGACCACCCCGACTCGCCCCCGGCGCCCGCGTGGCCGTCGTCGCGCCCAGCGGGCCCGTGCCCGAGGAGCGGCTGCAGGCCGGGCTCGACGTCCTGCGCGGCTGGGACCTCGACCCCGTGGTGGCGCCCCATGTGCTCGGCCGCCACCGGGAGTTCGACTACCTGGCCGGCACGGACGCCCAGCGGGCCGCCGACCTCCAGAACGCCTGGTGCGACCCGGCCGTCGCCGCCGTGCTGTGCGCCCGGGGCGGATACGGGGCGCAGCGCATGGTGGACCTGCTCGACTGGGACGCGATGCGGGCGGCGGGTCCGAAGGTGTTCACCGGATTCAGCGACATCACCGTGCTGCACCAGGCGTTCGCCACCCGCCTGGGACTGGTCACCCTGTACGGCCCGGCGGCGGCCGGCGTCGACTTCATCAAGAACGCCCGCGCGCAGGACCATCTGCGGGCCACGCTCTTCGACCCCGAGTCCGTGCGGACCGTCACCGCCGTGCCCCCCGGCGGCACCGCGCTGGTGCCCGGACGGGCCCGGGGCGTCACGCTGGGCGGCTGCCTCAGCCTGCTCGCGAGCGACCTCGGCACCCCGCACGCCCGGGCCGGCGCCCGGGGCGGGCTGCTGCTGATCGAGGACGTGGGCGAGAGGCCGTACCGCATCGACCGGTATCTGACCCAACTCCTGCGCGCCGGCTGGCTGGACGGGGTCGCGGGGATCGTGCTCGGCTCCTGGGCGGCGTGCGGCCCGTACGAGGAGCTGCGTGCGGTGCTCGCCGACCGGCTCGGCGGCCTCGGCGTCCCGGTCGTGGAGGAGTTCGGGTTCGGGCACGGCGAGGGCGCGCTGACGATACCGCTCGGCGTCCCGGCCGAACTGGACGCCGACAGGGGCACGTTGACGTTCGACGTGCCGGCGCTGAGATGAGACGCGGCTACTGAAATCCTGTCACGAAACCCTCGTTTCGGTGATTGACGCCCCCTGACACGTGTCACACCATGGCTACCGGCCACAGTACCTACTGGTCGGTATCCGGGTTGGCAGGTTGCCGCCGTTGTCGTCGTCCCTCACCGTGGAGGTCCGTGTGTCCCGACGCGTGCCCAGATCCCGCGCACTGCTCGCTCTCGCTCTGGGCGCCGCGCTGGCCGCCCCCCTCGTCCTCACCCCGCCCGCCTCCGCGGCCGACCCCTACACCGTCACCCCCTGAAGTTCACCGTCCAGGCCGGCGGCCGCTCCTGCACGGTCGACGCCGACCTGTACCGTCCCGCGGGCGTGGACCGGGACCACCCGGCACCCGCCGTGCTCGGCACGAACGGCTTCGGCGGCAGCAAGTCGGACGGTTCGACGGCCACCATCGGCAAGGCCTTCGCCCAGCGCGGCTACGTCTCCCTCGTCTACTCCGGGCTCGGCTTCGGCCGTAGCGGCTGCCTCATCTCCCTCGACGACCCGGACATCGACGGCGCCGCCGCCGCACAGCTCGTCGACTTCCTGGGCGGCAAACGCGCCGCCGACGACGGCAGCACCGCCGACTTCGTCACCCTCGACGCCCCCGGCGACCCGCGCGTCGGCATGATCGGCGGCTCCTACGGCGGCGCCGTCCAGCTCGCGACGGCCGCCGTCGACCACCGCCTCGACGCGCTCGTCCCCATGATCACCTGGCACGACCTGTCCTACTCGCTCGCCCCCGGCAACGCCGTCGGCAGCACCGGCGTCCCCGGCGTCTTCAAGTGGCAGTGGACCAACGGCTTCTACCTCATCGGCGAAGGACAGCCGCTGCTCCAGCCCAGCCTCGACCCCTCCCGCATCAACTCCCTGACCTGCCTGCACTTCGTCACCCAGGCCTGCCGGACCATCCACACCCTCAACTCCGGCAGCTTCCCCGCCGACCGCACCGCCGAGCTGCTCGCCTTCGCCCGCCGCGTCTCCCCGGTGTCGTACCTGCACCGCGTCAGGACGCCCACCCTGCTGGTCCAGGGACAGGCCGACACCCTCTTCAACCTCAACGAGGCCACCGCGACGTACCGGACGCTCCGGGCCCAGGGCACCCCCGTGAAGATGATCTGGCAGTCCTGGGGCCACAGTGGCGGCGCCACCGGCCCGGCCACCGGCGAACTCGACCTGTCCAAGGGCAACCTGGAGACCAGCTACGTCGGCCGGCGCGTCCTCGCCTGGTTCGACCGCCACCTGCGCAAGCGGACGCACGCCGATACCGGGCCGGCCTTCGCCTACCACCGCGACTGGGTGGCCGACCCGGACCGTGCCTACGCCACCGCCGACCGCCTCCCCGTCCTCAGCCGCACGCTGTACCTCTCCGGGGACGGCAGACTCGTCGACAGCCGCGCCGAGGTGGCCCGCGGCACTCGCGGTTACACCAACCGGGTGACGCCCACGAGCCATTCGGAGAGCTCGCTGGCCGGACTCATCGGGCTGCAGGACCCACCGCCACACGACACGAAGGGCACCTACCTCGACTGGACCAGCAAGCCGCTGGAACGCCCCCTCGACGTCGTCGGCGCGCCCCGGGCCACGCTCAAGGTGCACTCCCCGAAGGCCGAGCGCACGCAGCACTCCGGCGACGCGGCCGACAAGCTCGTCCTCTTCGCCAAGATCTACGACGTCGCCCCCGACGGCACCCGCACCCTGGTGCGCCGCCTGGTCGCGCCGGTCCGGGTACGGGACGTGACGAAGAGCTTCACCGTCACCCTGCCCGGTGTCGTGCACCGGTACGAGACCGGGCACCGGCTGCGGTTCGTGATCGCGGCGAGCGACGACGCCTACTTCGGCAACCGGGGGGTCAAGCCGGTGACCGTGGTCAGCGGACCGGGCGAGCCCGGGGTGCTCCGGCTGCCGGTCGCCGGGTCCTGAGAAGACACGCCGGCGCGGTTACTGTGGCGGGGTGCCGCACAACGCATCCCGCTACCTCGCCGAAGGCCCCCGGGTGGGCATACGCCACTTCACCTACGGGGACGGTGCCGAGTTCACCGCCCGCGCCCGGGAGAGCAAGGACCTGCACCAGCCGTGGCTCTTCCCGCCCGACAGCGCACCGGCGTACACCGCGTACGCGGCCCGGCTGATCGAGGACCCGTCCAAGGCCGGCTTCCTGGTCTGCGAGAAGGGCGACGGGTCCATCGCCGGGTTCATCAACATCAACAACATCGTCGAGGGCGGCTTCCAGTCCGGGACGCTGGGCTACGGCGCCTTCGCGCACGCCGCCGGGCGGGGGCTGATGCGCGAAGGGCTGGACCTCGTGGTGCGGTACGCGTTCGGCCCGATGCGGCTGCACCGGCTGGAGATCAACGTCCAGCCCGGGAACGCCGCGTCGATCGCCCTGGCCCGCGGCGGCGGATTCCGCCTGGAGGGCTTCTCGCCGAACATGCTCTTCGTCGACGGGGCCTGGCGCGACCACGAGCGCTGGGCGATCACCGCCGAGATGATCACGCAGCCGGGGCGGCGCTGAGCCGGGCCCCGGCCCGGATCACGCCTGACGGTCCACGTACTCGTAGACCGACCCGTCCGGATGCAGGGCGATCAGGTTGCGGCCCGCCGGCGAGGCGATGGGCCCCGCGATGATGTGGGCGCCCAGCTCGGTCAGCACCTTGTGCGTCTCCTCGACGTCCGTCACGGCGATCGTCGCGGCCACCTTGCGCAGCAGCTCCAGTTCGGCCGGGGGACCGCTCATCAGCAGGAAGCAGCCGATCGCCGCCACCTGGACACCGCCCCGTTCGAAGCGCTGGGCTCTGCCGCCCGCCAGCCGCTCGTAGAAGGGAATCGCGGTCTCGAGGTCGTCGACGCAGACGCGCAGTGTGGCACCCAGAATCTCCATGACGCCGAGCCTAGTTACGCACCAGGGGGCGAGGGTACCCGGCCAGGCATGAAGCCGCTGGATCACCTGGAGCATCTGGACAAGCAACTGGTCGACGAGCTGGCACAGGTGGCGCGCGAGACCGTCCGGGACGAACTGCGGGAGCAGACGCGCAGGCAGCGCCGCAAGGCGATGCTGTACGCCGCGTCCGGCGCCCTCGCCCTGTACGCGGGCGCGGCCCTCGCGCTCGCCGTGGGACTGGCCCTCGCCCTCGGCCTGCCCGACTGGGCCGCCGCGCTGATCACCGCCGCGATCCTGGGCGCCCTCGCGTACGTGCTGCGCGGCGTGGCCCGCCCGTCCGCTTCCCGCCCGGGCCCGGCGCACGCGGTCGGCATGACGCCGGGGCACGAGAGCACCGGCCGGGGAACCGGGGTGCCCGGCGGTGTGCCGCCCGTGCCGCCGGCCCCGCCCGCCGCCGGACCCGTGGCCGGCGCCGCCGGCGGGCCGGCCCCCGGTGTGGTGCCCCCGCGGCCGGCGGACGACCCCGACGTGCCCCGTGGGGCGTGATAAAGCATGCGCACGACAGATACACCGCACGGCCGCGTCGTCGTGGTGACCGGAGCCAGCGGCGGCGTGGGACGGGCCACGGCCCGGGCCTTCGCCGCCGGGGGCGACCGGGTCGCCCTGGTGGCCCGGGGAACCGAAGGGCTCGCCGCCGCGGCCGACGACGTGCGGCGCGCCGGGGGCGAGGCCCTCGTGATCAGCGCGGACGTCTCCGACGCCAAGGCCGTCGACGACGCCGCCCAGCAGGTCGTCGACACCTTCGGCCCCATCGACGTCTGGGTCAACAACGCCTTCACCGGGGTCTTCGCGCCGTTCACGGAGATCGGCCCCGACGAGTTCCGCCGCGTCACCGAAGTGACCTATCTGGGCTATGTGTTCGGCACCCGGGCGGCCCTGCGGCACATGCTGCCGCGCGACCGCGGCACGATCGTGCAGGTCGGCTCCGCGCTCGCCTACCGGGGCATCCCGCTCCAGTCGGCGTACTGCGGGGCCAAGCACGCGATCCAGGGGTTCAACGAGTCCCTGCGCTGCGAACTGCTCCACACGCGCAGTGCGGTGCGCACGACGATGGTGCAGTTGCCCGGCCTCAACACCCCGCAGTTCGACTGGGTGCTGAACCGCATGCGGGGCCGGGCCCGGCCGGTCGCTCCGGTGTACCAGCCGGAGGTCGCGGCCCGGGCGATCGTGTATGCGGCGTCGCACGCGCGGCGCCGGGAGTACTGGGTGGGCGCATCGACGGCCGCCACGCTCCTCGCCAACGCCGTCGTCCCCGGGCTGCTGGACCGCTATCTGGCGCGCACGGGCTTCGGGTCACAGCAGGAGGGGGACCGGCACGACGGGCCGGCCAACCTGTGGGCCCCGGCGGACGGGCGGCAGGGCCACGACTTCGGCGCGCACGGGCGGTTCGACGACGAGGCCGTGCACCACAGCCCGCAGCAGTGGGTCTCACGGAACCGGCGGCGGGTCGGCGCGGCCCTGACCGTGGGGGCGGCGGGCGCCCTGGCCGCACGCAAACTGGCCGGGCAGGCCCGCCGGTAGGTCTCCTCGACTCACCGGTAGGTCTAGGAGACCCGGTACTCCGCCACCTCCTGCGTCCGCAGGGTGAGCCCGTGGCCCACGCCCTGGACCGGGCGGACCGTGCCGCCCGTGGGGTCCAGGGCGCCGTCGAAGAACATGTCCTCGATGCGGACATGGTCGTGGAACCACTCGAGGTGCCGGACATTGGGGAGCGAGGCGGCCGCCGCCGCGTGGGCGTGCGGGGCACAGTGCGCGGAGACCTCCAGGCCGTGGGCATGGGCCAGGGCGGCCGCGCGCAGGAACTCGGTCAGGCCGCCGCAGCGGGTCGCGTCGACCTGGAGGCAGTCGACCGCCCCCGCCGCGATCATCCGCGCGAAGTAGGGCAGGTCGAAGCCGTACTCCCCGGCCGTCACGTCGCACACCACCGCGTCCCGGACCAGCCGGAGGCCCGTCAGGTCGTCCGAGGACACCGGCTCCTCGAACCAGCCCACGCCGTGCTCGGCGAGGGCGTGGCCGACGCGCACCGCCTGCTTGCGGGTGTAGGCGCCGTTGGCGTCGACGTACAACTCCGCGTCCGGGCCGATGACCTGGCGCGCGGCCCGCACGCGGTGCAGGTCGCGGGCCACCTCCCGGCCCCACCCCTCGCCGACCTTGATCTTCACGCGCGGGATGTGCTGCCCGTGCACCCAGCCGTTCAGCTGCGCTGCCAGATGCGTGTCGTGGTACGTCGTGAAGCCCCCGCTGCCGTACACCGGCACCCGCTCGCGCCGGACCCCCAGCAGCCGGGCCAGGGGGAGTTCCAGCAGCCGGGCCTTGAGGTCCCACAGGGCGATGTCCAGGGCGGAGATCGCGCAGGACGCGATGCCCGGGCGGCCCGCGTTGCGCACCGACCGGCACATCGCGTCGTGCGCCGCCGGGATGTCCAGGGCGCTCATGCCCTCGACCAGCGGGGCGAGTTCGGCGGTGAGGAAGTCGCCGACGGCCGCCGGGCCGTACGTCCAGCCCGTGCCGGTCGCGTCACCCGCCGACACCTCGCAGATCACCACGGTCGTGGAGTCCCAGGCCAGCGTGCCGTCCGCCTCGGGAGCGTCCGTCGGCACCGTGTACACGGACACGACGGGACGGTGGAGTTCCATCGGGTCGCCCCGCCTTCCCTCAGGCGGCCTGCTGGAGCTGCGGCAGCACCTTCGTGCGGTAGAAGTCGAAGAAACCGCGCAGGTCCGGGCCGATCTGGTTGACGTAGACCCGGTCGAAACCCGCGTCCGCGAACTGCTTCAGCTCGGCCACGTGCTCGTCCACGTCGTCGCCGCACACCCGGTTCGCACGCACCATGTCCTCGGTGACCAGCTGCTGCGCCTGCTCGAAGTGTTTCGGGGAGGGCAGCACCTGGCCCAACTCGCCGGGCAGCTGCTCGTTCGCCCAGAGCCGGTGGACGGTCGTCACGGCCTCGTCCTTGTCGGTGTCGTAGCAGACCTTCGTGCCACCGCTGACGAGTTTTCCGCCGCCTCCGCCCTTGCGGTACTGCTCCACCATCGCCTCGTCCGGCTCGATGGTGATGTAGCCGTCGCCGACGCGGGAGGCGAGCTGCGTGGCCGCCGGGCCGAAGCCGGAGATGTCGATCGGGATCGGCTCGTCCGGGACCGTGTAGAGGCGGGCGTTCTCCACCGTGTAGTGCGGGCCGTGGTGATTGACCTCCTCGCCGGTGAACAGCCGGCGCATCACCTGGATGGCCTCCTCCAGCATGTCCAGACGGACGTGGGCCGGCGGCCAGTGGTCGCCCAGGATGTGCTCGTTGAGAGCCTCGCCGGAGCCGACACCCAGCCGGAAGCGGTTGTCCGTCATCACGGCGCTGGTCGCCGCGGCCTGCGCCACCACCGCCGGGTGCATCCGCACGGTCGGGCAGGTCACCGCCGTCTCGATCGGCAGGGACACCGCCTCGGAGAGCGCGCCGATCACCGACCACACGAACGGGCTCTGGCCCTGCTCGTCGTTCCACGGGTGGTAGTGGTCCGAGATCCACAGCGCCTGGAATCCGGCCTGCTCGGCCATCCGGGCCTGCTCGATCAGCTCGGCGGGTCCGTACTGCTCGCACGAGAGGAAATAACCGTACTCGGGCATGGGGGAGTGCCTCCGCGACGTCGGCGGTCCGTATCCCGCACCGGGTACCCGGGCGCCGTTCCGGAAACCGGCGGCGTTCGGGCGAGAGGAGCCCGGCGGACGTTTGGGTGCCCTGGCCAGGGGGACGCGGAAGGCTCCCCAGCTACGCGACAGCGCCGGAAGCGAGTGAACCGTGAGTCGACCCCGCATCGTGATCGTCGGTGCCGGTTTCGCCGGGTACCGCGCGGCCCGCACCCTGGCCCGGACGACCCGGGGGCGGGCGCACATCACCCTGCTGAACCCGACCGACTACTTCCTGTATCTGCCCCTGCTGCCCCAGGTCGCCGCCGGTGTCCTGGAGCCGCGCCGGGTCACGGTCTCCCTCTCGGACACGCTGCCGGACGTACGGCTGGTGCTGGGCGAGGCCGACCGGGTCGACCTCGACGGACGGACCCTGCACTACACCGGGCCCGAGGGGGACGGCGGCACGCTCGCCTACGACCGGCTGGTGCTCGCCGCGGGCAGCGTCAACAAGCTGCTGCCGATCCCGGGGGTCGCCGAGTACGCGCACGGCTTCCGCGGGCTGCCGGAGGCGCTGTACCTGCGCGATCACGTGACGCGGCAGGTGGAGCTGGCAGCCGCGGCCGACGACCCCAAGACCTGCGCCGCCCGGTGCACCTTCGTCGTGGTCGGCGCCGGATACACCGGTACGGAGGTCGCCGCGCACGGGCAGATGTTCACCGACGCGCAGGTCCGCAAGCACCCGCTGCGGCAGGGCATGCGGCCGCGCTGGATGCTGCTGGACGTGGCGCCCCGCGTGCTGCCCGAGATGGACGAGAAGCTGTCCGCCACCGCCGACCGGGTGCTGCGGCAGCGGGGCGTGGACGTGCGGATGGGAACCTCCGTGAAGGAGGCCACGCCCGACGGGGTCGTGCTGACCGACGGCGAGTTCGTCGAGACCCGGACCCTGGTGTGGTGCGTGGGCGTACGGCCCGACCCGCTGGTCGAGTCCCTCGGGCTGCCTTTGGAGAAGGGACGGCTGCTCGTCGACCCGCACCTCCAAGTGCCGGGCCGGCCCGAGCTGTTCGCCTGCGGTGACGTGGCCGCGGTGCCGGATCTGGAGAAGCCGGGCAGCTACACGCCGATGACCGCGCAGCACGCCTGGCGGCACGGCAAGGTCGCGGCGGAGAACGTCGCGGCCTCGCTCGGCCTGGGCGGCGCGCGCAAGCCCTACCGCCATCGCGACCTGGGCTTCGTCGTCGACCTGGGCGGTGCGAAGGCCGCCGCCAACCCGCTCGGCGTGCCCCTGTCCGGGGTGCCGGCGGGTGCGGTGGCGCGGGGCTACCACCTCGCCGCGATGCCGGGAAACCGGGTCCGGGTCGCCGCCGACTGGCTGCTGGACGCGGTACTGCCGCGCCAGGCCGTGCAGTTGGGGCTCGTCCGGTCCTGGTCCGTGCCGCTGGACACGTCGTCACCGGAGCTGGCCCGGGTGCCGGGCGGGCCGGAGCAGCGGCAGGAGGCGAGCGCCCGCTCGGGGCCGGGGGCGGCGGTCGCGGCCGACACGCACGAAGGGGGGACCGGCGCGGGGTCCTTGCAGGGCCGGGCCGGAGACGAACCCGCGAAGGGGCAGCCCGGATCCGGCGCGATGCAGAACCGGCCCGGATCCGGGACCGCGCAGCGCCGCTCGGAGGAGGAACTGGCCAAGGGCCGCCCCGGTGCTGAACCGACCAGTACCTGGCCGACCGACGAGCCGGCCAAGGGACCGCTCGGGGGCGGATCCGCCAAGGGCCGGCTGAGCGGCGAGCCGACGAAGGGACGGCCCGGCGGCGAGCCCGCCAGGAGCCAGGTCGGTGGCGAGCCGACTCGGGGCCAGGCTGCGGCTGAGCCCGCGAAGGGGCAGTCGGGTGGTGAGCCGTCCAGGACCTGGCCGGCCGACGAGCCGGCCAAGGGACCGCCCGGTGGTGAGCCCGCGAAGGGGCAGCCTGGCGGTGAGCCCGCGAAGGGGCAGC
>NZ_WWIQ01000004.1:3339-31454 GCF_009862985.1 Streptomyces sp. SID5464 | reverse complement strand
CAGCCTGGCGGTGAACCCGCCAAGAATCAGCCCGGCGGCGAACCCGCCACGAACCAGGCCGGCGGCGAGCCCGCCGAGAAGCAGCCCGGCGGCGAGCCCGCCGAGAAGCAGCCCGGCCGTGAAGGTGCCGAGAAGCAGCCCGGGGCCGTCCCGGAGCCCCCGGCCGGTCAGCCACCCCCCGGACCCGACACCGCTCCCGGTCCCGTCAAGCGGTCCGACGTCCCGGACGACTCCGCGAAAGGAGACTCATGAACACCGGTGAACTCACCGACCTCGGACAGCAGCTGCGCGTGGACAGTGTCCGCGCTGCCGCCGCCGCCGGCTCCGGGCACCCGACGTCCTCCATGTCCGCGGCCGATCTGATGGCCGTCCTGCTCGCGCACCACCTCCGCTACGACTTCGACCGCCCCGCCCACCCCGGCAACGACCGTTTCGTCCTCTCCAAGGGACACGCCTCCCCGTTGCTGTACTCCGCGTACAAGGCGGCCGGCGCCATCGACGACGAGGAGCTGCTCACCTTCCGCAAGCTGGGCAGCCGACTCGAAGGGCACCCCACACCCCAGCGCCTGCCCTGGGTCGAGACGGCCACCGGCTCGCTCGGGCAGGGCCTGCCGGTCGGGGTCGGCATCGCGCTCGCCGGCAAGCGGCTGGACCGCACCGGCTACCGCACCTGGGTGCTGTGCGGCGACAGCGAACTGGCCGAGGGATCCGTGTGGGAGGCCGCCGAGCACGCCGGGTACGAGCACCTGGACAACCTCACCGTGATCGTCGACGTCAACCGGCTCGGCCAGCGCGGCCCGACCCGGCACGGCCACGACCTGGACGCCTACGCCCGCCGCTTCCAGGCCTTCGACTGGCACACCATCGAGGTCGACGGGCACGACGTGGACGCGATCGACCGCGCCTACGGAGAGGCCGCGTCCACCAAGGGCCAGCCCACCGCGATCCTCGCCCGCACCCTCAAGGGCAAGGGCGTCGAGGGCGTCCAGGACCGCGAGGGCCTGCACGGCAAGCCGCTGCCCGAGGCCGACGACGCGATCGCCGAACTCGGCGGCCCGCGCGACATCCGCGTCCAGGTGCAGGAGCCGCCCGCCGCGCGCATGCTGCACTCCGTCCACACCGGGAACTTCGAACTCCCGACCTGGGACAAGGGCGAGGAGGTCGCCACCCGCAACGCCTTCGGCGAGGCCCTGGCCGCCCTGGGGACCGGCCGCGGCGACATCGTCGCCCTGGACGGCGAGGTCGGCGACTCCACCCGCGCGGAGTTCTTCGCCAAGGAGCACCCCGACCGCTACTTCGAGTGCTACATCGCCGAGCAGCAGCTGGTCGCCTCGGCCGTCGGACTCGCGGCACGCGGCTGGGTGCCGTACGCCGCCACCTTCGCCGCCTTCCTGACCCGGGCCCACGACTTCGTCCGGATGGCGTCCGTCAGCGGCTCCGGCATCAACCTCGTCGGCTCGCACGCGGGCGTCGCCATCGGCCAGGACGGGCCCAGCCAGATGGGTCTGGAGGACCTGGCGATGATGCGGGCGGTGCACGGCTCGACCGTGCTGTACCCCTGCGACGCCAACCAGACCGCGAGGCTCGTCGGCACGATGGCAGGCCTGGAGGGCGTCCGCTACCTGCGCACCTCGCGCGGCGAGAGCCCCGTGATCTACGGCCCGGACGAGGAGTTCCCGGTCGGCGGGAGCAAGGTGCTGCGCTCCTCCGACCGCGACCGGCTGACCCTCGTCGCGGCCGGCGTCACCGTGCACGAGGCACTGGCCGCCGCCGACGCCCTGGAGCGGGCGGGCATCCGGGCGCGGGTGATCGACCTGTACTCGGTGAAGCCCGTCGACCGGGCCACCCTGCGCCGGGCCGCCGAGGAGACCGGCTGCCTGGTGACCGTGGAGGACCACCACCCGGAGGGCGGCATCGGCGACGCGGTCCTGGAAGCCTTCGGCGACGGACGCCCCGTACCGCGCCTGGTACGGCTCGCCGTACGGAGCATGCCGGGCTCGGCCTCCCCGGACGAACAGCTGCACGCCGCGGGTATCGACGCCGAGTCCGTCGCGGCGGCCGGGCGGCTGCTGGTGGAGGAGGCGGTCGTGCCGTGAGCGGCGGCGACGGCACGCGCAGGGTGCGGGCCGGCCGCCGCACCGTGGAGGTCCACCGGCCGGACAAGGTGCTCTTCCCCGGCGGCGGGGACGCCAAGGAGTACACCAAGGGCGACCTGGTGGACTACCACCGCGCCGTCGCGCCCTTCATGCTGCCGCACCTGCGCGGCCGTCCGCTGATGCTGGAGCGGCACCCGGACGGGCTCGACGGGCCCACGTTCATGCAGAAGAACACCCCGGACCACTACCCGGAGTGGATCACCCGCGTCGAGGTGGCCAAGGAGGGCGGCACCGTCCGCCACGTGGTCTGCGACGACACCGCCACCCTCCTCTACCTGGCCGACCAGGCCGCCGTCACGCTGCACCGGTGGCTGTCCCGCGCCGACAGCGTCGACCACCCCGACCGGCTGGTCTTCGACCTGGATCCGGCGGGGGACGACTTCGACGCCGTACGCGAGGCCGCCCGGCTGCTTGGGCAGCTGCTGGACGAGCTGGAGCTGCCCTCGGCGCTGATGACCACCGGATCGCGCGGGCTGCACCTGATCGTGCCGTTGAACGGCCGGCACGACTTCGACGAGGTGCGCTCCTTCGCCCACGACGTCGCCGGCACCCTCGCCGACGCCCACCCCGATCGGCTGACCACCGCCGCCCGCAAGAAGGACCGCGGTGAGCGGCTCTACCTCGACGTGCAGCGCAACGCCTACGCGCAGACCGCCGTCGCGCCGTTCACGGTCCGGCCCCGGCCGGGCGCGCCCGTGGCCACCCCGATCACCTGGGACCAGCTGGACGACCCGGAGCTGCATGCCCGCCGCTGGACCATCGCCGACGCCGTCGAGCAGGCCCGCACCGACCCCTGGTCGGGTCTGCTCACCCGAGGCCGGGCACTGGGACCGGCCCGGCGGCGGCTGAACGCCCTGCGCGGCTGAGCCACACCCGTGGCCCGCGGCGGGTGGCAGATGCATGCGCCCGTAGAGGTTTGGCGAACACTCTTGCGGCCACACGGAGGGGGAGGTGGCCATGTCGAACACAAACAACACGCAAGAGTCACAGAGTTCACAGAAATCTCAGGACTCCCAGAATCCTCGCAAATCCACTGACAACACGGCCGACGACCGGCCGAGCCCCATGGAGGTGCTGCGCCACGCGCGCGGCCAGCTCGCGGAGCTCACCGGCATGACCGCCGAGTCCGTGTCGTCCTTCGAGCAGACCGAGCAGGGCTGGGCGCTGGAGGTCGAGGTCCTCGAACTCGAGCGCGTGCCCGACACGATGAGCCTGATGGCGAGCTATCAGGTGGAGCTCGACGCCCGAGGGCAACTCACGGGTTATCGCCGCGTCCGCCGCTACGAGCGGGGGCGGTCCGACCCGCGAAGGACCGGCGGTCACTAGGCCGCCCGACCGGACCCGCACCCACAGACAAGGAGGGACATCCGGCATGACAGTCGTACCGGCACAGCAGACCGGCGGCGGAGGCGGCAGCAGCGGTCTCTACGACGTGCTTGAACTTGTTCTGGACAGGGGGCTCGTCATCGACGCATTCGTGCGAGTCTCCCTGGTCGGCATCGAGATCCTCAAGATCGACGTTCGCGTCGTCGTCGCCAGCGTCGACACCTATCTGCGCTTCGCCGAGGCGTGCAACCGGCTCGACCTGGAGGCCGGGCCGCGCAAGGACCCGGGCCTGCCCGACCTGGTGGGGGAGATGACCGAGTCCGGCGCGCGCGGCAAGTCCAAGGGGGCGCTGTCCGGCGCCGCCGAGACCATCTCCGACGCCTTCAAGCAGGCGCGTTCCGAAGGCTCCGAGCAGGAGACCGAGTCCCGTCCGCGAGCCCGTAAGAGCACGTCCGCCCGCCGGAAGGAGGAGCAGGAGTGAGCACCTACGTCTACGGCATCGCGGCGAGCTCGCACCCCGGGCTCCCCGAGGGCATGGGCGGCGTCGGCGACCCGCCACGCCCGGTGCGCATCCTGCGCGAGGGCGACCTGGCCGCCGTGGTGAGCGAGGCGCCCGAAGGGCTGCGGCCCAAGCGCAAGGACCTGCTCGCCCACCAGAACGTGCTCAGCGAGGCGGGCGCGGCCGGCTGTGTGCTGCCCATGCGGTTCGGCAGCGTCGCCCCGGACGACAACTCGATCACGGCGGTCCTCGCCGAGCGCGCCGAGCACTACAAGGAGCGCCTGCGGGCCCTCGACGGCCGGGTCGAGTACAACGTCAAGGCCAACCACGTCGAAGAGGCCGTACTGCACCAGGTGATGGCCGAGAACCCGGAGATCCGTGGTCTCGCCGAGGCCAACCGCCAGGCGGGCGGCGGCAGTTACGACGACAAGATCCGGCTCGGCGAGATGGTCGCGGCCGCCGTCAAGGCCCGGGAGGCCGAGGACGCCGCCGCACTCCAGCGCGTGCTGGAACCGGCTGCCGAGGCCGTAAGCGTGGGTCCCGAGTCCACCGGCTGGCTGGCCAACGTGTCGTTCCTGGTGGACCGGAAGTCGGCCGACACCTTCCTGGCAGCCGTGGAAGAGGCCCGCAAGGACCTGCCGCACCTGGAGGTGCGGGTCAACGGACCGCTGCCGCCGTACAGCTTCGTCGAGCCCGGCCCGACCGAGCCGGCGGGCACGGTGGCGAGCGGCACGGACGCCGGAGCGGGGTGACGACGTGGGCCTGATATCGGAGGTGCTGCTGCTGCCGTTCGCACCCGTGCGCGGCAGCGCCTGGGCCATCAGACAGGTGCTCCAGGAGGCCGAGCGGATCTACTACGACCCCGCCACGGTCCGGGCCGAACTGTCCCGTCTGGAGGAGCAGTTGGAGGCCGGTGAGATCACCGAGGAGGAGTTCGACCGTCTTGAGGACGACCTCCTCGACCGGTTGGAGATCGCTTCGCGCGGGAGCGCGGGAACGGGTAACGGGACGACACGATGAACCGAATGGGACTGGGCCTCGCCGTGGGGGCCGGATATCTCCTGGGCCGGACCAAGAAGCTGAAGATGGCGGTGGCCATCGGCGGCCTGGCGGCCGGGAAGCGGATGAACCTGAGCCCGCGCATGGTCGCGGACCTGGTCCAGCAGCAGCTGCGGAACAATCCGCAGGTCAAGGAGATCGGGGACCAGCTGCGGCAGGACCTGCGCGGTGTCGGCAAGGCGGCCTCCGGGGCCATGGTCGAGCGGCAGCTCGACGCCTTCGCCGACCGGCTGCACGGGCGTACGGCCCAGGTGCGTGACCAGTTGGCGGGCGCGGTGCCCGGCGGCGCCGGTGCCGAGGACGTCGAGGACGAGGAGCCCCAGGAGCCCGAGGACTCCGCGCCGGACGAGGACGAGGAGCCGGAGCCGGCCCCGGAGGAGGCGGCGAAGAAGGCCCCGGCCAAGAAGGCACCCGCGAAGAAGGCGGCGAAGAAGGCCCCCGCCAAGAAGGCACCCGCGAAGAAGGCCCCCGCCAAGAAGACGGCGGGCCCGAAGGCGGCGAAGAAGGGCACGGCCGCGAAGAAGGCGACCTCCGCCGGGAACCGGGGCGGCAGCTCCCGGACCCGGCTGCCGAAGGGAGGCGGTGAGGGATGACCGACACGCTCGGATCCGCGTCCTCCGCCGCAAGCGGAGCGACGAAGAACCCGCTCACCGACGTGGCCCACAGCGAGGCCGCCGACCGGCTGAAGGCCGAACTGCAGGAGTACCTCGCCGCCCAGGCCACCCGGATGCTGACCGGCGTGGGCCGCAAGCTCGGCGAGACCACCGTCAGACTGAACGACATCGCCGAGGGCAAGAGCCCCGGCTTCGCCAAGCTCGCCCTCGACGGCGGCCGCAAGCTCGCCGAGGGCAAGGGACCGCTGCGCGCCGCCCTGGAGACCGGCGCCTCGCGCGCCAAGGACAGCGTGACCGGCGCCCTGAAGAACCTGGGCGGCGGCAAGGGGAAGGGCAAGGGCCGTTCCGGCAACAAGCCGACCGTCATCATCGAGCACATCGACGTCGGCGTGCCCGTGCGCACCGCCTACGACCAGTGGACCCAGTACCAGGACTTCAGCACCTTCGCGAAGGGCGTCAAGAGCGCGAGCCGCGACGACGACACCCACTCCGACTGGCAGTTGAAGGTCTTCTGGTCCAACCGCAGCTGGAAGGCGCACACGACCGAGCAGGTGCCGGACAACCGCATCGCGTGGACCTCGGAGGGCGCCAAGGGCACGACGAAGGGCGTCGTCTCCTTCCACCGGATCACCGACGACCTCACACGGGTCCTGCTGGTCATCGAGTACTACCCGTCCGGCTTCTTCGAGAAGACCGGCAACATCTGGCGCGCCCAGGGCCGCCGCGCCCGGCTCGACCTGAAGAACTTCGTCCGCTTCGTCACGCTCAAGGGCGAGGCGGAGGACGGCTGGCGCGGCGAGATCCGCGACGGCGAGGTCGTCCGCAGTCACGAGGACGCGCTCGCCGAGGAGGAGTCCGAGGAGTCCGAGGAGCCCGAGGACGAGTACGCCGAGGAGCCGGAGGAGGAAGGCGAGGAGGAACCCGAGGGCGAGTACGAGGACGAAGCGGAGGCCGAGTACGACGAGGAGGAAGAGCCCGAGGAGGAGCCCGAGGAGGAGCCCGAGGACGAGCCCGAGGAAGAGGCCGAAGGGGAGTACGAGGACGAAGAGGGTGACGAGGCCGACGAGTACGAGGACGAGTACGCCGAAGGCGGGAGCCGGCGATGACGACGCCCAGCAGGATGCCCGAACCCTACGGCCAGGGAAGCGGCGCCAACCTCGCCGACATCCTGGAACGGGTGCTCGACAAGGGCATCGTCATCGCGGGCGACATCCGCATCAACCTGCTCGACATCGAACTGCTCACCATCAAGCTGCGTTTGATCGTCGCCTCGGTGGACAAGGCGAAGGAGATGGGCATCGACTGGTGGGAGACCGACCCGGCACTGAGCTCGCGGGCCCGCCGTGATGAACTGACCCGTGAGAACGCCGAGTTGCGCGAGAGGCTGGCCCGGCTGGAGGAACTGGAGCCCGGCCGCGCGCAGAAGAAGGAGGCACCGTGACCGGACTGCGGTACGTCTACGCCGTCTGCCGCCCCTTCGGTACGCCTCTCCAGTCCCAGCTGTCGGGGGTGGCGGGCGATCCGCCCAGAGCGCTGAACCACCACGGCCTCGTGGCCGTGGTCAGCCACGTACCGGAGCGGGACTTCGCGGAGGAACCGCTCCGCGCCCATCTGGAGGACCTGGACTGGCTCACCGAGACCGCCCGCGCCCACCAGGGCGTGATCGACGCGCTCACCACCGTCACGACCCCGCTGCCGCTGCGGCTCGGCACCGTCTTCCGGGACGACAGCGGCGTGCGGACGATGATGGAGGCCCGCGAAGAGGACTTCCGGCGCACCCTCGACCGCCTGGAGGGCCGGGTCGAGTGGGGTGTGAAGGTGTACGCCGAGTCCGAACCGCAGGAGAGCGCCCGGCCCGCGCAGAAGGCCACATCGGGCCGCGACTACCTGCGGCAGCGGCGTATGCAGACCAGGTCGCACGAGGAGATGTGGCAGAAGGCGGAAAGCTTTTCGACCCGACTGCACGAGGAGCTTTCCGCATTCGCAGAGGATTCCCGGCTGCATCCCCCGCAGAACCCCGCGCTTTCCAAAGCGACCGGGCGTAACGTACTGAACGCCGCCTATCTCGTGCCGCGCGCGCATTCCGAGGAATTCGTGGAAATGGTGGACCGCACGAAGGGCGAGGTGCCCGGAATGCGCGTCGAACTCACCGGCCCCTGGGCGGCCTATTCGTTCGCCGGGGAGGCCACATGACCGACGGGAAGAAGCAGTGACCGTAGTGGAACGCCGTGAGGTCGCCCTCGTGGACCTGCTCGACCGGCTGCTCGCCGGCGGTGTCGTGATCACGGGGGACGTCACGCTGCGCATCGCCGACGTCGACCTCGTCCGTATCGACCTCAACGCGCTCATCAGCTCGGTGAACGCCCAGGTGCCTTCCCCGTTCGAGGAGTTGCTGTGACGTCGTCCGACCAGCCCGCGCAGGACCCGCGGCCGCGCCGCAACCGGCTGGACCTGGAACCCGACACCGTCGAGCGTGACCTGGTCAAACTCGTGCTCACGGTGGTGGAGTTGCTGCGCCAGCTCATGGAGCGCCAAGCGCTGCGCCGGTTCGACGTGGGGGATCTGAGCGAGGAGCAGGAGGAGCGGATCGGCCTCACGCTCATGCTGCTGGAGGAGCGGATGGCGGAACTGCGGGACCGCTACGGACTGCGGCCCGAGGACCTCAACCTGGACCTCGGGCCGCTCGGACCGCTGCTGCCCCGCGACGGGGGCTAATTCACCACCTGTACCAGCGGCCCCTGCCTCCGGCCGCCGACGTACCGCGGACGAAGAATCCCAGCAGCCACACAACGAGAACCGCGAGCGCGATCCACCAGAGAACCTTTACTGCAAATCCGGCACCGAACAGAACCAACGCCAGAAGCAGCACCAGCAGGATGGGAACCATAATTCGAACCTCCTGCTTTTAGGGTGTCCCCGAATCTGTGTTTCAGGCGTCCTTCCGACAGAGAATTTCTCCGTGCAGGACGCTGAACCAGCCGTCCTCCCGCTCCCCCCACTCCCGCCAGGCCTCGGCCGCGGCCCGCAGTTCCGCCTCGCTCGCGTGCCCGCCCCGCAGGGCCCGGTCCGCGTACTCCGACGCCAGCGTCCGGTCGGCCCACAGCCCGCTCCACCAGGCCCGCTCCTCGGGCGTGGCGAACGTCCACGTCCCGGAGGTCGCCGTGACGTCCGTGAACCCCGCTCGCAGCGCCCACGCCTTCAGCCGGCGCCCGGCGTCCGGCTCACCGCCGTTGGCCCGGGCGACCCGGCGGTAGAGGTCCAGCCAGCGGTCGAGCCCCTCGGACGCCGGAAACCAGGTCATCGCCTCGTAGTCCGCGTCCCGCACGGCGAGGAAGCCCCTGGGTTTCAGCACCCGCCTCATCTCGCGCAGCGCCCGCACCGGATCCCCCACGTGTTGCAGCACCTGGTGGGCGTGCACCACACAGAAGGTGTCGTCCGGGTAGTCCAGGGCGTGCACGTCGGCGACCGCGAAGTCGACGTTGGCCAGACCCCGCTCGGCAGCCGTGGCACGCGCCCGCTCCAGGATCCCCGGCTCCCGGTCGACGCCGGTGACATGCCCGTCGGGCACCAGCCCGGCCAGGTCGGCGGTGATGGTGCCCGGCCCGCATCCGACGTCCAGGATCTTCATGTGGGGGCGGAGCGACGGCACCAGATAGGCGGCCGAGTTGGCGGCGGTCCGCCAGGTGTGCGAACGCAGCACCGACTCGTGGTGCCCGTGCGTGTAGACGGCGGTTTCCCGTGGTTCCGGCATGGCGGATCCCACCCCTTCGTGTCGGGTCGGTATGGGATCACCGTACGCAGTCCGGCCGCATATTGAGACCGCATTCCCGCTATATGGACTGACGGTATGTCAGTCAGGCGGGGATCGGACGGTAGACGGTCAGGGCCTCGGGCAGCTTCTCCAGCGTCACGCGGCCCTCCACCTCGGTGACTTCACCGTCGTAGGCGAGGAGCGTGCCGGGCGCCACGTGGTCCAGGCGCAGCCGTCCCACCTGGACGGCGGCGTGGGCGGGGGAGCGGGTCAGCGGCCCCGCGACGGCGGCGGCGAGCAGCCGGACCGCCGGCCGGCGCCCGCCGTGCACGACCCGCACGTCGAGCTGCCCGTCCGCGAGGTCCTTCCGGCGCCCGGGCGCCAGCCCCATGCGGTGATAGGTGCCGTTCCCGGCGAACAGCAGCCACAACGGGCGCGTACGGCCCTGGACCTCGGCCTCCAGCGGGTGCCGGTCGGCCCGCAGCACGCGCAGGGCCGCGAGCACGCCGGCGGGCCAGCCGCCGATCCGGTGCGACCAGCGCTCCCGCTCGCGCACGAGCTCCGGGTAGACGCCGACACTGCACGTGTTGAGGAAGACGCCGTGCTGCCCACCGCAGGAGTACCGGCCCACGTCCACGCGCACGGCGTCACCCGCACGCAGTGCCTGGGCGAGATCGCGTACGTCCTCGATGCCCAGGTCGTAGGCGAAGTGGTTGAGGGTCCCGCCCGGCAGCACCGCGAGGGGCAGGCCGGAGCGGAGCGCCACACGGGCGGCGGCGTTCACGGTGCCGTCCCCGCCGCACACGCCGAGGACCCGGGCACGGGTGGCCGCCTTCGCCAACTCCGCGGGCACGTCGCCCGGCTCGCACTCGACGACCTCGGCCCGGGGGAGCGCGTCCCGCAGGGCACGGACCCGCTCGGCGCTCCCCGCGGCGGTGTTCGCCACCAGCACGAGTCCCTCGCCGTCCGGCAGCGCCGGGGCCTCGGCGCGGGGCCGGGCCGGCGGGGCGACCTGGCCGCGCGTCGGCACCATGCTCCGTGCGGCGAACGCGGCACCCACGCCCAGGGCCGCGCCCGCCAGGACGTCGCCCGGGTGGTGCGCGCCGCTGTGGGCGCGAGAGAGGACGACGGAGGCGGCCACCGGGGCGACGACGATGCCCCAGGCGGGGGACTCCAGGGCGACACCGGTCGCGAATGCGGCGGCCGACGCGGCGTGTCCGGAGGGGAACGAGGCGGTGACCGGCCGCCGCTTCACCTGCCGGATCACCGGGACCGGGCGAGGATGGCGGACCGTGCGCCTGCCGAGGGCGTCGACGGTGAGGGAGGCGAGGACGAGCGAGGCCAGCCCGCGGGTCGCGGCGCGGCGGGCCCGGGGGGTGCGGGTCGCCGCGAGGGCGGCGGCGGCCGCGAACCACAGGGCGCCATGGTTCGCGCCGTGGCTCGGGCGGGGCAGGACGGGGGGCGTCATGGCGTGCGGGTACCCGGAGGGGGGTGGACACACCGACCGTCCACGGGCAGGCTCAGGGTGATCATCATGACCGAAGAGGGGGAACCGAGGGATGAACGGGCGAGTGACGGCGGTCAGCAGCAACGGGGAGTACTCGTTCACCAAGCCGAACCGGGACAGCATCAGGCTGCTCGCCGGTCTCGGGGTGGAGGGGGACGTGCACGCCGGCGTGACGGTCAAGCACCGGTCGCGCGTCGCGCAGGATCCGACCCAGCCGAACCTGCGCCAGGTGCACCTCATGCACGAGGAGCTCTTCGCGGAGCTCGGTGAGGAAGGGTTCAAGGTGGCGCCGGGCGACCTCGGCGAGAACATCACGACGCAGGGCATCGATCTGCTCGGTCTGCCGACCGGCACGTTGCTGCGCATCGGCGACACCGCGGTCGTGGAGGTGACCGGCCTGCGCAACCCCTGCCTCCAGATCGACACCTTCCAGGACGGGCTGCTGAAGCGGGTCGTGGGCCGCGACGAGGCGGGGAACGTCGTCCGCAAGGCCGGGATCATGAGCGTGGTGCGGGAAGGGGGCGTGGTGCGCCCCGGCGACGCGATAGAGGCGGAACTGCCCACGGGCCCGCACCGTCCCCTGGCCCGGGTCTGAGCCGTTGCCGCTGGGGGGCGGGCCCGCAGGCGCGCACCCCCGGCGGAAATGAGTTTGCCCCGCGCGTCGCCGGCCGCACAGAATCGCGCCCATGGGTCACCTCGAAGCCGCGCATCTGGAGTACTACCTGCCTGACGGAAGGGCGCTGCTGGGTGATGTGTCGTTCCGGGTCGGGGAGGGGGCCGTCGTCGCCCTCGTGGGGCCCAACGGGGCCGGGAAGACGACCCTGCTCCGGATGCTCGCCGGTGAGGTCAAGCCGCACGGCGGAACCGTCACCGTCGGCGGCGGACTCGGCGTGATGCGGCAGTTCGTCGGATCCGTACGCGACGAGACGACCGTACGGGACCTGCTCGTGTCCGTCGCCACCCCCCGCCTCCGCGAGGCGGCCCGTGCCGTGGACACCGCCGAGCACGCCATCATGACCGTGGACGACGAGGCCGCCCAGCTCGAGTACGCCCAGGCCCTCTCCGACTGGGCGGAGGCCCGCGGCTACGAGGCCGAGACGCTGTGGGACATGTGCACCACGGCCGCGCTCGGCATCCCCTACGAGAAGGCACAGTGGCGCCAGGTCCGCACCCTCTCCGGCGGCGAGCAGAAGCGGCTCGTCCTGGAGGCACTGCTGCGCGGCACCGACGAGGTGCTCCTGCTCGACGAGCCCGACAACTACCTCGACGTCCCCGGCAAACGCTGGCTGGAGGAACGGCTCGCCGAGACCCGCAAGACCGTCCTCTTCGTCTCCCACGACCGCGAACTCCTCGCCCGCGCCGCACAGCGGATCATCTCCCTGGAACCCGGCCCCGCGGGTGCCGACGCCTGGGTGCACGGCGGCGGTTTCGGCACGTACCACGACGCCCGGCGTGAACGCTTCGCCCGCTTCGAGGAGTTGCGCAGGCGCTGGGACGAGAAGCACGCCCAGCTGAAGAAACTGGTGCTGAACCTGCGTCAGGCGGCCACCGTCAGCCACGAGATGGCCTCCCGTTACCAGGCCGCCCAGACCCGGCTGCGCAAGTTCGAGGAGGCCGGGCCGCCGCCCGAGCCGCCCCGCGAGCAGGACATCAGGATGCGGCTCAAGGGCGGCCGCACCGGCGTCCGGGCCGTCACCTGCGAAGGGCTCGAACTCACCGGGCTGATGAAGCCCTTCGACCTGGAGGTCTTCTACGGCGAACGGGTCGCCGTCCTCGGCTCCAACGGCTCCGGCAAGTCCCACTTCCTGCGTCTCCTCGCCGGCGGCGACGTGGCGCACACGGGCAACTGGAAACTGGGAGCCCGGGTCGTCCCCGGCCACTTCGCGCAGACGCACGCGCACCCGGAGCTGGAGGGCCGCACCCTGCTCGACATCCTGTGGAAGGAACACGCACAGGACCGCGGCGCGGCGATGTCCCGGCTGCGCCGCTACGAGCTGACGAACCAGGCCGAGCAGACGTTCGACCGCCTGTCCGGCGGCCAGCAGGCCCGCTTCCAGATCCTGCTGCTGGAGCTCCAGGGCGTGACGGCACTGCTGCTCGACGAGCCGACCGACAACCTGGACCTGGAGTCCGCGGAGGCGCTCCAGGAGGGCCTGGAGGCCTTCGAGGGCACGGTCCTCGCGGTCACGCACGACCGCTGGTTCGCCCGCTCCTTCGACCGCTACCTGGTCTTCGGCAGCGACGGCCGGGTCCGGGAGACCCCGGACCCGGTCTGGGACGAACGCCGGGTGGAGCGGGCCCGCTAGGGGTCTCCCCCCAGCGGGCCCGGCTCCCCGCTCACTTCCAGCGGAGCAGCGCCCCGAGTCCGCCCACCGGCACCTCGTGCGCCTCCTGCGTCTCCTGCCGGTCCTGGTCCGAGACCGCCAGCGCCGCCGCGTCCGACGCGACGGCCGAGCGGATCAGCGCGTCGTCCGCCCGGGCCGGCCAGGAGTGCTGCTCGCCGAGGATCTTCAGGTCCGTACGCCGTACCGCGACCTGGTCCGGGTCCTCGCCGATCCACACCTCGCGGTGCGCGTCCGGCCCGTCCGGCCTGATCAGCAGCTCGTCGATGCGGTGCTCACGCGCCGCCTCGATCAGCGCGGGCACGCCCTCCACGGCCCCGGCCCGGCCCTCGTCGTCCGGGTTCCGGGCGGCCAGGAACCGCTCCAGCTCCGCCGCGGCCCGCCGCCGTACGTGGTCGGCGCGGGCCCGCTCCACGTCCCCGTCGAGGAGCCGGCTGCCGGTGCCGTGCGGCGCCTCGACGACGAGGTCGTGCAGCCGCTTGGGCAGCCGCTCGTGCACGGACCGCCGCTCACGGTCGTCGCCGACGAGAATGAGCAGGTCGGCGCGGGTCTCCTCCTGGCACACGGCGAGCGCGTCGGCGATCTCCGCGGCGTTGTGCTCCCAGGTGTTCTCCACCCGCAGCTGGAAATGCCGCTCGGACCAGTCCACGGAGCTCGTCCGGTGCACCGGCCACTGGCGCCCGGTGACGCTTCCGGCGGCCTCGCTGCCCAGTCCGCTGCGCAGCTCGAAGTCGGCGCCCTTGCGGTCGACGTACGCCACCACGCACACCGGGTCCTCGCCGGCCAGTTCCAGCAGCGGCGTCACCCGCGGCAGCGGGGCCCATTCGGCCCAGTCGCCGCCCTGCGGGGGACGGGCCAGCGGCGGGTCGAGGACCACCTCGCCGGCGCGGGCGAACAGGGCCCGGCCGTGCGGTTCGGAAGAGTGCCGCAGGTCCTCGATCGCGCTCTGCACGGCCCGGCAGGTCGCCTCGTCCGCGCCCTGGTCGGCCAGCTGCCGGGCCATCGCCCGGGCCGTGAGCTGCCGCTCTTGGGGGGTGGCCTCCGTATGCCGGGAGGTGTCGACGTACACCGAGGCCCAAGGCCCGGGGTGTTCGTACAGTGGGTGCAGAAAAGCGAGATCCATGGCTCCCTCCCGGATGCCGCTCGGGGGTAGTGCTCAGTTGCTCCCCGGGCGGGTACCCGGACCACATGAACGAACACGACGAGCGGGGCAACACCATGACCGGAGTGGACCCTGACCGGCTGGACGACCAACAGCTCATGAAAGAGCTGGAGACCATCCACCGCACGCGGCACGACACGCTGCTCTACGGCTCGAACGACGCACTGCGGGCCCACAACGAACGCATGGCGCAGCTGGAGGGCGAGTTCCTGCGCCGCAACCCGCGCCGCCCGGTGGCCGCGGGCCGCACCCGCGAAGGGGCCCGGGAGCGGGGAAGCGGGGAGTCGACGACTCCCACGACCCCCGGCACCTGAGCCCCCTGGCCGACCGGCACCGGACCGACGCGACCCGGCCCGCGCCCGGCACAACGAACGCGAGCCGGACCGCACCCCCACAAGCGCGGCCCGGCCCGGCCCCCCGGTCTGGTTCCCGGACCCTCGGCCCGGCCGTTCAGCTCAGCGGCGCACCGGCCCCCGCCCCCAGTGCCGGTGCGCCGCGATCACGTCCACGAACGCGTTCAGGAACTCCTCGCTCGCCGGGCCCGGCGAGGTGTCCGTCACCACGCCCTGGTCCGCGACCACGCGCTGGAACTCCGTCGACAGCCTCAGCCCCTCGGGCTCCAGCGCCGACAGGACGCCCACGCCCGAGCCGAGCGCACCCACCGGCTTGCCGTGGCGGTAGGCGTCCCGCACGAACCGCACCGCGTCCGGGTCGGCCGCCGTCGGCGGGGTGCCGACGGGCCCGCCGGGCAGCAGCACGGCGTCGTACAGCACGGACGCCACGGTCGGCAGCGCCCGGTCGACCGTGTACGTCTCACCGTCGGACCCGGTGATCGTCCCGTCCGTCGCGGCCAGCGCCTCGACGACCGCCCCCTCGGCGGCCAGCCGCTCCCGCACGGAGGTGATCTGCTCGGCGTCCACCCCGTCCGTGACGAGCACCGCGATCTGCCGGGTCCGGATCGAACCGTCCCCGCGCAGCGACTCCAGGCTGAGCGCGGGGGAGGCCGACTTGGACGCAGCCTCCGCGGCGGCCGGCTCCGGCACCCCGACACCCCGCGCCACCTGCACCGCCAGCTCCCCGTCGACCTTGGCCAGGTGCTCGACCGTACGCGCCCGCACGGTCATCGCGCCCACCTTGCCGAGCTCGAACCGGAAGGCCTCGACGATGTGCTGCTTCTCCCAGTCCGCCATGCTGTTCCAGAACATCGCCGGCTGGCTGTAGTGGTCCTGGAAGCTGGGACTGCGGCGCCGGATCTTGTGGCCGTCCACCCGTTCGGCGTAATGCGTGTAGGCGCTCCCCCCGGCGCCCGCGTGGGCCGGGCAGCCCCCGCCGAGCGAATTCGGGAAGTAGTTCGTGCCGGAGTGGATCGCGCTCTGGTGGTAGCCGTCGCGCTGGTTGTTGCGCACCGGCGCGACCGGCCGGTTCACCGGCAGCTGCGAGAAATTGGGCCCGCCGAGCCGGATCAGCTGGGTGTCCAGGTAGGAGAAGTTCCGCGCCTGGAGCAGCGGGTCGTTGGTGAAGTCGATGCCGGGGACGACGTTCGCCGTGTGGAAGGCGACCTGCTCGGTCTCCGCGAAGAAGTTCTCCGGGTTGCGGTCCAGCACCATCCGGCCGATCGGCCGCACCGGCACCTGCTCCTCCGGGATGATCTTCGTCGGGTCGAGCAGATCGAAGTCGAACGCGAACTCGTCCTCCTCCGGCACGAGTTGCACGCCGAGCTCCCACTCGGGGTACTCGCCTGCCTCGATCGCGTCCCACAGGTCACGCCGGTTGAAGTCCGGGTCGCGGCCCTGGCACTCCTGCGCCTCGTCCCACACCAGCGAGTGCACGCCGAGCCGCGGCTTCCAGTGGAACTTCACGAACGTGCCCTTGCCGTCCGCGTTGACGAACCGGAAGGTGTGCACGCCGAAGCCCTGCATCATGCGGTAGCTGCGCGGGATCGCCCGGTCCGACATCAGCCACATGATCGCGTGCAGCGTCTCGGGCTGGAGCGACACGAAGTCCCACAGGGTGTCGTGCGCGGACGCGCCCGTCGGGATGTCGTTGTGCGGCTCGGGCTTCACCGCGTGCACGAAGTCGGGGAACTTGACGCCGTCCTGGATGAAGAAGACCGGGAAGTTGTTCCCGACCAGGTCGTAGTTGCCCTCCGACGTGTAGAACTTGGTCGCGAAGCCGCGCACGTCCCGCACGGTGTCCGCCGAGCCCTTCGGGCCCTGCACGGTCGAGAACCGCACGAACACGGGGGTCCGCACGGCCGGGTCCTGGAGGAACGCCGCACGGGTGAACTCCGCGCAGGACTCGTACGGTTCGAAATAGCCGTACGCGCCCGCGCCCCGCGCGTGCACCACCCGTTCCGGGATCCGCTCGTGGTCGAAGCGGGTGAGCTTCTCCCGGAAGTGGAAGTCCTCCATCAGCGTCGGGCCGCGCTCGCCCGCCGCCAGGGAGTCGTCGGTGTGGTCGACCTCGACGCCCTGGTCGGTGGTGAGCGGCCCGCCGGCCGGATCGTCCGCCCTGAACGCCTCGCGCTGCTCCTGCTTCCGGTCGGCGGGAGAGGCCATCAGGCGGCCTCCTCGGCGAAGACGTCGAGGAAGGTCTCGCAGAACGCCTTCAGGTCGTCCGGCTTACGGCTGGTGACCAGCTTGTTGGCCCCGTGGTCACAGACCTTCACCTGCTCGTCCACCCAGGTGCCGCCCGCGTTGCGGATGTCGGTCTGCAGGCTCGGCCACGAGGTCAGCACCCGGCCGCGTACGACGTCCGCCTCGACCAGCGTCCACGGCGCGTGACAGATCGCGGCCACGGGGCGGCCCTGCTCGAAGAAGTCCCGGACGAACGCGACGGCCTTGCCGTCCATCCGCAGGAAGTCCGGGTTGGCCACGCCGCCCGGCAGCACCAGAGCACCGAACGAGCCCGGCGCGGTCTCGCCCACGACCTCGTCCACGGGGAAGGTGTCCGCCTTGTCGAGGTGGTGGAACGCCTGGATCTCCCCCTGCTTCGTCGACACCAGCACGGGCTCGTGCCCGGCGTCCTTCGCGGCCTGCCACGGATCGGTCAGCTCGACCTGCTCGACGCCCTCGGGCGCCACCAGAAATGCGATGCGCATGATGCTCAACGTCCTTTCCCGGAGCGGTCGGCGCTCCAGCGCGCCGCGTCGCTCCTCGCGTTCTTCTCGTTCTTGCGGTGCCTGCGGCCCGTGCGCACGCACCGCAGCAACTCCTCGCCGTACGGCAGCAGCACGCAGGTGCCGATCGCCGCGGCGATGCCCGCCAGATAGCCGCGTGACAGCGGCCGCCGGCGCGGCACCAGCCGCCACGCGTCGGGGTCCCCGCGACCGCCGTGCAACAGCGACTTCACCTGGTCGGCGTGCAGGCACATCAGGGAGGCCAGCGCCCCGAACGGCAGCGACTCCAGAAAGCTGTGGATGTGCTGCTCGACCGGCTTGACCTCCCGGTCGCTCTCGACGGCCGTACGGACGTCCCACAGCGCCGTCGCCTCGTGCACCGCGGCCCCGCCCAGCTGCACGCTCAGCAGCAGCGGGTTGACCTCGTAGCGCAGCGTCAGCGCGATCGGGATGCCGACCTCGGCCATCATCAGCGAGTGGATCAACGACTCCTTGGTGCCCGCGGTCTCCTCGATACGGGTCCGCCGGTGCATCACCCAGTCGGCCACCCCGGGCACGAACCAGCTGGGCAGCAGCCCGTACAGCAGATAGCGGGTCGTGGCGTCACCGACGTCGACGGTGACGCCGGTGGCGCTGATCTCCTTCGCCTGGTCGGCGCTCACGTGTCACCTCGGGCGTCCGGCTCGGCGCGGCTGATGTCGGCGAGCGCGGACGCGGGGTCCTCGGCCTCGGCCAGATCGCCGAGGCTCACCATTCCCACCGGCAGCCCGTTCTCCACCACCGGCAGCCGGCGCACCGCGTGCTCGCGCATCAGCGTGGCCGCGGTCGTCACCCGGTCGCCCGGCGTCACCGTCACCGGATCCGGTGTGCACACCGACTGCACGCTCACCGTCATCGGGTCGGCACCGTCGGCCACCGCCCGCACCGTGATGTCACGGTCGGTGAGCACGCCGATCACGTCCTGTCCCTCGGCCACCACCACGTCGCCGATGTTCTGCGTGCGCATCAGCTGCGCCGCCTCGACCAGCGAGGCGTCCGGGCGTACGGCGACCACACCCGGGGTCATCACGTCCTTCACCAACTCGGCCATCACTCGGAGCCCTCCCTCCGTTTCCCCGTTCGGAGGGGGCACCGTGGGCGGGCGGGCCCGCTCACGGTGCCCCCGGCGCGGTCCCTACGCGTACTCCTCCGGTCCGGTCTCACGGGCCCGGACCAGGGCCTGGGCCAGCTCCTGGACATTGCCGTAGCGCTCCTGGCGCGGCAGCCGCTCCAGGGCCTCGACGAGGGCGTCGGGCGCCTGGTGGCCGCGCAACTCGCGGGCCAGGTCGCGCGCGCTCGCCGGGAACGCCCTGCGGCCCAGGATCCGGGCCAGCTCCAGGCGGACCGACTCCAGGGACGTCGGCGCACGGCTCGGCGTCACCGGCCCGTGCGCGACCTCGGGGTCGTCCTCGGCGGCCGGCTCCGGGTCGTGCCACTCCTCACTGCGGGTGGGGTGCCCGGACCTGAGCAGCCCCTGGAGTTCATGCTTCATCTCGTCGTCACGGTGGACGCTCAGCCGGTCGCTGCCTCGCTGCATGTCTCCCTCCAGACGTTCGGGGGTCCGCACCGCGTACCCGAACCCCGCGAGCCGACACGGGTTCGGCACGCCCGATCGGTGCCCTCCGCACTGGTTTGCGCCACGGCCTGCGGGAGACCCGGATCACACCCCCCCACACATCCCTGGGGAAGGACACGCCATGGCGATGCTCGCTGTGCTGCTTCCGCTGCTCCTGCTCGGAGTGGTGCTGCTGCTGGGCCGTTACGAGGAGCTGCTGCTGCCGCAGGACGACGACACCGGCCGGCGCGAACCGGCCGGTGTGCCCTCCGCGGCGGCTGTCGGACGACGGGAGAGAATGCAGTCGCCGATGCTGTGACCTGGGGAATGAACTCACTCACCCGACTGCCCGGGGAGGGGACACCCGGGCTGGAGGGCCTATCGGGCTCGGCCGCGTTCGGGCAGTGGTGACGGCCAGAGCGTCCGAGATGGACTTGACGCCGCCGTGCGCGGTGAGTCCGCCGTCGACCGGGATCTCGGCGCCGGTGATGAAGGAGGACTCGTCGGACAGGAGGAAGACCACGAGCGGGGTGATCTCGTCCACCGTGCCGGTGCGGCCGAGCGGGGTCTCGTGGATGTTCGCCTCGCGGAAGGCGGGGGCGGCGGAGGCGGTCATCTCGGTCTCGATGAAGCCGGGGTGGATCGTGTTGACGCGGATGCCGCGCGGGCCGAGCTCCGTGGCCGCCGTCTTCGACAGGCCGCGCAGTGCCCATTTGCTGGTCGTGTAGGCGACCGGGTAGTGGCCGCTGAGCGCGGCGGTGGAGCCGACGTTGACGATGGACGAGCCGGGCGGCATCAGCGGCGTCAGGTGCTGGATGCCCAGCAGCGGGCCGGTGACGTTGACGGCGTGGACGCGGGCGAAGTCGTCGGGGGTCACTTCGTCGAGGCGGGCGCGCCAGGTGATGCCCGCGTTGTTGACCAGGCCGTGCACCTGGCCGTACGACTCCCTCACTTCGGCGGCCAGCTCCGCCCAGTGCTCCTCGTCGGTGACGTCGAGGCGGCGGCAGCCGGGGGCCTCGGTCACGTCGGTGGCGATGACGCGGGCGCCTTCGCGGGTCAGGGCCTCGGCCTCGGCGGCGCCCTGGCCGCGCGCGGCGCCGGTGACGACGACGACCTTGCCGACGAGCCTCTCGGGGCGCAGGTCGTTCACGGCCGCTCCCGGCTGCGGCGGCGGGCGGTCGGCAGCGGCTCCGGATCCCTGCCCGCGACCACGGTGTTGGAGACGGTGCCGATGCCCTCCACGGTGAGGGTGACGGTGTCTCCCGGCTTCAGCGGGGGCGGGGACTGCTCGCCCCGGACGCCCCACAGCTCGGCGAGGCAGCCGCCGTTGCCGCAGGTGCCGGAGCCGAGCACGTCGCCGGGGCGGACGACGGTGCCGCGTGAGGCGTAGGCGGCCATCTCCTCGAAGGTCCAGCTCATGTTGGACAGCAGGTCCTCGCCGACGACCTCGCCGTTCACCGAGGCGGTCAGCGCCAGGCGCAGAAAGCCGTCGGTGTCGCGGTACGGCTCCAGCTCGTCGGCGGTGACCAGGTACGGGCCGAGGGTGGCGGCCGTGTCCTTGCCCTTGCACGGGCCGAGGCGGACCTGCATCTCGCGGGACTGCAGGTCGCGGGCCGACCAGTCGTTGAAGACCGTGTAGCCGATGATGTGGTCCCGTGCCTGCTCGGGCGCCAGGTCACGCCCCTCCCGGCCGATGACGGCGGCGACCTCCAGCTCGAAGTCGAGGACGTCGCTGCCCGGCGGCACGGGCACGTCGTCGTGGGCGCCGATGACGGCGTACGGGTTGGTGAAGTAGAACGTCGGGGCGTCGTACCAGGCTTCGGGCACCCCGCCGACGCCGTCCACGGACCGCCGTACCCCTTCGACGTGTTCCTCGAAGGTGACGAAGTCCCGCACGGTGGGCGGCTGAAGCGGTGGGAGCAGCCGCACCTCGGAGACATGCGGGACCGGCGGGACGTCCAGCGCGGCGGCGCCGGCACGCAGGAGCGTGTCGAGTCCGTCGCCGGAGCGGATCAGCTCAGTGAGCGAGCGCGCGCCGGGAACGGGGTGGAGGGTGCCGTCCTCCTCGACGACGGCGACCCGGCGCTGGTGTCGGTGTTCATAGGTGGCGAAACGCATGCACGGCTCCAGGCTCCGGCGGTCTTCGACAGCGGTGGGAACCGGGGACGCGGCAAGGGCGTCAGGGCGGTGACAGGGCCACCGCGTCCCCGGGGTTCGAGGGGATCAGACCGGCGGGGCTACGAAGCAGCCGCGGTCGACGTCGTTGAACGACTCCTTGGCGACCAGTTCGTTCATGGGATTGGCGGTGCCCCACTGGTCGGAGACCTCGGGCTGGGAGAAGTCGTAGACGTGGGGGTGCCAGGTGTCCTCGTCCAGCAGCTCCAGTTCCGTCGTGTACTCGACCGTGTTGCCCTGCGGGTCCAGGAAGTAGGTGAAGGTGTTGTCGCCCGCCAGGTGCCGGCCAGGGCCCCAGATCTTGCGGAAGCCGGCCCGAAGCACCCGTCCGGAGCCCCGCATGTACTCGTCCAGGCCGCGCATCTCGAAGGAGACATGGTGCAGGGCAGTGTGCGGCCCTTGGGCGATGGCCATGGAGTGGTGCTGGTTGCTGATGCGCATGAAGTGCATCGCTTCGCCCATCTTCGGATGCATCAGCGTGTCGGAGAGCCGGAACCCGAGGTGACGCTCGTACCACTGCCGAGTGCGGTTCAGATCGGGGGAGTTGAGGACGACGTGCGACAGCTTGACCGGGATGGCCTCCTTCTCCTCGATCTTGCGGTGCTGCCGGACCTCGACGTCCGCAGAGACCTCGATGGTGCGTCCGTCGACGTCGAAGAAGCGGAAGCCGTAGCCGCCACCGGGTGTGTCGATCTTGTCCGGCTGGGAGATCAACTGCACTCCTCCCGCGAGGAGTTGTTCGGCGAGGGTGTCCACGTCCCCCGCGCTCGCGGCGCCGTACGAGACGAGGTCGAGGCGCTTCTCCTCGGCCTTGCGCAGCCGCACCACGTACTGTTCGGGGCTGCCCTCGGCGGCCAGGAACGAGATCCCGGAGTCCTCGGCGACCTTGGTCAGGCCCCACACCCCGGAGTAGAAGTCGAGCTGCTTGTCGTAGTCGGGCACGGCGAGGTCGACGTGTCGCAGATGTGTGAGCAGACGCATGATGTCAGTCCTTCCGAAGGAGGGCGGCGGCATTGCCGCCTCGTACGGCATGGAAGTCCGGGTCGGACAGCCCCGCCGCGCGCAGTGCGCCGACGGGATCCTCGGTGCCCATGTCGAAGGGGAAGTCGGAGCCGAGCAGCACACGGTCGGCGCCGACCGCGCCGATCAGCGCCCGCAGTACCTGCGGGTCGTGGACCAGGGAGTCGAAGTACAGGCGCTTGAGGTAGCTGCTGGGCACGTGGGCGCAGCCCGCGCCCGCGTCGGAGCGGGCCGACCAGGCGTGGTCGGAGCGACCGATGTGGGTGGGCAGGTAGCCGCCCCCGTGCGCGGCGATCAGCTTCAGTTCCGGGTGCCTGTCCAGCACCCCGGAGAAGATCAGGTGCGAGAGCGCGACGGCGTTCTCGGTGGGCTGCCCGACGGTGTTGGACAGGTACCACTGGTCCAGGCGCTCGTCGAGCGTGCAGCCGAAGGGGTGCAGGAAGAGGATCGCGCCCGTCTCCTCGGCCCGGGTCCAGAAGGGTTCGTACGCCGGATCCGACAGCTCCCGGCCCGGCGCGTGCGAGGAGATTTCGACGCCCGACAGGCCCATGCCGACGGCGAATTCGAGCGCGCGCACCGCCGATTCCGGGTGCTGCAGGGGGACGAGGCCCAGACCGTGCAGCCGGCCGGGCGCCTGGGCGCAGTGGGCGGCCGTCGCCTCGCCCGCGAGCCGGTACACCTTCTCCGCCGTCTCCTCGTCCGCCCAGTAGTGGTAGTGCGAGGGCGACGGGCTGACCAACTGGACGTCCACACCCTGCGCGTCCATCGCGGCCAGTCGTACGGCGACGTCCGTCAGCCTCGGGATGCGCTCGGCGACCATGGGGCCGCTGACGGCCAGGGCCGCGGGCCCGTTGCGGCGGGCGTCGAGGGCCCTGGCCTCCGCCAGGCCCGGCAGGTCGGCCACCAGGGCCTCGACTTCCGGGATCAGGACGTGCGCGTGTACGTCGACAGTCGGTGAAGTGCGCGCGTCGGCGCTCGGCGAGGGGCGGTGGTCGGTCCGGGGGCGGCTCCCCGCGGTAGCCGGGGGCGGGTGGGCCGTCACGGCAGCTCCTTGAGCACCGGCAGGGTGGCGTCCAGCAGCCCGGGCACGTCACCGGGCACGCCGTCGAGCTGCCACTGCCCGATCTGCACGGACGCTTCGACGACCATCCGGACCCGGTCGATCCGCCGCTCGTAGTAGCGCGTGAGCAGTTCCTCGTCCCACGCGGATCCGCTGGTCAGCAGCTGGGACAGCACCCACGCGTCCTCCATGGCCATCGCCGCGCCCTGGGCCATCGTGGGCGGGCAGCAGTGCGCGGCGTCGCCGACGAGGACGACCCGGCCCCGGTGCCAGGACCCCTCGACCAGCATCCGGTCGAACCAGGTGTAGTTCACCTGCGCCGGGTCGGTGATCGAGTCACGGATCTCGTCCCAGGCACCGCCGTAGCCCTCGGCGAGGCGGCGCATCTCCTGCGCGTAGGACTCGGGCGGGATCGTGTCGCGGTCGCGGCCGGCTTCCACCAGATAGGCGTAGATCGTGTCCTCGCTGGTGGGCGTGTAGCCGGCGATGTAGCAGGGTCCTCCGTGGGAGAGGACGCTGCACTCCACTCCGGCCGGGCGGGGCGCCGGGACACGCCAGATGGCCATGCCGGTCGGCTCGGGTTTGACGTCGATGCCTATGGCGGCGCGGGTCGCGGAGTGCAGGCCGTCGGCGGCCACGACGAGGTCGTAGCGGCCCTCGGTGCCGTCACTGAACCGGACGGTCGCTGACGTGTCGTCCTCGGTGAGGATCTCGGCGGTGGTGCCGAGCCGGACGTTCGCGCCGGATGCCCGGACGGCGTCGACGAGGATGCGCTGGAGCTCCGGGCGCTGCATGCCCAGGGTGGCGGGGAGGTCGTCTCCGCCGGTGCGCAGGACCTCGCCGACGTGCAGCACGGTGCCGTCGGGCGTCGTCAGCCCCAGGGCGTCGAAGCCGAAGCCGTGCTCGCGGACCTCGTCCCAGACGCCGATCTCGCGCAGCACGCGCAGGGCGTTGCCCTGAAGGGTGATGCCGGAGCCGCGTACGTTCCAGTCCGGCCTGACCTCGACGAGGTCGACGTCGATGCCGGCCCGCCGCAGCAGCACGGTCATGACGTTGCCGGAGGTGCCCCCTCCGATGACCAGGACTCTCTTTCCTTCCATGGCCAACTCCTTTGTTGGGCAGGTCACTTGACGGCGACCGGATTGACGGGGGAGCCGACGGCTCCGGTGATGGGCAGGGGCGCGGCGGTGAGCCAGAACGCGTACACGCCGTCGCGGGCGCAGTCGTCCGCGAGGGCGTCGGGGTCCCACATCTCGCCGATCAGCAGGCCCATGTTGGGGATGGCGACCTGGTGCAGCGGCTGGAAGGCGCCGTCGAACTCGTTCGGCCGTACCTCGAAGCCCCAGGTGTCGGTGGCGATGGCGGCGATCTCGCTCGCGTGCAGCCAGCCGGCCGTGGTGAAGGACAGACCGGGGGAGTCTCCGCCCGCGTAGTCGCCCCAGCCTTCGCGGCGGGCTCGCGCCAGCCGCCCGGTCCGGACGACGACGATGTCCCCGCGGCCGACGGCCACGCCGTGCGCCTCGGCCGTCGCGGTCAGGTGTTCCTCGGTGATCGCGAAACCGTCCGGCAGTTCTCCGCGTTCGTCACCGATCACCCGGCCGACGTCGAGGAGGACTCCGCGGCCGGCGACGTACGGCGCCATGTGCTCGATGCCGGTGACCAGATCGCCGTCGGAGGTGACGACCTTCTCGGCCGCCCGCCCGTTCCACGCCTTGCCGTGGTCGAAGATGTGCCCGAGCCCGTCCCACTGGGTGGAGCACTGCAGCGGCATCGCGATCACGTCGTCGGCGCCGCCGATGCCGTGCGGAAAGCCCTGGTTGCCCAGCGCCGCGTCCGTTCCCGTGTCGAGCATGGTGTGGACGGGGTTGGTGCGGCGGCGCCAGCCCTTCTGCGGCCCGTTCATGTCGAACCGCTGAGACAGCGAGAAGCTGACGCCCCGGCGGACCAGTGCCGCACCCTCGCGGCGCTTGGCCGCGTCGAGGAAGTTCAGCGTGCCGAGGACGTCGTCCTCACCCCAACGCCCCCAGTTGGAGTACCGATTGGCGGCCTCGGCGATCGCGGCCTCGGCATCCGTGGGGTCGGGCGGGGCCGTCACGACGCGGTCCTCTCCGCGACGCAGCGGGTGCGCTGCGCGCCCAGACCCGTGATGACGCCCTCCATGACGTCGCCGTCGCGCAGCAGCCGTCCCCAGTGCATGCCGTTGCCGGCCGGGCTGCCGGTGAGCACCAGGTCGCCGGGCAGGAGCCGGGAGGTCCGGGAGATGTACGACACCAGCCGCGCGATGCCGAAGAGCATGTCCTTGGTGGACTCGTCCTGCATGGTCTCGCCGTTGAGCTTCAGCGTGACCCGCAGGTCACCCGGGTCGGCGATCGACCCGGCGGGCACGATCCACGGGCCGAGCGGGGTGAAACCGGGAGCGTTCTTGCAGCGCAGCCAGTCGGTGCCGATGGCCTTCATGTCCCGGCGGAAGACGGTGGCGCGGTCGGTGAGGTCGTTGGCGATGGTGTAGCCGGCCACGTACTCCAGGGCCTCCTCGACCGTCACCCGGTAGGCGGGCCTGGCGATGACGGCCGCCAACTCCAGCTCCCAGTCCGGTTGTTCGGCCCAGTCCGGGAGTACGACGTCGTCGAAGGGGCCGGTGATCGCGCTCGGCAGACCGATGAACACGTACGGCAGGTCCTCGGCCGCCCGCCGGTCCATGACCGCGGCGATCTGCGCGCGCGCCTCCTCCACGGTGCGGGGGTCGTCGGGGGCGCGGTGGGCGACCTCCAGGTCGATCACGTGCTGCCGGTAGTTGGCGCCGGACTGGAAGACCTGGCGGGGCTCGACCGGCGCGTGCACCCGCAGGTGCTCCAACGGCCGCCAGTCGGCCGTCTCGTCGGCCGCGAGCGCGTGCAGGCGAGGGAGCATCTCGTCCCAGCGCTCGAGGATCCCCCGGGCCGTCAGGGCCGGCTCTCCGAGGGCCGTCGGAAGGTCCAGCACGCGCCCCCCGGGGATCACAAGACCGGGGAAAGACGCCTGGTCAGGGGCGGAGAGGACGCCAAGGGCGAAGGGTCCGGAGAAGGACGCGGAAGCGGCTGCGGGTTTCACGGGAATGTCCTCCAGATTGCGGTGCGACCAATGTGACCCTCGCCGCGTAATCTGGGAAATAGATTCTTTAGATGTTGATCATCCACGGTGCAAATGCTGCCGCCCCAAGCGGCCTCGCTCTGGAGGCGTCGTGTCCCTCTCCGGCCTCGATCTCAATCTCGTCCTGTCCCTGCGGGCCCTGCTGGAGGAACGCAACGTCACCCGCGCCGGGCAGCGCGTCGGGCTCAGTCAGCCGGCGATGAGCGCGGCCCTGGCCCGCCTGCGCCGCCACTTCGACGACGACCTGCTCTCGCGCGTCGGCAGGCAGTACGAACTGACCGCCCTCGGCCGCGCTCTGCTGGACCGCACCTCGACCGCCTGCGACCTGCTGGAGCGGGTCTTCAGCAGCAGGGCCGACTTCTCCCCGGGCAGCGAGGAGCACGAGTTCACCCTGCTCACCTCCGACTACGCCCTCGCCGTGTTCGGCGCCGAGCTCGCCCGGACCGTGCACGCCGAGGCCCCGGGGGTACGACTGCGCTTCCAGCGGACGCCCATCGACGTCACGGAGGACACGGCACCGCTGCTCAGCACGGCCGACGGGCTGCTGATGCCGCGCGGCATCATCGGTGGTTTCCCCGCCGTCGACCTGTTCACCGACCGCTGGGCCTTCCTGGTCGCCGAGACGAACGACGAGGTCGGCGACCAGCTGACCATGGACGACCTGGCACGGCTGCCCTGGGTCATCTACCAGCGCGCCTACGACGCTCCGGCCGCCCGGCAGCTGAGCATGCTCGGTGTCGATCCCCGCGTGGAGATCTCCGTCGACAGCTTCCAGACGCTGCCCTTCCTGGTCGCCGGCACCCGCCGGATCGCCCTGGTACAGCAGCGCCTGGCCGAGCTGCTGCGCGGCGTGGCCGCCGTACGCCTCATGGAACCCCCCTACGCAGCGGTCCCCCTCCAGGAGGCACTGTGGTGGCACCCGGTGCACACCCACGACGCGGCCCACATCTGGCTGCGCGAGACCGCGGCCCGGGTGGGAGCGGAGCTGGCCGCCTCCCAGCCCGGCCGTATCACCACGGCCGCACCGAGATAGCGGGCCCGTGCTGGTGCCTGTCTGCCCAGCCTGAGCGCCGTGCTCATCGCTGCTGGCCCCCTTCGCCGGCGTCCTCGTCGACTCGGCCGCAAACGCCTGCTCGTCGTCTCGACCGTGGCGTCGTCGCCCGAAGGGCTGCCGCGTGCCGGGCGTCGCGCGGCAGGCGCCACTTTTCGCAACCAGCCCCAGGGGCAGGGCGGTCAGTCGAGGTCGGGGAGGGGGCGCCGAGCGACCTCGTGGGCGTCGTCCGCCGGCAGACCCAGCATGCGCAGGACCATCTCGGCGAGGTTCACCGCGGCCTCGTCGCCGTCCACCTCGGGGCGGGCGAAACGCAGCTCCACGAGGGACAGCAGGGTTCCGCCCAACGCGGACAGGGCGACCGTCGGGTCGACGGCGGTGAAACGGCCGGAGGCGATACCGACCTGGAGATCGCGCAGCGCCCGGCGAGCCAGTCCGTTGTCCGAGTGGATGTGACCGAGGCCGCGGCGGCGCAGGACCTGCATCAGCTCCGGGTGGGAAACGGCCATCCGGGCGCTGAGCCGGAAGCCCGCCGCGACGAGTTCGGCCGGA
>NZ_WWIQ01000004.1:2477-3164 GCF_009862985.1 Streptomyces sp. SID5464 | reverse complement strand
GCTGCCTCGAACAGCTCCGTCTTCGACTCGAAGTGGTTGTAGAAGGAGCCGAAACCCACATCCGCGCGCTCGGCGATCGCCTGGATGCTGGCGTTCGTGTCCCCGGTCTCGGCGAGTATCTGCCGGGCCGCTCGCACGAGAGCCCTGCGGGTCTCCGCGCGACGCCGCTCGAACCGGTTGCTGGGCAGGGCTGACGTAGACATGCGCAGAGTCTAACCGTCGGACGATGGCGATAGCAGTCCTGATGGATTCATCATTTCCTGCCGCGAACCTCTTGACGACGGAACTGTCAAACCTGATGATTTCCTCATTACGGCAAGTTGCTCGGAGGGCACCATGTCTGAAATCCGCGCCGACGGGACCAACGTCCGCACGGCCCACCAGGACCTCCACAGCGAGCAGGGCGCCCTGCGCGGCGAACACCCCGGCCGCTCCCGGAACCCGGTGATCAAGGTGGCCGACCTGGCCTGGCTGGAGTTCGAGAAGCCCGACCTGGACCGCGCCGAGGTCTTCGCCCGGGACTTCGGTTTCGGCATCGCCGCCCGCACCGAGCGGGAGCTGTGGCTGCGCGGCACCTTCGCCGGCTCACCCTGCATGGTGATCCGGCGCGGCCGCACGTCCCGCTTCATCGGCCCGGCGTTCCGGGCGGCCGAGCGGGCCGACCTGGACCGGCTGGCCCGTGCCACC
>NZ_WWIQ01000004.1:1725-2351 GCF_009862985.1 Streptomyces sp. SID5464 | reverse complement strand
GAGCGGGCCGACCTGGACCGGCTGGCCCGTGCCACCGGATCGGCCGTACGGGATGCCGACGTGCCCGGCGGCGGCAAGGTGGTCGACCTGCTCGACCCCTCGGGATTCCCGGTGCGGGTCGTGCACTGCGGCGAACAACTCCCCGCGCTGCCGGAACAGCAGCCGCTGCTGCTCAACTTCGGCACGGACCACCGTCGTACGAACGCCACGCAGCGGCCTCCGCGCGAGCCGTCCCGTATCCAGCGTCTCGGGCATGTGGTGCTGGAGACCCGGGTGTTCGCCCGGGCCCTGGACTGGTACCTGGACACCCTCGGGATGATCGTGTCCGACTTCCTGTTCCTGGACGGCCAGCGCGACCGCGGGCCAACGATGGCGTTCATCCGCTGCGACCAGGGCAGCGTGCCCGCCGACCACCACACCCTCGCGATGCACCTGGGTCCGGGCACGGGCTACGTCCACTCCGCCTACCAGGTCACCGACCTGGACTCCATCGCCGCCGGCGGCGAGTACCTCAAGGAGCGCGGCTACAAGCGCAGTTGGGGCATCGGCCGGCACATCCAGGGCAGCCAGCTGTTCGACTACTGGCGCGACCCCGACCACTTCATGCTGGAGCACTTCGCCGACGG
>NZ_WWIQ01000004.1:1069-1597 GCF_009862985.1 Streptomyces sp. SID5464 | reverse complement strand
GACGGTGACCTGTTCTCCAGCGACGTCGAGCCCGGCTGGGCGCCCATGTCGACCAGCGGGCTGGCCCAGTGGGGCCCGCCGGTCACCCGTGACTTCCTCGGCGCGAGCCCCTCCCCGCAGCGGGTCCGCGACGTCATCGAGGCCCTGCGCGGCGACAACGAAGTGGACCCGGCACGACTTCTCGGCCTGCTCAAAGCAGCCAACTCCTGAACCTTCGCCCGCAATCCCCTCACAAAGGCACTGACATGAGCACCAATGTCCTGCGCACCGCTGACGGCTGGTGGGTCGTCCGATGCGACCGAGCCGTCCCGGTCGAGACCAAGGCCGTGACCACCGCTGAGCTGCTGGCCGACCGCGCCGCGGTCCACGAGGCCGCCAGCTCCGACGAGTCGGGCACTCCGGTTGCCGACCTGGTCGCGCTCTCGCCGGTGACCAGCCCCTGTCGGGTGGTCGCACAGATGGTCAACTACCGCAGTCACGCCCGCGATTCGGGCTTCAAGGGAGAGATCCCGCCTGCCTTCTTCCGCA
>NZ_WWIQ01000004.1:0-531 GCF_009862985.1 Streptomyces sp. SID5464 | reverse complement strand
CCTGCCCGTCGGCACCGTGGTGGAGGAGCGGGACCTGCCGTCGTACGTCGCCGGACTGGTGATCACCAACGACATCAGCGCTCGTGAGGTGCAGTTGACCAAGACCCAGTTCTACGAGAGCAAGTCATACCCGACGTTCACGCCGACCGGTCCGTACCTGGCGTTGCTGGAGCCGGAGGACTTCACCCGTCTCCTCGACCTGCGCCTGAAGCTGAGCGTCAACGGCGAGCTGCGCCAGGACCGCACCCTCGCCGACATGATCGTCCGCCCGGCGCAGGTGCTCACCCTGCTGGCCCGCTTCCAGACCCTGGACGCCGGCGACCTGCTGCTCACCGGAACCCCCGGCGGCACGGCCCTGAAGGCCCCGCCGAAGCCGGTCGAGAAGATCGGCGCGCTGCTGCCGCCCGCCGTGAAGTGGAAGGCGTTCTTCAAGAGCCAGGCGAAGAACCCGCACTACCTCAGCCGGGGAGACGTGATCACGGCGACGATCGCGACCCCGGACGGCCGGATCGACCTCGGCGAGCAGCGCAC
>NZ_WWIQ01000039.1:0-30882 GCF_009862985.1 Streptomyces sp. SID5464 | reverse complement strand
GATCCAAACGACAGGCCCTAGCCCCCGCCGTCCGAGGACGGGATCAACAGCGTCACCGGCCCCAGCAGCCCCGACGACAGCTGGGAGTCGAACGCCCAGGCCGTCGGCGTGGCCTCCGCGAGATAGGGCGCCAGCGTGCCCCGGACGGTCACTTCCAGCCGGACCGTACGCCCGGCGGCGCCGCGCAACGGGAAACGGTACGGCGCGCAGAACGCCTCACCGGCCGGCTCCCCGTCGACCGACACCTCCACACTGCCCCGCACCCGCCCGAGATCCAGCACGGGATCGGGCCCCGAGGGCACGTCCAGCGACCGCGCGTAGGTCACGCCCCCGCTCCAACTGCCCAGCCCCAGTTCCCGCCAGTCCCCCAGGGGCAGTGGGGCCGGTATGGTACGCACGCGCACCGGCCCACGCCAGGCGGAACCGCCCCGCAGGACCGCCGTCGGCTCGGTGACCACCTCGACCGGCGTGGGCACCGGGAGTGACTGAAGCGTCAGCCGATCGCCCTCCAGGGGACGTTCGGGCCCGTCCCCGACGCGCACGCTCGCGCGCAGCGCCAACGGCAGGCCGAGCGACACCGTGCCCGTCGGCACGGTGAACCGGAAGCGCTGCGGCATCGCGTGCACATCGTCGGTGGACCGCGCCGGCCACACGGTCCCGCCGAGCACCGGCCGGCCGGTGAGCCACCCGGTGTCCGGCAGCGGGTGCGGCCGTACCACCGCGTGGCAGTGCTGCAACTCGCCCCGCCTGCGCTCGTCCTCGACGGTCCGCCCTTTCCAGTCACCCGACCCGGCCTCCCAGCCGGCGCCGCTGACCAGGGCCGTCACCCCGTCCCCGGAACGCACCACCAGGTCGACGAACACCGAGTCCCGGGCGTCGGCACCGTCGGCCACGACCTCCAGGGTGTGCTCGCCCGCCCCGAGCGCAGGTTCGTGGCGGAAGAACGCCGGCACGGCGCCCCAGTCCGCCTCGTAGTACTCCACCTTCTCCTGCCGCGCCACGACTTCCCCGTCGAGCAGCACGGTGACCGCCGAGGCGGCACCCACGACGAGCACCGCCCGGGCGTCGCCGCCCGGCACCCGGAGCCGCGCGCGGTAGGTGACGCGGCCGTCCGGCCGTACCCCGTCCGGTGGCCGCATGAACCGCGGACGCGGCCCGAGCCCGCCCGGCTCCGACAGACAGAAGAAGCTGCCCAGGGGTGTGCCGTCGGCGGCCGAGATCGTCGAGGGGCGGCTCTGCGCGCCGGACAGTTCGTACTCGAGCACGTTGCGGTCCCGGGCCACCGTGACCCGGGCGGAGGCCAGGTAGCCGCCGCCGTCCGGCTGCAGCGGCTCGCCGTTCCACCACACGCGCTTGGCGCACTCCGCGCCGACGTGCAGTTCGGCAGGCCCGCGGTGGCCGGTCTCCACGATGGCCCGGACCCGGGCGGCCGTTCCGCCGCCCGGCACCGGGACGCGAACGAACTCCTCGTTCACCAGCCCCTTGAGGCCCAGCAGCCCGCCCGGCTCCGGGATGCCCCGGCTCGGCGAGTACACGGCGACGTCCCAGCCCGCGTCGGGTGGTACGAGGGGCAGTTCACCGGCCAGGATCCGCTCCACTGACGCGGCGTCCAGGGGGTCGGGCGCCTGACCGGGCGGCACCGGCGGCAGGACACGGACCCGGTTGCCGTACGTGACCCGGGTCCGCTCCCACGTCCCGCCCTCGGTCCACTCCATGGTCCAGATCTGCGGCTCGTCCACCGGCGAACCCGGAGGCAGGGCCAGATCGCCCCAGGTGTTGTCCATGGTGGGGACCAGCCGGCCGTGCCAGCCGGTCGAGACGTCGATCACCTGCGCGGGCGGCTCCCGTCGAGGACCCGGGGGCGTCGGCCGGCCCTCGCGCCACACGACCAGGACCGCGGGGGCGCCGCCCAGCGGCACGTCGATGGTCGAGGCGGCGCCGTCGCCGGAGACGGTGACGTGCGCGGGGGTGCGGGAACCGGTCGCCGGATTCCAGACCTCGGCCTCGGCGACGGCGGCCCGCACGGTGACGGACGAGGGACCGGCGGCGGCACCCGACGGGGAGGTCCCGGTCCGCAGCGGATGCGCGCCGATCTCGGGGAAGGCCGCCGTGACCAGCGCCACCGCCTCGTTCCCCGTCCGCCTGACGAGCAGCGGCACGTCGCTCGTGGCATGACCGGCGGCGTCGGCCACGGCCGCCGCAGCGGTCTCCGGGTCGCGCGCCCGCTCCAGCCGGGGATGCTCCAGCAGGCCCGCCACCACCGCGTCGTCGCCCAATCGGCCGGCGGCCGTGGCCGGCGGCCGGCCCACGACGACGACGCGTCCGCCCGCGTCGAGCAGTTCGGTCAGCCGCCGTGCCGTCTCCTCCTCCAGCACGCTCGTCGACGGCAGCAGCACCGCGCGGTACGCCAGGTCCCTGATCCGCAGGGCGCCGTCGGCGGCCTTGGCACGCTGCACCGAGTCGTCGTCGACGACGTCGAAGGAGATGCCGTGCCGGTCCAGGGCCCCGGCGTGCGGGGCGAGCCAGTTGTTCGTGCCGCACAGGTCCAGGTAGTGGCGCTGTGTCTCGTCGGCGTCGGCGTGGCCGTCGCCCAGCCGGCCGTCGCCGAAGTGCCGGACGGGCGCGTCCAGCGGTACCAGGGCCTGCATGGTGGTGGTCGGGTGCAGGACCGCCACGTCGGCCACGTAGCCGCCCCAGGACATGATCGAGCAGATCCGGGCCACGGTCCGGGAGAACGCCGGGTACTGCTTCCAGTACGGCTGGCGCCAGTCGGTGGACGGCGGCGCCCACTCGAACCAGCCGCCCGCTGTGCCGAAGTAACTGGCGTGCGGGTTGTACAGGTTGGCGCCGCTGCGCAGGAACGGCAGCAGCCAGTGGTAGGTGTCCTCCAGCGTGCCGCCCCAGCCCGAGGAGTGGAACGCCTCGATCCACACCCGCTCGTGGCCGTAGAGGTGAGCCATGGAGGAGTGCACCTTGGCGTCGCCGTGGTGGTCGCTGCCGGCGGCGCCGTACCAGCGGTGGGTGCGGAAGTAGTCGGTGTAGATCTGTGTCGACTGGGCCGGGTAGCCGGCGCGAGCGGGGTGGCTCTGGTCGCTGCCCAGCAGCATCCCGCGCTCGCGGTGCCATGCGGCGAGCGGCCGGAAGAGGGCCTCTTCGGTGAGTTCCGCGCGGACCGCGTAGTAGTCGGCGCGGATCTCCGTCTCCGGGACGGTGGCGTCCGTGCCGAACAGGGCCGGCAGGTGGTCGAGCAGGTCGTAGCCGCGCCGGGCGCGGAACGCGTCGGCGAAGCGGTGGCTCCAGGCGTTCGTGCCCGGCAGTTCGTCCTGGAAGCTGCCCGCGATGACGGTGCCCAGGTGCTCGGGCACGCGGCGGTCGTACTCGTGGTGCACGGCGTCCATCAACAGCCCGACGGCGTGCGGGTCCAGGTAGTCGAACGCCGTGGGCACGGCGGTGACGAGCCGGACGCCGGTTCCGTCGGCAGCGGCGACGGCCAGGGTGTCCGGGCCGCCCGGGGCGAGGTCCAGGCGTCGGCCCCGCGGGGAGTAGGCGGCGATCGGCGTCTCGGCACCCCGCACGGCGACCGTGCCCCGGGAGACGGTGACGTCGCGACAGCGCAGCGCAAGGCCCCTGGCCTCTGGGTGACGCCGAGTCACACCGCCCTGCACATTGGCGCCGGAGAACCCGATCTGGTCGTAGAACCACAGGCGGGTGCCCAACTCCGCGGCGATCTCGCAGGCGTCGGTGAAGCGCGCCCACCACTCCTCGCCGAACCACGCCGGATCGTCGGCCCGGGCGCCGAACGTCGGGCCGGCGGGGGCCAGATTGATCACGACGAGGTTGTGCACACCGCCCTCGGCGAACGCCCGCAGTTGCCAGGCGAGTCGGTCGCGGGTGACCTTCGCACCCGACCACCACCACAGGGGAGCGGGGCCGAAATCACGGGGCGGGTCCTCGAACAGTTGCCGGAGCACGGGGGAGATCACGGACGCGGTCCTTCCCCTGAAACGTTTTTAGGCCACCTTCACCGTAGGCGACCTGGAACGGTCACGCCATAACCGAGGACGACACGGCGGAGGCCGACGCGCTGCCTCCGATGTCTGCGCGACACCTTGTTGCAACGTTTTTCTCGCCCTATATTCGCTGCGACCAGGCCCCCGGAACCGCGATGTCACCAGACGACGGAGTCGCATCATGGCCGGTACCCGCCCCATCCCCAAACCGCTCTGGAAGGCCGCCGCCCTGTCGGGCATGGCCTCCTATCTCGACGCCGGGCTGATCGTCGGCATCTCCGTCAACCTGGCCATCTACCGCGACAGTTACGACATGGGCGTGTGGATGGCCGGTGCGATCAGCGCGATCGTCACCGGCTGCATCGCCGTCGGATCCCTCGTCGGAGGCCGACTCGCCGACCTCTTCGGCCGCCGCCGTGTCTACAACTGGGACATCTTCTGCTTCGCGCTCGGGGCGATCGTCATCACGCTGGCGCCCGACGACATCACACTGCTGATCGGCGTCCTCGTTGCGGGACTCGCGGCCGGCGCCGACCTGCCGACGTCCCTGGCCGTGGTCTCGGACGCCGCGCCCTCCTGGGCCCGGGGGCGGCTCGTCGCCTTCACGCAGGTCATGTGGATGCTGGGCATCGCCGTCGCCATCTTCCTCGGCTTCGTCCTGTCCACCACGGGCATGACCGGGGCCCGGCTGATCACCGGACAGCTCGCCGTCGCCGCGCTCGTCACCTGGGCCCTCCGCTCCCGCCTGAAGCTGTCCGCCGCACAGGAAACGGACGAGGAGACGGCGCCCACCCCGGCCGGCGGCGCCCTGAAGAACATCTGGACGCGTGCCGCCCTGCTGCCCATGACGGCGACGTTCGTCTTCTACGTCACCTGGGGCCTCGGGGCCAACACCTTCGGCCAGTTCGGCACCTATCTGCTCGTCACCGTCAGCGACGCCTCCCAGAGCCTGGCCACCGGAATCAACCTGGCCTTCATCCCGATCGGGGTGCTGCTGACGTTCGCCTTCGTCCGCGTCGCCGACAGCCCCTGGCGCGACCGGCTGTTCCACGTGGCCGCGGTGGTGCAGATCCTCGCCTTCGTCATCGCGTCCCTGACCGCGGGCGCCCTCGTCGGCATGCTCGTCTTCTTCGTGCTCTACCAGCTCTCCAACCCCTTCGCCGGAGAGGCGAACTACAAGGTGTGGTCGCAGCTCACCCTGCCGGCGGACACCCGCGGCACCACCCAGGGCTTCACCTACGCCCTGTCCCGGGGGGTCTTCGCGGTCGCCGCGTTCTTCACTCCCGCCCTGGCCGACCACAGCCCGGCCGTCCTGCTCTGGACGATCACCGCCTGCATGACACTGGCCGCGTTCGCCGGCGTGTTCATCATCCGCGTCCTGGTCCCCCGGGCCACCGGCGCCCCGCGCGAGAGAGCGGACCTGCGCGTCCCCAGCACCTGAGCCGCCGCACACCCGACAAGGAGCACCGACCATGGCAACGACCGCGGACCGCACCGCCGTACGGGCCGCCACCCTGCGCGACCTGCTCCCGCCGGTCACCCGGCGCCGCACCCGGATCGGGCTGGTCGCCGGCGGACTCGGCACGTACTGGCCGCAGTTCCCGGGGCTCCTCCCGCAGCTGAAGGAGTCGGCCGCCTATGTCGCCGAGCGCTTCCGGGGGATGGACGCGGAGGTGACCGACGCCGGGTTCGTCTCCGACGCCCGGGAAGGAGCACGCGCCGCCGAGCAGCTGCGCAAGGCCGACTGCGACCTGATCGTGCTGTTCCTGACGACGTACCTCACCTCCTCGATGGTGCTGCCGATCGCGCAGCGCTCGCACACGCCGGTCCTGGTCATCGACCTCCAGCCGACCGAGAAGATGGACCACGCCTCCTTCGACACCGGCGCCTGGCTGGCCTACTGCGGCCAGTGCCCCGTCCCGGAGGTCGGCAACGTCTTCCGGCGCGCCGGCATCCCCTTCCGGTCGGTCTCGGGCTGGCTGTGGCAGGAGTCCGCCTGGCGTCGCATCGAACAGTGGATCCGGGCGGCGCACATCCGCGCCGCGCTCCGGCACGCCCGGCACGGCCTCATGGGGCACGTGTATCCCGGCATGCTCGACGTGCAGACCGATCCGACGCTGCTGTCCACGACGTTCGGCTCGCACGTGGAGGTACTGGAGTTCGACGACCTGCGGCACCGGGTGGAGCGCGTGACCGAGCAGGAGACCCGGGAGCGGATGGCGCTCGCCCGGCAGGTCTTCACCCTCGACGACAGTGTGGTGGAGGAGGACTTCGCCTGGGGCGCGACCGTGTCGGTCGCCCTGGACCGGCTCGTCGCGGACTTCCAGCTCGACAGCCTCGCGTACTACCACCGGGGCCTCGACGGGGAGCTGCACGAGCGGCTCGGTGCCGGCATGATCCTGGGCGCCTCCCTGCTCACGGCCCGGGGCGTGCCGGCGGCCGGGGAGTTCGAACTGCGCACCAGCGTCGCCCAGCTCGCCTCCCAGAGCGTCGGCGCCGGCGGCTCCTTCACCGAGATCCAGGCCCTCAACTTCGAGGACGGCGTCGTGGAGATGGGCCACGACGGACCCGCCCACCTCGCGGTCAGCGCCCGTGATCCCCTGCTGCGCGGCCTCGGCGTCTACCACGGCAAGCGCGGCTGGGGCGTCAGCGTCGAGTTCGACGTCCAGCACGGGCCCGTCACCCTGCTCGGCCTCGGCCAGGACGCCGATGGCAGTCTGTCCTTCGTCACCTCCGAGGGCACCGTCGTACCGGGGCCCCTGCTGGAGATCGGCAACACCACCAGCCGCGTCGACTTCGGCCGCGATCCGGGCGAATGGGTGGACGCGTGGAGCGCCACGGGTGTCGGCCACCACTGGTCCCTCGCGGTCGGCCACCACGCGGCCGACTTCAGGGCGGCGGCGAGTCTGCTGGGCATCGACCACCGCGACGTGTGACGGGGGAATGGGTGTCGCACCCACCCGGAGATGGGTGCGATCACCGATGGTGACGGGCCCGGGGCCCGTGTGAGGCTGGCAGGGTCGCCGAGGTTCGCGCCGATCGCCATGGCCGCGGCCTCGGCCGGTGCCCAGACGCGTACGGCGCCGTCCGACCCGGCCCCACGAAGGAGGAGCCCCTATCCATCCCTGCACGGTGAAACGATCCGCCCCCTGCGCGCCCACGAAGGCGGTGATCCGTGGGACACGCTGACAGCCTTCTCGCCATGGGCGGTGCCTTCCTGGCCGCCGCCTTCCTCGCCCGCCTCGGCGGCAGGATCGGACTCCCGACGATCCCGCTGTTCATGCTCGCGGGCATCCTGCTCGGACCGCACACCCCGGGCCTGGTCATCGTCGAGGACGCACACGACTTCGAGATGCTCTCCGCGCTCGGACTGGTGCTGCTGCTGTTCTACCTGGGCCTGGAGTTCCACCTCGACGACCTCAAGAGCGGCGGCCGGCGCCTGCTGACCGCGGGCGGCATCTATCTGCTGCTGAACGTCGGCGCCGGGCTGGCCTTCGGGTTCGCACTGGGCTGGGGCGTCCGGGAGGCGCTGGTGCTCGCCGGTGTCCTGGGGATCTCCTCGTCCGCCATCGTCACCAAGATCCTCATCGACCAGGGCCGCATCGGCCGCCCGGAGACACGTCTCATCCTGGGCGTCATCGTCGTCGAGGACATCTTCCTGGCCCTCTACCTCGCCGCGCTCCAGCCGGTCATCAGCGGCGCCGAGGGCGTCGGCGACATGGTCCTCCAGGGCGCCAAGGCCTTCGGCTTCCTGCTGGTACTGGCCGCGGCCGCCCGTTACGGCACGAAACTGGCCGGCCGTCTGATCGTGTCCCGCGACAACGAACTGCTCGTCATCAGCTTCCTCGGCGCGGCCGTCCTCGTGGCGGGAGTCGCCGAGGTCCTCGGGGTCGCCGACGCCATCGGCGCGTTCATGGTGGGCCTGATCCTGGCCGGCACGCCCTCCGGCCCGCGCATCCGGGAGCTCGTGCATCCGCTGCGCGACGCCTTCGCGGCGATCTTCTTCTTCGCCTTCGGGCTCTCCATCGACCCCGGCGACATCGTCTCGGTCGTCGGCCCGGTCACCGCGGCGGCGGTACTGACCGTCGTCATGAACGTCGCCGCGGGACTCCTCGTCGCCCGCGTGTACCGCTACGGCACGGAGCCCGCCGCCGAGATCGCCACCACCCTCGTGGCCCGCGGGGAGTTCGCGCTGATCCTGGCCGCCATGGCCGCCAGCGCCGGACTCGACGCCCGGCTCGCCCCGTTCATCGCCGGGTACGTCCTCGTCCTCGCGATCCTCGGCCCGATCGCCGCCGGCCAGGCACACCTGCTCGCCCGCGCGCTCCGGGCGGCCCAGGGCCTGCTGCCCGGCCGCACGGCCCCGTCGTACGACACCGAGCCGCGCTCCCCGGACGACAGCACACCGTCGTCCGCCACCGCCACCGCCGCCCTGCCGGCCGAGGCCGAGCGCTAGGTCCTGTCGTCACACTCCCGTCGTCCGCTGACACCCTGCGCGTGCCACCACTCATCCTCGGCCCGAACATCCGCCTTACGGCACGGCGTTCGTACAGGGCGGCTACCGGGAAGAATGAGGTGCGGGCCCCATGGCGGACGCCGCTGGAGGGGGGAGAAGCTGAAGCCCTGGTGAGACCGGCCGCGCCGCGCGTCGGCGGGCTGTCTGCCTCCGCACCGTCACGCGGCCCGACACCCCAGGACGTGCCATGGCCTCGGCCGTGCCCTGCCTCGAAGCGCTGTCGGGTTCCGGGAAGGAGAAGCCGTGCCCCAGTCCGAAGACGCACGTCTCGTCGACCTCGAAGCGCGACTCGAGCGGGAGGACCCCAGGTTCACCCGGGCCATGAGAGCCGGCCGCCCGGCCCGGCCCCGGGAGTACCGGCGTACCGGAGCCTGGTGGGCCCTGGCCCTCGGCGTGGCCGTCCTGGGCTCCGGCATCGCCCTGGCACAAGGGCTGATCATCGCGACCGGGCTGGTCCTCGTCGGCATGGCGGCCCAACTGGTCGACCCGGACCCGAGCCGCCTGGGGCGTCAACGGCAGAGGCGATGGTGAAGCGCGCGGCGGACAGGCCCTACGGGGAGGAGGTCGCCGATCTCGGCGCCGTCCTCGGACAGCCGCATCCCGGAGGCGGCTCCCGCGGGGCGGCGGGTGCCGCCGTCAGGGTGTGGTTGTAACCCGTGTGAACGCTCTGGATGGTGAGACGGCCCGGCATGACTGACGGTGGTTCACGTCAAGGCCGGTCTCGTGAGCTGGCGAGGCGTCAGCGCCCGGCCCGCGACGGAAGGACTCACCGATGCGCTCTGCCCGCATGCTGCTCGCGACGGCCACGGCCACGGCCGCCCTCGCGATCGCCGCACCCGCCGCCTACGCCGAGGCGATGGGTGACTGGGACCACGACAACACTTCCTACAGCAAGGAGCACGACAAGGACGGCAAACACCACGCGCCGCGCGGCGGGGTACACACGGGTGGCGGAGCCCTGGCCGCGGTGACCTCGGACGACTGGGACAACGCCAAGCACGACGAGCACGGCAAGGACGACGAGCACGGCAAGCACGGCAAGCACGACGAGCACGGCAAGCACGACGAGCACGGCAAGCACGACGAGCACGGCAAGCACGACGAGCACGGCAAGGGCGACGAGCACGGCAAGCCGCATGGCGCGGTGCACACGGGTGGCGGAGCGCTCGCCGCGGTGACCTCGGACGACGACTGGGACAACGCCAAGCACGACCGGGACACCTACAAGGACGACGAGCACGGCGACGACCCCTGGGGCGACAAGCAGGACGAGGAACCCTGGGGCGACGAGCACGACGGCCAGGGCAAGCACGACGAGCACGACGAGGGCTCCTGGCAGGGCGACAAGCACGACAAGCCGCGCGGCGGCATGCACACCGGTGGCGGCGCACTGGCCGCCGCGCCGGGTGTCACGGCCGGCGGTCTCGCGGTGCTGGCGGTGGCCGGCACCGGCCTGTACGCCCTGCGGCGCCAGAAGGCCTCCCGGGGCGTGGCATGACGGAGGCCTGACCTCATGCCGCCGTGGCCGCCGCACGTGCTCCTCGCGTCGCGGCGGCCCGGCTCGTCCTCCCGCATGTCCTGTCCGCTGCCGTTTCCGTTCCGCTGCCGTGCCCGAATGAGGTGGTCTCCGATGGCAGCCAGCCCCGTCCCCCCTGCCGAGCCCGGCCCCACGCCGTCGAGGCGGCGGCTCCGTACCGTCGTGACGGTCCTGTGGAGTGTCGCCGCCCTGGTCCTGACCGTGAGCATGGTCGCCGGCCGTGGCGAGTCGGCGTCCGACGCCGGCGGCCCGCCGCACGCCCCACCGGCCGTCTCGTCGGCCTCATCCGCCGCCTCCGCCGTGCCCGACGCGCCGCCCTCGTCCGCGGCGCCGCACCGGCCCGCCGCGTCCGGGGCCGGCCGCCATCTGCCGCGGTCCCGGCCGGTCCGCCTGTACATCCCCAAGATCTCGGTGAACGCGCCCTTCACCGACCTCGTCATCGGCCGCACGGGTCAGCTCGAACCACCACCGGCCCACGACACCAACCTCGTCGGCTGGTACGCCAAGGGCGTCTCGCCCGGCGAGGCCGGAACCGCGATCATCGCCGGGCACGTGGACACCGCTACGTCACCGGCCGTGTTCGCGGGGCTCAGCGAGCTGAAGAAGGGCGACCGGTTCCACGTGGCGCGAGCCGACGGCAGCAGGGCGACCTTCGTGGTGGACGACGCGGAGTCCTTCGACAAGGACGACTTCCCCAGCGAGCGCGTGTACGGCGACACCCCCGACGCCCAGGTCCGGCTCATCACGTGCTCGGGTCCCTACGACCGCCAGGCCCGGGACTACACCGAGAACCTGGTCGTGTTCGCCCACCTCGTCTGATGTCGGGCCCCGGCCTGACTTGGTGTTTTAAAGTGACTGCCACCAGTTCAGGCGACTGTGGGACCTGTGAGGTATTCGCGAACCATGACGACTGAAACGTTTGAGTTCCAGGTAGAGGCACGTCAGCTGCTCCAGCTGATGATCCACTCGGTCTACTCGAACAAGGATGTCTTCCTGCGGGAGCTCGTCTCCAACGCCTCCGACGCGCTGGACAAGCTGCGCCTGGAGAAGCTGCGGGACGACTCGCTCGACGCCGACGTGTCCGACCTGCACATCGAGATCGACGTCGACAAGGAGGCCCGTACCCTCACCGTGCGGGACAACGGCATCGGGATGTCGTACGACGAGGTCGGACAGCTCATCGGCACCATCGCCAACTCGGGCACGGCCGGCTTCCTGAAGGAGCTGCGGGAGGCCCAGGACGCGGCGAATGCCGAGGGGCTCATCGGCCAGTTCGGCGTCGGTTTCTACTCCGCCTTCATGGTGGCGGACGAGGTGACGCTGGTGACCCGGCGCGCCGGCGAGAGCCAGGGGACCCGCTGGACCTCGCGCGGCGAGTCCACGTACACGCTGGAGAAGGTCGACGACGCGCCGCAAGGCACCTCCGTCACGCTCCACCTCAAGCCCGCCGACCCGGAGAACCAGCTCCACGACTACACCTCGCCGTGGACGATCAGGGAGATCGTCAAGCGGTACTCGGACTTCATCACCTGGCCGGTCCGGATGGTCCCGGAGAAGGGCGACGGCGAGGACGCGCCCGAGCCCGAGACGCTGAACTCGATGAAGGCCCTGTGGGCGCGGTCGCGCGACGAGGTGTCCGACGACGAGTACCACGAGCTGTACAAGCACATCAGCCACGACTGGCGCGAGCCGCTGGAGACGATCCGGCTCCAGGCCGAGGGCACCTTCGAGTACCAGGCCCTGCTCTTCGTGCCCTCGCACGCTCCGCACGACCTGTTCACGCGGGACTTCAGGCGCGGCGTCCAGCTCTATGTGAAGCGCGTCTTCATCATGGACGACTGTGAGGCGCTGCTGCCGCCCTACCTCCGTTTCGTGAAGGGCGTCGTCGACGCGCAGGACCTCTCGCTCAACGTCTCCCGCGAGATCCTGCAGCAGGACCGGCACATCCGGATGATGCAGCGCCGGCTGACGAAGAAGGTCCTCTCCACGGTCAAGGAGATCAGGACCAAGGACGCCGACCGCTACGCCACGTTCTGGCGGGAGTTCGGCACCGTCCTGAAGGAGGGCCTGGTCACCGACTCCGAGAACCGGGACGCCATCCTCGCCGTCGCGTCGTTCGCCACCACGCACGCCGAGGACGAGCCGACCACCCTCGCGCAGTACGTGGAGCGGATGAAGGACGGCCAGGAGGACATCTACTACATCACCGGCGAGTCCCGGCAGAGCATCGAGAACTCCCCGCACATGGAGGCGTTCCGGGACAAGGGCATCGAGGTCCTGCTGCTCACCGACGCGGTCGACGAGGTGTGGGTCGACGCCGTCGGCGAGTACGAGGGCAAGAAGCTGCGCTCCGTCACCAAGGGCGAGATCGACCTCGACGGCGAGAAGGACGAGAAGGCCGACGGGGAGCGGGAGAAGCAGGCCGAGGAGTACGCCGGGCTGCTCGGCTGGATGCGGGAGCAGCTCGACGAGGACATCAAGGAGGTGCGCCTGTCGGCGCGGCTCACCGTCTCACCGGCCTGCGTCGTCTCGGACGCGCACGACCTGACCCCGGCCCTGGAGAACATGTACCGGGCGATGGGCCAGGAGGTGCCGCGCACCAAGCGGATCCTCGAGCTCAACCCCGACCACCTGCTGGTGAAGAACCTGAACCAGGCGTACAAGGAGCGCGAGGACCGTTCGGGCCTCGTCGAGTCCGCCGAGCTGCTCCACACGCTTGCGGTGCTCGCCGAGGGCGGGCAGCCCAAGGACCCCGCGCGCTTCGTCAAGCTCGTGGCCGACCGCCTGGAGCGCACCCTGTAGGCAGGGCGCGCATCACCGGGGGTCCGGGGCGTCCGCCGCCCGCGCGCCGGGCGGGGTCGGGCCGGCGCCCGGCGGGACGATCTCGCCCTGGACCACCCGCGGCGCGGCGCCCGCCCCGGCCTCCTCGTCCTTGGCGGCGCGTGCCTCGGCCTTGAGGATGCGGGCGGACTGGCCCGCCGACCGGGCCAGTTCGGGCAGCTTCCTGGCCCCGATCACGGCTATGACGACGATGAGGATGATCGCGAGCTCGCTCAGTCCGAACATGGTGTCCTGTCCTTTCTCGCCCGGGCCGGGCACGGCGCGAGCGTATCGGGCCGGGAGCCCGGTGTGATCCCCGCCTCGGTGTGTGCGACCGCCGGGTGCCGGAGCAGATGGGGCAGCATGCCGTGGTCGAGCAGGGCCTGCCGCCAGGCGAGCCGGGCGTGTTCCACGCGGTCGGTCCGCCGGCCCAGGGCCGAGAGCAGGACCGCGCCCAGGGAGAGGAGGCCGGTCACGGCCGCGACGAGCGCCAGCGTCCAGCCGGCCGCGACGAGCGAGCCGGGCAACGGGCCCGGCGCGTCGGCGACGTGGAGCAGGCAGCCGAGCAGCAGCAGAGCCCCGGCGGAAGCCCCCGCCACGAGTGGCGTGAGCACCGCGAGGGCGGGCAGCAGACTGCTGGTGGCCAGCGGGCGCCGCGCGTCCTGCCGGGCGGCGGTCCGTACGGCGAGGTAGGCGCGGTACGGCTCGCCGGCCGCCGCCGTGATGTCGTCGGCGTGCGCGAGCGCGTGGGCGCGCAGGTGCGCCGCCGTCCGGCCGGTCGGGTCGGCGCGCACGGCGCCATGGATGTCCGCGGTGCTCAGCGCCTGATCCAGTACGGCTTCGAAGTCCGCGCGGTCCTCGGGGTGGAGGCGGGGCGGATCGGCCACGAGGTCTCCTTGTCGGTTGCTGTGTCGGACGTCGGTACCGAACACAGCAAAATCTACAGCACTGTAGAAGTGGAGGTGGCGCGGACCCGCGGATCTGTGCGATCCCCGCACGAGCACGGCCGGGCGGCGAGAGGAGAGGCGGGCCGACGGAGGCGTCGGCAAGGCCGCGATTCCGGCGCTGTGCGCGGTGCCGTACTGCCGAACGGCGTCTGCGTGGTCGTGCTCAGCCGCGCTGTCCGCCTTCGGTGAGACGGAAGTCGCCTCCGGCGCCGAAGCGGCCGGAGGCGACGAAGTCCTCGTACCGTCGGTTGCGGAGGAGAGCCGCTCGCTCCTCCGCAACCGCTCCCGTCAGCGTGCGCTTCAGCCCACGACCCGGCCCAGCTCGATCCGGTCGATGTTCGGCGCCCAGGCGCTCGCGTTGCCGAACGTCACCTTGTTCGTACCCTTCGCCAGATCGACGGGGACGCCGACGGTCCAGTAGTCGTCCCAGCTCCAGGTGTTCTTGAAGGTGACCCGCACCGGGTCCGCGGACCCGACCGTGATGTCCGCCGTACGGGACATGATGTCCGTGTTGTAGGCGTGGCCGTTGTCCCGGCGGTCGTTGTGCGCGTAGTGGACGACCAGCAGATAGCGGCCGGACCGGGGCACCTCCACAGGGAACTCGGCGGTGCTGGAGGGGCTGTTGCCGAGCCAGCCGATGTACGAGCCGGCGGACGCGTGCGGGGAGTCGACGAGCTTGGCCCCGCCGGCCAGCGTGGCCGAGGCGCCCTCGTAGGAGAGGGTGCCGGCGGTCGAGCCGTCGCCGGAGACGTCGAGGGAGCGGACGGCGGAGTGGCCCGACGTCATCGCGATCCGGTTGTTGCCCGCGACCAGGTAGAGCCGCAGCGGGCGGCCGGGCGCGGCCGTGACCGTCTCCCCGTGCAGCGAGAGCTTCACGGCCGCCGAGGCCCGCGGCACCACCGTGTAGTAGCCGTCGCGCGGGGCGTAGACGTCGAACACCGCCTTGTCACCGGAGCGCAGGACCAGGGAGCCCGTGCCCACACCGGCCGACGAGGTGTAGTCGTACGACGGCTTGCCGCTGATGTCCGCCAGCGTGGCCTCGTAGGAGGCGGCGGGCGCGCCCGTCCGGCTGGTGAGGTCGATCCGGTCCAGGGTGACCTCGGCGTCGCCCTTGGACAGGGTCAGCTGGTGCGTGCCCGCCTTCAGCTGGACACGGACGTCCTTCTTGGCGCGGTACGTCCAGTTCTCCGTCGAGGGGTAGGTGACCGTCACCGGGTCGCCGCCGTCGACCGACAGCTTCTGCGTGGCGGGGCCGCCGGACTGGTTGCCGTAGAGGATCGCCAGGTCGTACGTGCCGTCCTTCGGTACCGTCACGGAGAAGGCGACCTTGCTGCCGGGCTGGTTGAGCGAGCCGACGTCCTTGGTGCCGGAGGCCGCGTAGCCGTTGGCGTTCTGGACCGTGCCCTGCGTGTAGACCTTGCCGTCGGTGATGGCCGCGTCCTCGGCCTCGTACGACGCCGACCAGGGGACGGAGGCGGCGGACGGGGTGCCCGAGCCGCCGGGGGTGAGCACGACCCGGTACGCCGACATCTTGTGCAGACCGCGCAGCGGGACGGTCACCGAACCGTCGTCCGCGACCTTCACCTTGGTGCGCGCCAGGACCTGCGGCGCCGCGTGCTGCCCCTCGTATCCGGACCAGGCGGCCTCGGCCACCGTCGCGGTGACCGTACGGCCGAACACCGACCGGGGGACGCCTCGCACGACCACGTCCGAGTCACCCGCGGAGCCGCCCAGCAGGACCTGCGCCTGGCGGCGGGAGGTGTCGAGGGAGGCGAGCCCCTGGAGGGTGTCGATGGTGTTGGGCTGCGGCGGCGTCACCTTCACGGTGTCGCCGGTCATGCCCGCGTACCAGCGGAACAGCCACCAGCCGCCGTTGGGGATGTTCGACCGCACGACCTGGCCGCTGAGGTTGCCGGCGGCGTCCCAGTAGGCCATGTTCGCGTACACCTTGTTGCGCTCGAACATCGAGATCCACTGCACGAGCTGCCCGGGCACGGACAGGTCGCGGCGGTTGGCGTACTCGTCGATGTTGATCTTCAGCGGGGCGATGCCCGCCTCGCGCTCCAGCTCGCGGTAATCGTCGTAGTGCGCCTGGAAGTCGCGCAGCGAGCCGGAGCCCAGCTCGTGCCAGGTCATCACCTGGGGCAGCACGTTCTCCCGCTTGGCGAAGGCGAGGAAGTCCTTCAACAGGCGGGTGTGGTAGGCGGCTTCGTTGGGGCCGGCGATCCGTGCGTCCGGGTCGATCGCGCGGATGCGGTGGTACACCGTCTTCCAGTCCTTGAAGAACCGGTCACGGTTCTTCTCGTACTGGGCCTGGTCGGCGACGTCGAGCTTGTACCAGATCTGGTCGGGCTCGTTGAACGGGATGTAGACGAAGCGGTCGCTGTTCGGGTCGGCCGAGACCTCCTTGGCGATCTTGTCGACCTTGGGGAGGTAGTCGTCGATGCCGAGGTCCTCGTACGGCCACTTGGCGTAGATGTCCTGCATCATCACGTTGATCTCGCCGCCGCCGTTGCGGAAGAACGACTTCGAGACGGTGAGCGCGTCGCCGTTGGGGTGCTGGGCGCCGCCCTCCGGCTTCTGCGAGATGCTGGTGATCTTCAGCGGCTCCATCGCGGCGTCGCTGGGCACGCCGTCGTCACTGAGGCCGTACAGCGAGCCGTTGGCGCCGAGCATCACCGGGCCCTCGGAGGCGTTGAGGTCGACGGTGAGGCGCTGTGGGTCGGCTGCCGCTGCCGCGTTGCCGGCTGCGGGGAGAGTGGCTGCCATGGCGGCTGCTCCAAGTAGTGCTGCAGTCAAGGCGGTTCCGGTACGAGATCTCGTACGGGCTCTCGCGCGGGCGGGGGTGATCACGCTGCTGGACCTCCAGTCACTTCACGGCTCCACTGGTGATTCCGGACACGATCTTTCGCTGGCCGACGAGGAACACGGCGACCATGGGCAGGCTCATCACCACGACGTACGCGAAGACGAGATGCCAGTTGTTGAGGTAGAGCTGGGCGCTGGCGACCTGGTAGAGGTTGAGCGGCAGGGTCGCCCGCTCTCCGCCGCCGAGGACGAAGAACGCGTAGAAGATGTCGCTCCAGGCGTAGAGCATCACCATGATCGTCGCGGTGGCGATCACCGGCCGGAGCAGCGGCAGGACGATCCGCCAGAAGATGCGGGACGGGCTCGCCCCGTCCATCCGGGCCGCCTCCTCCAGCTCCATGGGGATGGCGCGGATGAAGCCGGTCATGAAGAAGATCGACGTCGACAGGTACATCCCGGTGTAGACGGCGATCATGCCGGGGCGGGTGTTCGACAGCCCCAGTTGCCGCAGCTCCATCACGATGGTGATGACGGCGGGCGGCAGCAGCAGTCCGCTGATGCACAGCGCGTACGCCGCCGAGACCAGCTTCGACGTGCGGCGGGCGAAGACCCACGCGGCGCCCGCGCCCAGGATCAGCACCAGCACCACCGAAGGCACCACGACCAGCAGCGAGTTGAGGAAGCCGCGCAGCATCTCGCCCTGGCCGACGGCGTCCGCGTAGTTGCTCGCGGGCTGCCAGTGCCGGGGCAGATCCAGGTTCGGCCTGATCGCCTCCGCCTGTGGCTTGGCCGAGGTGACGGCGACCAGCCACAGCGGCACGCCCACGGCCAGCGCGGCGAGCAGGACGACGAGGGAGGGGCGGCCGTACCGCCAGACCGCGGTCACAGCATCTGCTCCCTTCGCCGGAGCCCCACGACCAGCGGGATCGCCACGGCGACGACCACCAGGAACAGGACGAGGCTCATGGCGGAGGCCTGCGCGTACAGGCCCTGCCCGAAGATCCGGAACATGTAGATGTTGAAGACCTCCGTGGAGGCCGCGGGGCCGCCGCCGGTCGTGGCCTGCACGATGTCGAAGGTGTTCATCGAACCGATCAGCGCGGTCGTGACGTTGAAGGTGACGGCCGGCGCGAGCATCGGCCAGCGCACGGACCAGAAGGTCCGCCAGGGCCCCGCGCCGTCGCACTTCGCGGCCTCCAGCATCTCGCCGGGGATGCCCTTGAGCCCGGCCAGATAGATCAGCATCGCCAGGCCCATCCACTTCCACCCGTGGATGAGCGTGACGATCACCAGCGTCCAGGTCGTCGAGCCCAGCCACGGGACGTCCGCGCCCAGGACGGAGTTGACCGCCCCGTCCTGGTCGAGCAGCGCCTGGAAGACGTATCCGGTCGCGAGCGCCGAGATCAGCACCGGCAGGAAGAAGACGGCACGGAAGAACCGGTTGAAGCGGCTGTCGTCCTCCAGCAGCAGTGCCAGCACGAGCCCGAAGCCGTTCTGGAACAACGCCGCCAGCAGCGCGTACACCAGGGTCGTACGGATCGCCCGCAGCAGCGAGCCGTCCTCGGCGATGGTGCGGAAGTTGTCCAGGCCCGTGAAGGCGATGTCCGCGTGGTACGAGGACCAGTTGGTGAACGGGTAGTAGAAGTTCAGCAGGCTGGGCACCAGGAAGAAGCCCGCGAAGACCGCGATGGCGGGGAGCGCGAACCACCAGGGGTGGTGCACGGCGGCGCGCGGGAGCCGTCCCACTCCCTTCTGCGCGCCGTGTGCGGCCGGCTGCTTGCGCGTACGTACGACCGTGTCCGCCATGGTCAGAACCCGGGAGCGCCCTGGGCCTTGGCCACCTGCGCGAACTGGTCCTGGATCGCCTGCGCGACCTGCTGCGGGCTCTTCTTGCCGAAGATCATGTCGGCCAGGTAGAGGTGGGTGTCGGGGGCGACGATCGCCTTGGCCTGGAAGACGCCGATGGCCTTGGGCAGGGCCGCCACCTGGGCCTTGGACGTCTCGGGCAGTCCGCCGGGGGTGGGCACGGACGGCTGCACGGACGGGATCTTCATCGTCTTGATGTAGTCCGGGTAGTCCGGTCCGAGCCAGAAGGCGAGGAACTGCCGGGCCGCGTTCTGCCGCTTCTCGTCACCGGTCTTGAAGGCGACGACACCGTTGGTCTGGTCGGGGGAGTACAGGCCGGTGGCCGAGGAGTTGGCGACCGGGAACCAGCCGATCTTCTTGTCGATCTCGGCGGTGGAGTACTTGGCCTGCAACTGGCTCTGGAAGGACGTGACGTTGAGGACCATGCCGACGTCGCCCTTCCACAGCGCGTCGGCCTGCCCGGTGAAGGTACCCGTCCGGTAGTTCTTCTGGGCGAGCCCGGCGTCGAGCAGCTTCTCCTTGTACTTCTTGATCGCGCCGACGACGACCGGGTCGGTCCACTTCTTCTTGTTCCGGTTCAGGTCCGCCCACCACTGCCGGTCGAGGTCGGTGAGCTGGACCTGCATCTGCCACTGGAGCGGCCACTTGTCGCCGCCGGCCTCGTAGAAGGCGGCCGCGTCGGTCTTGTCGACGACCTTGTGGCCGAGGGCGAGCAACTCGTCGTAGGACGTGGGGAAGTCCTTCTCGGTCAGTCCGGCCCGCTCGAAGACGTCCTTGTTGTAGTAGACGCCCAGCATGGCGGGGCTGGTGACGATCGCCGCGTACCGCTTGCCGTCGATGACGCCGAGGGACCTCTCGGTGTCGCCGAGCTTGGAGACCCACGGTTCGCCGTCGAGGGTGAGGAGGTTCTGCTTCGGCTGGACGAACGGCAGCGTGGAGATGGACGGCTGCCAGAACATCAGGTCGGGGCGGTCGCCGGAGGCGAGCTTCGTAGGCACGTTCTGCTCGTAGAGGTCCGGGATCGCCTGGGTGTCGACCTGGGCGCCGGTGGCCTTCTCGAAGGCATCGATGACCTGCTTCGGCGCGTTCACCGTGTTCTGCGCGGTCCACATGGTCAGCTTCACACCGTCCAGCCGGGCGGTCGGGTTCACCGCCGTCTGCTCGGCGTCCGAACCGTCCGAACCGGAGCCCCCGGCGGTGGGGTCGCTGCACGCGGTGGCGGCCAGGCCGACGGCGCATATCAGCGCCAGGGCGGGGAGAGCTCTTCTCTTCATCTCGTGCCTTTCGGAGCAGGCGGTGCGGTTCGGAAAGCGGGACTCACAACTTCCGGGGTCGTTCGGGCGGTTCAGGCGTCGGTGGTTCAGGCGTCGGCGGGCGGTGGCCCCGAGCTCTCCCGCACCACCAGTTCCGGCACGGACACGGGGTGCGGGGCGACCGGCGCCGACTCCTCCAGCACGCCGTGCAGCAGGGCGAACGCGGACCGCCCGAGGCCGGTGAAGTCCAGGCGTACGGTCGTCAGGGACGGGGTGAGGAAGGCGGAGTGCGGGGCGTCGTCGAAACCGGCCACGCTGATCTCGCCCGGCACCGAGCGGCCGGCCTCGTGCAGGGCGCGCAGCACGCCGAGCGCGAGGTCGTCGTTGCCGCACAGGATGGCGGTGACGGACGGGTCCTTCGCCAGCTTCAGCCCGGCCGCGTGACCGCCCGCCGGCCCCCAACTGCTCTGCACGGGGCGGGGTTCCGGGGCGCCGGCCTCCTTCAGCGCCTGCCGCCAGCCGCCGGTGCGGGCGCTGGTGCGGCGGGTGCTGGACGGGATGGCCACGTAGTGCACGGTCTCGTGGCCGAGGGAGAGCAGATGGCGGGTCGCCTGGTAAGCGGCCTCGCGGTCGTCCGCCCACACCCACGGGCGGTCGCCGCCGGGCGGGGTCGCCGGGGTCTCGACCACGCCCACCACCGGCAGCCCGGCGGGCACCGCCCCCAGCGCCCGGACACCCGCCGGATCGTAGGCGATCACGACGATCCCGCCGCCCGCGTCCGCCGCGCGCTGCACCTCGGCGGCGACGGCCGCGTCCTCGGCGGATTCCAGGACCCCGATCCCGACGGCGTACGACGCCGCGCGGGCGGCCTCCTCGATGCCCTGGAGGATCGAGGCGTAGCCGTAGTGGGTGGTGTTCGCGGTGAGCACGGTCACGGCCCGGCTGCGCCCGCTGGCCAGGGCGAGGGCGGTCGCGTTGCGGCGGAAGCCCAGCTCGTCGATGGCGGCGAGCACCCGCTCCCGGGTGGACGGCCGGACGCTGGGATGGCCGTTGATCACCCGGGAGACCGTCTGGTACGAGACCCCCGCGGCGGTGGCGACGTCCCTGATGCTCGCCGGGCGCCTTGTGTGACCGGTCACATTCATGCGAGGATTGTGACCGGTCACACTTGGGTCGTCAAGAGACCGTAACGAGGGATTCACGCGGACCTCCGCTCCCCGACGACGGGACGAGGTCAGGAGGGGGAGCACCTTGACCGGCACGGCGGATGCGGCGCACACGGCCTCCAAGCAGCGCCAGGACGAGTTCACTTGGGGGCATCAGGCCCTTCGGGCCGACTTCGCCGTCGCCGCCGACGGAACCCTGCGGCTGGTCCGCCTGGCCCACTCCGACGACGATCGCCCCGCCGCCCCGCACTCCGCGCTCCCACTCGTGGAGCTCACCGCTCTGGGGCACGGCAGCGGCTGGTCCGGACCCCGCTTCACCGGCACGGCCTTCGGCGCCCGGCTCGCCCACCGGACCCACCGCACGGACAGACGCGACGGCTGGGACCGGCTCACGGTCGAACTCCACGACCCCGGCACCGGATTGACGGCCTTCGTCGAGCTCACCTCACCCACCGGCGTGCCCGTCCTCCGCTCCCGCGTCCGGTTGCGCAACGAGGGCCGCGAGCCGCTGGTCGTCCAGTCCGTCAGCAGCCTCCTGCTCGGCGGCCTGCCCGCCCCGGACACCCTCGACGTCCACCGGGCCCGCAACGACTGGCTCGCCGAGTGCCGTTGGTACGCCGAGCCGCTGCGCGCCGCCGTCGCCGACATCCACGTCGACGTCCACGAGCACGACAGCCGGGCCGCCCTGGCCCTCACCGGGCGCGGCAGCTGGCCCACCGACGGCCATCTGGCCATGGGAGCGCTGACGGAACGCGGCGGCGGCCGGGCCTGGGCGTGGCAGGTCGAATCCCCGGCCGGCTGGCGCTGGGACGTGGGTGAACGCGCACACGGCAGCTACCTGGCGCTGAACGGCCCCACCGACGCCGAACACCAGTGGCGGGTCCGGCTCGCCCCGGGCGAGGAGTTCACCACCGTGCCCGGTGCCCTGGCGCTCGGCGCCGACCTCGACGCGGCGATCGGTGCCCTGACCTCCTACCGCCGGGCGATCCGCCGCCCGCACCCGGACCACACCGCCCTCCCCGTCGTCTTCAACGACTACATGAACACCCTGATGGGCGACCCGACCACGGCCAAGCTGCTGCCGCTCATCGACGCCGCCGCGGACGCCGGCGCCGAGTACTTCTGCATCGACTCGGGCTGGTACGACGACGACACCCGGGGCTGGTGGGACAGCGTCGGCGCCTGGCAGCCCTCGCCCCGCCGCTTCCCCGACGGCGGCATCCAGGCCGTCCTGGACCGGATCCGGGAGCGCGGGATGGTGCCCGGGCTGTGGCTGGAGCCGGAAGTCGTCGGGGTGCGCAGTCCCGTCGCGGCCGAGCTGCCGCCCGAGGCGTTCTTCCAGCGCGACGGGGTGCGCCTGACCGAACAGGGCCGCCACCAGCTCGACCTGCGGCACCCGGCCGCCCGCGCCCACCTCGACAAGACCGTGGACCGGATCGTCGGCGACTGGGGCGTGGGCTACCTCAAGCTGGACTACAACATCGTGGTCGACCCCGGGACCCGGGCCCCCGGCGACCTCGCTCCGGGGGCCGGGCTGCTGGGCCACGCCCACGCCTACCTGGACTGGCTGTCCGGCGTGCTGGACCGTCACCCCGGACTCGTCGTGGAGAACTGCGCCTCGGGCGGCATGCGCATGGACGGCGCCACCCTCGCCGTCGCCCAGCTCCAGTCCACCAGCGACCAGCAGGACCCCCTGCGCTACCCGCCCATCGCCGCCGCCGCGCCGACCGCGGTCCCGCCCGAACAGGGCGCTGTCTGGGCCTATCCGCAGCCCGGCTTCGACGACGACCTGATCACCACCACCCTCGGCGGGGCACTGCTCGGCCGCATCCACCTCTCGGGCCATCTCAACCGCATGTCGGAACACCAACTGGCCCTCGTACGGGATGCCGTCGCGGTCTACAAGTCGATCCGCGGGGACCTCGCGCGGTCTCTGCCCTTCTGGCCGCTCGGACTGCCCGGCTGGACGGACGAGTGGCTGGCCCTGGGGCTCGGGGTCCCCGGTGACCGCACGGCGTACCTCTCGGTCTGGCGACGCGGCGGACCGGCCGGACTCCGCGTCCCCGTCCGGCACCTGGCGGGCCGGACCGTCCGCGCGGACGTGCTGCACCCGTCCTCCGCGGAGGCGGGCCGGGCCGTCTGGGACGGGGACGGGCTGACGGTGTCCGTGCCGCGCACGCCCGGTGCGCTGCTGATCCGGCTCACGCAGGACGGGTAGGCGGAGCGCCGGCGGTTGGCGCTGCGCGGGCGGTCGGCGGCGCGCCGGGCGTCACCCGCGTGCGGGGCTCGTCTCGCGGACGGCGTTCCGTTCCCGTGCCTGCTGATCGGCGTCCCGGCGGAACGCCCACGCCATGTCGGGCTCCACCACCCAGCGGAACAGCCGCCGCACCGGCGGGGTGCACAGCGCGGTCACGAGCACCGCGGCGAAGGCCGTCACCACGACCACGCCCACGGGCCGGTGGACCCAGTCCGGCTCGTACCAGCCCCAGAACTTGGACCCCTGGGCGACGAAGCCGTGCAGCAGGTAGCCGTACAGGGTCCCCGCGCCCAGCACCGTGAACCACGCCCGGCGCCCGGGCACCCAGGCGAGGAAGCAGGCCACCAGGACCAGCGAACAGCCGAAGGTCACCAGCGTCATCACGGGCCCGTACCAGGCGGGCGCGGCGAGTTCCTCGGCGCTGTCGCGGTGGTAGAACCAGGCGCCGGTCATCCGCGGGACCGCCCAGTAGGCCACGACGACCGCGGCGGCGAAGACCGGCACGGCCAGCACCCGCACCGAGCGGCGGCGCACCAGCCGGAAGTGCTCCGGCTTCAGCAGCAGACCGAGGACGAAGTACGGCAGGAACTGCAGGGTGCGTTGCAGGTCGAGATCGTTGCCGACGGACGACGAGAGCGTCGCCAGCATCGCGATGACGAGGGCGACCGGCAGCGGCCACCGCACACGCCGCCACACCGGCGTCGTCAGCCGCCAGATGAACAGCGCCGCCAGGAACCACGTCAGATACAGCGGATCGAGCAGGCTGACGGGCCGGTCGGGCTCCTGGTCCGTCCAGCGCGTGAACAGCGTGTACGCCGTCTCGAAGACGACATACGGCACTGCGAGCCCGGTGACCAGACGCCTGATCCGCCCCGGGCTCGCGTCGAAGGAGCGCGAGAAGTAGCCGGAGATGACGATGAACGCCGGCATGTGGAAGGCGTAGACGACCATGTAGAGCGCGCTGACCGCCCGGCTGCCGTCCCGCAACGGCTCCCAGGCGTGCCCGATCGCCACCAGCACGATCGCCAGGTACTTGGCGTTGTCGTAGAACGCGTCGCGCTGCCCGGCCTGCTTCGGCGGGGCAGCGGCCTCGTGTGACGTGCTCGCCCCGGTCCCGCCGCCCGGGCTCGCCGCGGCCCGCATGCGCAGGGTGTCCTCGCTCATCACGCCTCCCGCGCACGGTGCGGTGAAACGGGACGGGCGCATACGCGTCTGGCCGGGGGGACGGCTGCGGGGTGCCGGTGCGACATCCCCGCCGCCTCACCACAACGGCGTGGCGTAAACCGCTTTCTGGTGTGGATGTAGCGCGGATCACACCCAGGGGGCGATGTCGCCGTGCCGGACGGTGACGGTGCCGGCGCGCCCGCCGGTCGGGAGCGCACCGGCACTGTCGCACACCACCCGGTCAGCTCACCGAGCAGGCCGCGCCGTTCAGCGTGAACGCCGTCGGGCTGGGGTTCGTCGTCGCCCGGGAGGCGGTGAAGCCCAGGGTGACCGATCCCGCGGCCGGGATCGTCGCGGTGTACGAGGCGGCCGCCACGCTGACCTCGGAGCCGCTCTGCGTCGCCGTGCCGCCCCAGAGGTTGGTGATGCGCTGGCTGTCCGGGAAGGTCCAGCGCAGCGTCCAGCCGTTGATCGCCGACGTGCCGGTGTTGCGCAGGGTGATCTCGCCCTGGAAGCCGCCGGGCCAGCTGCTCGTCACCCGGTAGCCGACGCCGCAGGACGACGCCGAGCCGCCGGAGGACGTCGTGAACGTCACCGTGGCCGAGCGGGGCGAACGGTTGCCGGCGGCGTCACGGGCGTAGACGGCGAAGGTGTAGGAGGTGGCGGGGGACAGGCCGGTGAGGGTGGCGGTCGTGGTGGTCGTGCTGGTGGCGACCGTCTCGCTGCCGCCGCCGACCCGGACGACGTCGTAGCCGGTGACGCCGGTCGCGTCGGTCGCGGCGGACCACTTCAGGGTGGCGGACGAGGAGGTCACCCCCGAGACGGCCGGGGTGCCGGGGGCCGTCGGGGGAGTGGTGTCACCTCCGCCGGAGGAGTAGATCGCGGCCTCCTTGGCGGTGGCGGCGATGCCGTTCGCGCCGTTGAAGAGCCGCTGCCCCCAGCTGGTGAGCTGGTTGGGGTCGAAGTTCGTGACCATGTCCAGGTACTCGACGCCGCCGCCGTTGCCGCTCCAGGACCAGCCGAGGTAGCCCAGGCGGAGCTGCTGGGCGACGGCCAGGATGGTGTCCTCGTCGGGGTTGCCGTCCGAGTGGTCGTGGCCGAACTCGCCGACGACGATGGGGAGTTTCGCCGTGACGAAGCGGTTCAGATAGTCGGTGATCTCGGCGGCCGTGTCGAAGACGCCGTACATGTGGATCGAGAAGATCGTGTTGGCGTCCGGGTCCGCGGCGAAGACCGAGGCGGCGTTGTCCCGCATGGTGAACGCCCAGTCCTGGCCCCAGTTGGGCGCGTCGACCATGATCGTGTGGTCGAACCCCGCGGTGCGCAGCTTCTGGATCGCCGCCTTCGTATCGGCCGTCCAGCTCGTGTAGTTGGTGTTGCCGTACGGCTCGTTGCCGATGTTGACGATGACGTAGTCCTCCTGACCGGTCAGCGCGCTCTGCACGCTGATCCAGTAGTCGGCGGCGCGGGAGAGCGTGACGGCTCCGCTCTGTTCGCCGTACCCGGTGGTGTCGTGCACCTCCAGCACGCAGATCAGCCGGTTCTGCTTGCACTGTGAGACCACGTTCGCCACGTCGGCGGTGTCGTTGCGGGTCCAGCGGTCACCGCTGGAGAGGACCACGCGGACGGTGTTGGCGCCCTTGGCCTTGATGTGGGCGAGGGAGCTGATCCGGTCCGGGTACCAGGTGTGCGCGTGGTTGACGCCGCGCATCACGAAGTCGTTCCCGGACGCCTCCAGCAGCCGGCCGTTGTCGATGCGGAAGCCGGTGGGGGCGGCGTGTGCCGGTGCGCCGAGCGAGAGGAAGGAGAGCAGGAGGCCGAGGAGGGCGGCGGCCACGGTGGCCACGCGTGGGGTGGGGGCGGTGCGGGGTCTCATGGCGGCTCCAGAGGTGGGGGTCGGATGGGGTGGGGCCTGGTCCGGGTCGTCTCCGTTCCTTGGGAGGGAGCGGTGAGTTCGTCGTCGGGGTCGGGTCGGTCGGGGTCCGCGCCGCGTGTCAGGCGCCGGGACTCTTCGCCGTGCACGTGACGGTCGCCGCCGGGGCGCCGGCCGTTGCCGGGGCGGTGGCGACGAAACCGAACGTGGCGCTCGCGCCGGGCGCCAACGCCCCGTTCCACGCGGCGTTCGTGACCGTGGCCGTACCGTCCGCGGCCGTGGTGAGGGTGCCGTTCCAGAGCTGGCCGATGCGCGCGCCGCCCGCCGGTACGACCGTCGCGGTCCAGCCCGAGGCGGCGGAGGCGGACGTGTTCGTCACCGTCACCTCGCCCTGGTAGCCGCCCTGCCACGTGGAGACGGCTCGGAAACGCGCCGTGCAGGCCGCGGGCTCGCCCGGGCCACCGGGGTCCTGCGGGACGCCAGCGTCGAGGACGGCCGCCAGCGCCGGGAACCAGCGGGCTGCGATCTTGGCGTCACCGGAGGCGTTGGGGTGCACCCCGTCGTAGGTGTCCGCGGGCGTGCTGAAGCCCGTCCACTGGTCGACCACGGTGATGGGGGAGCGTTGCGTGCTGGTCGCCCGGGCCCAGTCGGGGATCCGCGCGTTGAAGTCGACGACGCGTTGCGCACAGGCCGCGCAACTGGCCGGGTTCATGGGGATGAGCTGCGCGACGAGGATCCGCATGTCCGGATTCGAGGCCCTCATCTGCGTCACGAGCTTGGTGTAGGCGGCGAGGATGCGGTCGGGGGCGATGCTGCTCCACACGTCGTTCGTGCCGAAGTGCATGACAACGATGTCCGGGCGCGTGGCCGCCAGCCTGCCCGGCAGCAGGTTCTGGTCGGCCGCGTTGGTGGCCAACTCACCGCCGTGGCCTTCGTTGTCGCCGTCGTGCGCCTGTCCGCAGCCCTGCGGCGGGAGGGTGCCGACGAAGTCGATGTCCGTGTATCCGCTGTTCAGCAGCCGGTTCCAGAGCACCGCCCGCCAGCAGCCCGGCGAGCCGGTGATCGAGTCGCCGAGCGGCATGACCCGGACGGGGTCCGCCGCTGACGCGGCCGTGGCGCTGGGGGCGAAGGTGCTGCCCAGGGGGAGGAGCAGGGCGGCGAGGAGGCCGAGAACCGGGAGGATCCGTAAGCGTGGGGACGAGCGGCGGGTTCTGCGCATGGTGATCCCTTCCCTGGATGAGGTGGGAGCGCTCCCATGCATCAAGCCATTGTTGTCATTGGCGCGTCAAGAGGGGCGGGGCATCTCGTGTTCGTGCCGGTGTCGCCGATCCTGAACGGGTGACCAGCCGCGGGGAGTTGCACGAGGTGCTGGGGGAGCGGCTGCCCACGGCGGGTACCGACCGCTGGTCCGCCGTACCGCTGACCGCCGCAGTGCCCGCCGTGCGGGGTCTGCCGGGCGGCGGCTGCGGCCGGCTCGGGCCTGGTGGCTGCGGCCGGCCGGCGCGTAGGGTGCCGAGATGATCGCGATGCCTGAGGAGTTCGCACAGAGCACCGTCGACCGCGAGGGGGAGGCCGGGGCGGCATGGCTCGCCGAGCTGCCCGGGATCGTGGAGGAGTTGCTGGGGCGCTGGGGGTGCATGCCGGACGGCGGGGTCATGCACGGGGGTGTCGGCGTCATCGTTCCGGTACGGCGGCGGGCTGAGGAGCGCGCTGTGCTGAAGGTGTCGTTTCCGCATCCTGGCAACGTCCATGAGCCGGATGCGTTCGTTGCGTGGGGCGGGTGCGGCGCCGTCCTGCTGTATGAGCGTGACGACGAGCGGTTCGCGATGCTGCTGGAGCGGGTTCAGCCGTCGACCCTGGCGGAGGTCGAGGACGGTGACGAGGTGGTGACGGTCGCCGGTCGGCTCAATCGCCGCCTGGCCGTCCCCGCGCCGCCCGGCCTGCCCCGGCTGCGTGAGCAGGCCGATGCCTGGGAGGAGCAGCTGTGCAAGGACGCCGAGGAGCTGCCGCATGCGTTGCCGCGTCAGGTGCTGGATGCTGCCGTCGGGACCGTTCGGGAACTGGGCCGGGCCCAGCCGGACACCCTCATCCACGGCGACCTCCATGCCCGGAACATCCTGCGTGCCGGCCGGGAGCCGTGGCTGGCTGTCGACCCCAAGGGGTACGTGGGAGATCCCGCCTACGACGGCGGCACACTGCTGAAGTCCCGGGCGCTGACACTCCTTGAAGCGGATGACCTGCGCAAGGCCGTCCACCGAGTCTTGGACGTCTTCGCAGAGGCCGCGGAACTCGACCGCGAACGCGTCCGGCGGTGGGCCCAGTTCCACGCCGTCCAGGCCGCGTTCTGGGGTCGCCGTCACGGTTTTCGTATCGCCCGCAATGGACCACGGCTGGACTGGCTCACCGAGTTCACCGACCGCCTGGCGGAGTTGCTCACCGAACGCTCGTAGAGCGTGATGGTGTCGGCCGGGTCCGGTGGGTGGACGAGTGCGGCCACCATTGATCATCGTGAGCCGTGTGGACTGACGACGAGATGGTGGCCGCAGGTCACAGCGTAGGTCCCGCCCGGTGGCGGGAGGCGTTCGCGGCGGCCATGGGCCGCATCGCGGGCCGCTTCGCGCGCTGGACCGGCAGGATGTGATGTTCGCCCTGGGGGCCGGTCTGCCGGGGCACGGGCTTCTCCCCGCCACCGATCGCGAGATCGTCATCGCCCGAGTGACCGCGCGCACCGGCTGCGCCTACGAATGGGGCGTCCATGCCGCGATCCTCGCCCGGCAGGCCGGACTCAGCCGGGAACAACTCCAGGCCACCACCGACATCGACACCGCGGCCAGCGCCGCGTGGCCGCCCCGCCGTGCGGCACTGCTCGACGCGGTCGACGAACTGCACGACACGGCGCAACTCTCGCAGCCCGCCTGGGATGCCTTGCGCGCCCACTACGAAGACGCCCAGCTCCTGGAGTTCCTCGTGCTGGCCGGCTGGTATCGAACCATCAGCTACCTGGCCAACGGACTCCTCCTGGAGGAGGAAACCCGGGGCGTCCCGTTCCCGGTCTTGGCCAGGCGCTTTTCCTCGGATCACCCTCACGGGTGTGGGATAGTTTGCCCGCCATGACTGAACTCGGACCCGTCGTCTGGCCACCTGCCCCGATACGGACCGAACGGCTCGTGCTCCGTGAGTCGGAGGCCCGGGACCGTGCGGCGTTCATCGAGCTGTTCGCCTCGTCGGAGGTGGGGGCCTACCTCGGTGGCCCTCGACCGCGTGATGAACTCGAGCGCGCGGTGCCCGAGGTGCCCGGGCGGCGCCCTGGCCTGTTCGTGGCCGATCTCGACGGAGCGATGGTCGGCACGGTCACGCTGGAGAGGCGCGGCGCGGAACGCCCGGGTCACATCCGTCCGGACGCCGGAGAGGCCGAACTCGGCTACATGTTCCTGCCGGAGGCGTGGGGACGCGGGTACGCCGCCGAGGCGTGCGCGGCGGCACTCGACTGGTTCGCCGACGCGCTTCCCGGCGAGCCGGTGGTGCTCTGCACCCAGACCGCCAACGACCGCTCGATGCGCCTCGCGGCGAAGCTCGGGTTCGCCGAGGTGGAACGGTTCGAGGAGTTCGGCGCCGAGCAGTGGTTCGGCGTCCGGTCCTCGGTCCCGACGTCCGGCTGAGTTTGGCCCACCCCCCGGCCGGACCCGGCCGGCCGACTCGGACCCCGGACTTTTGCCGTGCCATGAGGCATTCATGACCGGATGCCCAGAGAGCCGAGGTCATGATGGTCGGCGTCAGTAAGGCATGCCTTGGCTAACTCGATCGTGGGGTGGCCGGGGCGGAGGGCCGGGAGGGCCGCAGCACATGTGGGACGACGCGTTTCCCAGCTTCCTGATCGGGCTGAGGGAAGGACTGGAAGCCGGTCTCATCGTCTCCGTGCTGGTCGCCTCCCTCGTGCGGGCGGGCGCCAAGTCCCGTCTGCCGCAGGTGTGGACCGGCGTACTGGCCGCGATCGCGCTCTCGATGAGCTTCGGCGCGGTCCTCACGTTCACCGCCGCGTCCCTCTCCACCGCCGCACAGGAGGCCTTCGGCGGCACCCTGAGCATCGTGGCCGTCGCCTTCGTGACCGCGATGGTGTTCTGGATGCGCCGTTCGGCCCGCAGCCTGGCGGGAGAGATCAAGGAGAAGGTCACCGAGGCGCTGACCATGGGCGCCGGTGTGCTGGTCCTGACCTCCTTCCTGGCGGTGGGGCGCGAGGGCCTGGAGACCGCCCTGTTCCTGTGGACCACGGCCCGTGCGGCGAACGAGTCGGCCGGGCCGCTGACCGGCGCGGGCATCGGGCTCGTGCTGGCGGCGGTGCTGTGCTGGGGGCTCTACCGCCGGGTGCTCTCCATCAACCTCACCCGTTTCTTCACCGCCACCGGCGCCGTCCTCATCGTGATCGCCGCGGGCGTGCTCGGCTACGGGCTGCGCGACCTCCAGGAGGGCGGGGTCCTGCCCGGCGGCACGGCCTACGCCGTCGACCTGAGCGGCAGCGTCGACGCCGGGTCCTGGTACAGCACCCTGCTCCAGGGCGTGCTCAACCTGACGCCGACGATGACGTGGCTCCAGGTGGCCGGGTACGCCGGGTACCTCGGCGTGGTGATGACGCTGTTCGTGCGGGGAGTGCGGGGAGTTGCCCCGGCC
>NZ_WWIQ01000038.1:0-42704 GCF_009862985.1 Streptomyces sp. SID5464 | reverse complement strand
CCATCGACAGCTCGGCTCATTGTGTTAGCCGCTGTTATGCCCACTCTTCCTCTGCAAGTGGCGCTTCGTTTAGCTGGTCACGAAGACTCCGCCAGTTCGGCATAAATCTCTCCATGAGCTTGGTGAAGCGTTCGCCATGGTTACGTTCGAGATAGTGCGTCATCTCGTGGACAACGATGTACTCAAGGCAGCCGGGATGCTTCTTGGCCAGCTCGACATTGAACCAGATGTGCCCGGTCTCGCGATTGCACGAGCCCCACTTGGTCTTCATACGCTTGATGTTCCAGCGCGGCACCGACACTTCGAGGATGGGTTCCCACTTGGCAATCAAATCCGGGATCACATGTCGAAGCTGCTCCCGATACCAACGGTCGAGCAACTGCCGCCGCCGTTCAGCTGTTGTGCCGGCTGGGACGTACAGCAGCAGTCGTTCACCGTCTAGCTCGAAGTGAGCCCGACCCGGACGCTCCACGACCTTCATCCTGCGGCGAACGCCCCACACATAGTGGGACTCGCCTGTGACCATCTCTCGCGTGGACTGCCGTGCAGCTGATCGAAGTCGATCGCGCTGCTCTTTGATCCACGGTAGGCGTTGGATTACAGCGAGTCGCACCTGCTCATTGTCGAGCTGATGCGGCGCTGCTACACGGACGCGTCCCAGTGGCGGATAGACACCAATGTGCAAGTTCTTGATGTTCTTGTAGATGACATCAACATCGACGCCGCGGATGGTGAGAGAGGCACTAACGGTACTCACGGCGCGCCTTCACCAGTTCCAGTAGCTCATCAAGCCGGTCGAAGTCAGCGGTCAGTGCCTTAGCAAGCGCGCGCCTGACCTTCTTCTCCTTCATCGCGTTCCCCACCCACGAGTCAGGCTTGGTATGGAGGATGGTGGTGTCCACAACCGCGGCCAGCTCCGGTGACTGACCGAAGAAATCGATCAGAGCGCGGCGAGCACCATTGTCAGCCCACTGCGGGTACTTGGCGTCTGACTCGCCCTTACCGAGCTTGGACGCGTGCTCCAGCAGCTTCGCGAGGTACTCCTTGTAGTCCAGAGCATTCTGCCGCCGTTCCTCGAGTATGGCGTCGAGCAGCTCCGACATCTTGTCGTAGTACTTCGGGTTCGTCGGGCGCTCGTCGATGATCACCGTGCGCATGTTGTTGGTGATCGTTTCCGCCACCGCTTCCGGGTCCTTCTTGATACCCGCGGGAAGCTTGTCGAGCGCACCGGCTCCCATCTCGACGATCAACTGGATCAGCCCGGATTCCTGGAAGTCAGAGACCACCTCGGAGGGGCTGGCACTGATGTACGTGTCCAGCAGGTGCCGCATGCCGGCCTCGTACTGCTTGAAATCGACGTTCTCGCCAGCGCCGAGCTTCACCTCTTCACGCACGTTGGCGTAGTGGGCGATCTCTTCCTTAATCGCTGCGGCTTCGGCCTCGCTGTACTCAGCAGCCTGCATTTCGTTGGCAAGGTTGCTGTACGCGCGGGTCACAGCGGCAACGGCCTTATAGAGCTTAACTCGCTTGGGTTCGTTGGCCTTGAGCTGCTCGGCGTTGCCCTGTTCCCGGGCGCAGAAGTACTGCTGGTACTGGAGGGTGTTCTTTGGTGGTTCGACCGCCTCACAGAGCGCCCGGATCTTCTCCAGGGCCTCATCGAGGTCGTCACGGGCCTTGTCGATCCGGTCGGACAGGAGCCCTTCGATATCTTTCGTCTCGTAGCCTTCGAGAGCAGCGCTGGTGTAGTCCTTGATCGCGGACTCAAGTGAGTTGAACAGGTCGCGGTAGTCGACGATGTAGCCGTAATCCTTGTCCTCGCCGTCGAGGCGGTTAACCCGGCAGATCGCCTGGAACAGACCGTGGTCCTGCATCTTCTTGTCGATGTACAGGTACGTCGCGCTCGGGGCGTCGAAGCCAGTCAGGAGCTTGTCGACGACGATGAGCAGCCGCATCTGACCCGGGTCATTGATGAAACGTTCCTTAACGTCCCTCTCGAACTGCTCGACCTTGCCCATCGCCTTGTCGGCAGGCTCGTTGAAGTGGTCGGCGAGCATCTGCCGGTAGATCTGATACTGACGCAGCCGCTCAGTCGCACCGTGGCCTGAGTCTTCCTTGGCGATGTCACTCGCCTGCGGTGTGTACGACGTGATGATGGCGCACTTGCCCTTAAAACCGGCCTGAGTGAAGAGCTCATAGAACTTACACGCCTGGTAGATGCTTTGACTGACGAGGATGGCGTTGCCGCGGCCGTCTGACAGACGGGGCTTGATCTCCATGTCGAACAGGATGTCGTTGACTATCTGCCGGGCCCGCGGCTCCGAGCTGACGATCTTTTGAACAGTGCCCCAGCGCTTCTTGAGCTCGGCGCGGGAGAGGTCCGTCATGCCGCGGGTCTTGGCCTCAAACCACTGGTCGACCTTCGCCGGCGAGGTCAGGTCCTGGTCGATGTTGCGAGCCTCGTACCTCAAGTCCAGCACGACACCGTCCGCAACGCCCTCGTTGAACTGGTAGGTGTGGATGAAGCTGCCGAACCGCTGGGCAGTGGTGTCCTTGTCCTCCTTGAGGAGGGGCGTACCCGTGAAGCCGATGAACATGGCACCAGGCATGAGCGCCTTCATGGCGTCGTGCATCTTGCCCGACTGCGTGCGGTGTGCCTCGTCGACGAAGACGAAGATGTTGCCCTTGGCGTGGAAGTCCTTGGGAACAGTCGCTTTGAGTTCACGAATGAACTCGCTCTGAGCTTCATCGCGGGCCTTCTCGTCTTCCGAGCCGCGGAACTTGTGAACCAGCGAGCAGACCAGCCACTCCTCGCTCGAATTCAATGTGGCGAGGAGGTCAGGGCCGCTCTTGGTGCGGTAGATGGCCTCGTTGACTCCCTGGAAGACCTTCTGAATCTGATCATCCAGTTCGGTCCGGTCGGTGACGAGGAGTACGCGGGCGTCCTGCTGATTCTCTCGGATCCACTTGGCCAGCCACACCATCGTTAGCGACTTGCCAGAGCCCTGGGTGTGCCAAATGATGCCGCCCTCACGCTGAGCGATCCGCTCCTGAGCCGCCTTGACGCCGAAGTACTGGTTGTGCCGACACGTCTTCTTCTGCCCCGCGTCGAAGACCATGAAGTCGTGAACCAGCTCCAGCAGGCGCCCTTTCGAGCAGAGCTGAGTCAAGGAACGATCGAGGGGATCGGCGATGTCGGACGGTTCACGCCATGCCAGCCAGTACTTCTCCGGCGTGTCGATAACGCTATAGCGCAGACCCTCCACGTCGTTGCCGGCCATGACGAGCTGCACCGTCGTGAAGAACGACCGGATGAACTCGGGGCGCTGGTTCCCGATGCTCTGCCGGATACCTTCAGAGACGGCGACCTTCGAGCGCTTGAGCTCGATCGTCCCGAAGGCGATGCCGTTGACGTACAGCACGATGTCTGGGCGCTTCGTGTGCTGCCCCAGCACCGTCACTTCCTCGGCCAGAGCGAAGTGATTGACTTCGGGGTGCGCCCAGTCGACGAGCCACACCGTCTCCGTCTGCTCGCCGATACCGGGCTTGACCTTCACCCCGTACCGGAGCAGGTCGTAGACGTCTCGGTTCGCCTCGTACAAATCGCGGCCGCCACCGAGCGAGGCCTCGCTCTTTAGCTTGTCGATCGCCTTGTTGATGAGATTGTCGCTGTAGTTCCGGGCACGGAGGTTTTGAGTGAGGAGCTGCACATCGACGTTGGAGTTTGCCGCACGGTACCCCCAGTTGCCGAGGTACTCGTAGCCCAACGAGTCTCGGAACAGCTCAATGACGCGATCTTGAGTCCTGCGTTCTGGCTGGCCAACGTTACTCACGACTCACCCTCCGCACGCTCGACTGTTGGGGTGTCGACCCAACGAGCAAGGACACGCAATGCGGCAAGGTATTCGAGAGCCTCCTGCTCGCTGAGCTCTTGATCGGCTTCGTGGCTAAGCGGGTTCCTGATACCAGTGAACACGCCCTCGGCAAGGTTCATCGCGCCGCGCTGCACCGACTTGTAAGTGTCACTGCCGTCGTCCTTCATGCGGCGTAGCCGTGCCTTGCCAGCCTTAGGGCCATCGAGCGTGAACGCCTGCTTGAACAGGTCTGCTTCGCTCACGTCGCGACGGCCGACCTTATTCTGAGCCTCGGTATTCAGTTTCTTGATCGCACCTTCGACAGCTTCACGAAAGTGACTAGATTGCCACTGCGAAGATGCGCCGCCCCGTACCCATGGGTGCAGCTCGGCAGCCGATAGCTCAGGCGTATTCTCACCAAGGTTCTCGTCAAGCTCTTGCTTGCGAATCAAGGCTTCACGCGCGCGAATCGCTGCTTCCCGATGACCAGTCCACCTATTGTTTCGACTTTCACTGTATCTCGACGACCACCCTGGGATCACGTGTTCGAGAATCTGCTCGACAACCTGAGCCTGCTTGGCGACCTCATCGTTCGATGCAGCTGTGATGTTACGTGCCGTGATGAGGCCATTCCCACTTGCGTTACGCATCACGGTCTGGCCGATGAACCTATCCAGTTCTTTTAGCGCCCACTCGGTATTCATGCAACGCTCTCCTTGAAGGGAAGGCGAGTACGCCCAGTGAGGAGTTGCTGCATCATGCCTTGCTTGACATCTCGCGCCTTGGCTAGCCGAACGAGAAGGCCGTGGATCTCACGATCAGCATCGGCAATGACCAAGGCGATTGCTCGCTGCTCGTCGATATCAGGCAGCGTCAGCATGATGCTGGAGATGAATGAACGCGTCGTCGCCAAGACTTTGGTACCCGCGGCGAGGCGAAGCAGGGCGTTCCGAAATGCTGGGATGAACTGGAGGTAAGCCTTGAAGCCGTCCGCCAGCACTGACTTGTCGAACCGCGCTGCAATGGTGTGAAGACCAGGGACCACGCCTGCACTCGGCACCGAAATTACCTCGACCGACTTGCCCACTCCGTCCGGATCCTCTGACGCATCGGCAAAAACGAGATCCCCAACCTGGAGGCGACCGGCGTTTCGCAGCAACGTCGAACTCACTCGTGGCATGGTCTCGTGTGCAGCGTCCAACGTGACACTGCTCCGGGTATGGATGTCGCCATAATGCAGGTAACGGACGGGCGATTCGTTATCTAGTTGCGCCCGCGACAATGCGACTGTCTTGACATAGCTCACATGCTCGCCAAGCAGAACTTCGCGCCAAGGCTTGGTAAAGCCGGGTAGGCGCGTCCGGCCGGTTAGCAGCTGCTGCATCAGACCCTGCCTGATCGCCTGCTTCTTTGCGATAAGAGCATCCAGGGCTGTGATCAATCCATCAACATCGGACAGCGCCTCAGCGATAAGGCGTTGCTCATCTTCAGCTGGGAAAGGGATCGGCAACTCTCGAATAAGCTTCGTATTTAGATTTGGTTGCCCGTTCCCCGGCGCCACAACCTCTCGAAGATACTCAGTCTGAGTGTTGATGTAGTAACAAAGAAATTCTTTACTGCCTGCCCGCTGCTCAATGAGTGCCGCAATTCCGTCATTGGCGCAGCACCTAAGTTTGAGGATCTTTGCAACTCCCAGGGTTGCGCCACTGTTTGCGATAATTACAGTATCGGCAGGGAGAATGCGACTCTTTTCGGAACCTTCCTTGGTTAGATACCCTCGGGTCTCGGTTACTTCCATACAGCTTTCAGGTAGCGTCGTCAGCGCTGCTACCGTAAGCCAAGGGATAAAACTTCCGTTGAAAAATCGTGGGTCACCAGCAGGTCGAGGAGAGCCACCTCGAACAACCTTGCCAAGTTCCCCAATCAATTTCACATCCCAATCACTCGGGATTTCGCCAACTTCAGTGACCGTGCATTCAGTAGGAACCTCGCGAATATTTTTCACAACGATTCCAACCCCATCCGGCTCAAGTGTCCCGCAACTTTTCGCTCAAAGGACTCTGTGAGGTGTCTCAGATCCGAAACCCGTTGGGCATACCGTTCCCCCAAGTGTCGGATTCGGCCTACAAGTGCGGATGTGAGCGAGTCGACGTTACCGGCAACGCGAGTGACGATCTCAACGTGCCACTTGTCATCGAGCACAAGCTGCTTGATCTCAGGCTCGGTGAGGTCGCCGTATTTCTTGAGGGTCGCGAAGTCGAGGGCCGCCTGGGCTTCCTTGGCGGCTTTCCTGGCGACAGCTTCGTCGTTGTAAAGCTTGACCAGGTACTGGAGGGCCTTGATCTCCTCCGCGTCAGCTCCCTCGTGCCGAGCCACCTTGAGCCGCGTCGAAGCGAGGGGCTTGGAGATCTTGCCGTCGTCCATGGCCTCGGCAAGCAAGCCGTCCTCCACAACATGTTCCTCGACGTACTCCTCGACAGCGCGGCTTGCCTCCTCGGTTGCCGCGTGCAGTGCGTCGACCTTGGACTGCTCGTCCGCGAAGTAACGAGCGACGACGAGCGCCGGCGGGATGAGGTCCATCTTGTACTTGGTAGCGCTGCGCCCCGAGCCAATGACGAGATCCGGGGTCTCGGAGAGCTTGCGCTCCTTGTCCTCAATGGTCTTGCGGGGCTTCGCCGCCTCACACCACCCGTCGTTCATGACGAGGAAGACGTCGTCGTGCATAACTCCGTGCCAGTAGGTCATGAGCTGCTCGTAGACGTCGTACTCGTCGAGCAGAGGGGTGCTCTTGAACCGAGCCAGTAGATCGTCGCCAATACGAGCGATCAGGTCTTTGGGGACAGTGTCCCGGTTGAGCGCTTGCAGGACCGGCCGGTGCGCGGCGAACCAGTCGTCAACCTGGCCTCGGACGCCCGTGGCGAACTTCTGGAACTCGTCGGAGTCCAGGATGGTCTGCTGTACCTCCGCCACGCCGACCGCGAGGTCGCTGTAGCCAGAGCGGTTTGGCTTGAAGATCGTGGCGCGCAGGCTCGGGAACGCCTCCCAGTACCCATTGAGTGCATCCAGGTCGCGGTCTGGGATCCCGCCGTGCATATGGGCGTGAAGGTCCTGGATGTCCTCTGGCTCCGAGGAGTCGATGTAGCGCGGGATGTTGAGGTTGTAGTCGTTCTTCGGGTCAGCGATCTCGTGGAGCGGCACCATACGCGAATAGCGCTCGATCTCGGTCTGCTTATTGAAGACGTCGACGATCTTGTGGATGTCCTGGCTCCGGAGGCGGTTCTTGTTGCCGTCCTTCATGAAACCCTTGGAAGCGTCGATCATAAAGACGCCGGTTCGCGCCTGTGCGTTCTCCTTGTCAAGAACGATGATGCAGGCCGGAATGCCGGTGCCGTAGAAAAGGTTCGCGGGCAGGCCGATGATGCCCTTGATGTAGCCACGGCGCAGCAGTTCCTTACGAATGTTGGCCTCGGCGTGACCGCGGAACAGCACACCGTGCGGCAGGATGACTGCGGCCTTGCCGTTGCTCTTGAGGGACTTGAGGATGTGCAGAAGGAAGGCGTAGTCGCCGTTCTTCTCCGGCGGCCGGCCGAACTCGAAGCGACCGTAGTCGTTCTCGAGGCCGTTGCTCCACGACTTGATCGAGAACGGCGGGTTGGCAACGGCGAAGTCGAAGGTCTGTAGCCGTGCACCCTGGGTGAACTGGGGGCTGGTAATCGTGTCACCCTTGCGGATGTCGCGGTCCTCGTAGCCGTGGAGGATCATGTTCATCTGGGCCAGCGCCCATGTGGCGTTGTCCTTCTCCTGGCCGTAGATGGTCAGGCCGCGTGGAGCCTCGTCAGCCACCTTGAGGAGCAACGAGCCGGACCCGCACGTGGGGTCGTAGACCGTGTGGTCCTGCCGGGTGCCTGCTCCGATACCGACGACCTTGGCGAGTACCCGCGAGACCTCGGCCGGGGTGTAGAACTGCCCCTTCGACTTGCCCGACTCCGTTGCGAAGTGCCGCATCAGGTACTCGTAGGCGTCGCCAAGCAGGTCGTCGCCCTCAGCGCGGCTACCTCGGAAGTCGAGATCAGCGAAGATCGTCACCAGCTTGGAGAGGCGATCCTGCATCTCCTTGCCCTTGCCGAGCTTCTCCTCGTCGTTGAAGTCGGCCAGGTCGATGACCTTCTCAAGTCCGTTGGCCTCGGCGAGCCTGCCGATGATCTTGTTGATCTTGTCGCCGATCTCCTTATCACCCTTGAGGGCGACCATGTCATCGAAGGATCCGCCGGCGGGGACGTCGATCAAGGAGCTCGGATCGGACTTGGCCTTGTCCGTCACATACTTCACGAACAGCAGCGTCAGGATGTAGTCCTTGTACTGGCTGGCATCCATGCCGCCGCGCAGCTCGTCGCAGCTCCGCCACAGCGAGCTGTACAGGTCCGACTTCTTGAGAGCCACTACCACGCCACCCCCTTGAGTGTGACGAGATCGGAGTCTGACCGGGATACCCCGATGAGGTGCGCGTGTGCCCTGTCCATCCTTCGGCGCCCATCCTTCATGTGCCATGTGTGACAGGAGTTCACTAGTGGTGACACTCCGGCTGAGTGCCCAACGATAGCGGTGAGCACTCGCGGAACGCCGTGTGGCGTCTCCCCAGAGCGGATCCTGCTTACTAGCTGAGTCGAACGATGAACCGGTCACGGCTTCGAAGACGAGGGTCCAGTGGGTAACAGACAGGTGGCTGTGCCGACACAGTACTGCTAAGCCGATCCTGCGACTAGCAGGTACCGGCACACTATGATCGCGGCGCTCAGAGCGATTCACGACAGGCTAGTCGGCGCGCCAGACATCCGGGAACACGGACCAGATATCCGGTAGTTGTTGTTCTAGGGATCGAGGGATGCGAGCGTACGGCGCGCCGGTCGAGGCGGCCAAAAGTCCGCCAGGCTGCCTGAGCACGGAAGATTACCCCAGGGACCATGCGGGACTAGGACTCTTGACTCAAAGCCCGCATGGTCACCGGGGGCCGGTTGTAAGGGCAGACGAGTCGGGCTGTACGCCGGGTTCTGTTCCCGGGGTTCCTCGCGGAGCCCCGGGCGACGGCCATCCATCTAGGGCCGGCGTTGCCACCGGCCTCGTGCGGTCTACCCGCGGACTCGGGCGGGCAGCCCTCGATCGTCCGCGCAGAGACGCCCTTCTTTCGAAGAGGTGTCTCCTCTTGACCTTGCTCCGGGTGGGGTTTACCTAGCTGCCTGAGTCACCCCAGGCACTGGTGGTCTCTTACACCACCGTTTCACCCTTACCGGGGGCCGGAGCCCTCGGCGGTTTGCTTTCTGTGGCACTGTCCCGCGGGTCACCCCGGGTGGCCGTTAGCCACCACCCTGCCCTGTGGAGCCCGGACGTTCCTCGGGGAGCTCCCCGTCAGGGGGACTCCACGCGGCCGTCCGCCCGGCTCGTCTGCCGTGTCGACCATGGTACCCGGCGGATCTCCCTTGTCGGCGCCGCGGCCGTGGCCAGCACCGAGCCCGCCAGGATCAGGGTGAAGGCGACGCCGATGCCGAGGGTCAGTTCCTCGTCCAGGAAGAGGGCGCCCGCGGCGACGGCAACCGCCGGGTTGACGTAGGTGATCACGCCGGCCCGGGTCGGGCCGGCCTCCTTGATCAGCTCCAGGAAGGCCACGAACGCGATCGCGGTGCAGACGATGCCGAGGCCGGCGAGGGCGGCCAGGACCTCGGCAGAGGGCATGGTGGCGGGGCGGGTCAGGTACGCGGCTGGGGCGTAGACGACGGCGGCGAGCGTGAGGCAGGGGGTGATCAGGTGGAGAGTCGGAACGTCCTTGAGATGCCGGGCGGCTATCAGCGGGGCGGTGGCATAGCCGACGACCGTCACCAGCACCTCGGCCAGGGAGCGGGCATCGCCGCCGGTGAGGTGGGGCAGGGTGAGGACGGTGACGCCCGCGAGACCGAGGGCGAGTCCGGCGACACGGCGGGCGCCCACGCGTTCCTCGGCGCCGAAGAAGCGGGCCAGGATGAGGGCGACGATCGGCACGCCCGCGATGAGGAGTCCGGCGGTGGAGCTGGACAGATGGCGTTCGGCGTCGGTCAGGGTCCACCAGGGGCCGATGATCTCGATGACGGCGAAGGCCAGCATCGGCTTCCAGTGGGTCCGGACGGTACGGCCGAGGCCGCCCTGGCGCAGCGCGAAGGGGAGCAGGAGGGCGGCGCCCAGCGCGCAGCGCGTGAACACCACCATGGACGGGGACACGGCGTCCACCGCCACCTTGATCATCAGGTAGGGGACGCCCCAGACCACTCCCATCAGGGAGAACAGGAACCAGCCGCGTGCAGTCATACGGCGAGTCTCGGTCCTCTCACCCCGCCGCGTCTTGAACGCTGTTGCGGTACGCCGCCGGGGTCACGCCCAGCACGCGGCGGAACCAGCGGGTGAGGTGCGCCTGGTCGGCGAAGCCGACGAGGCCCGCGACCTCGGCGGGGCGCAGGCCGGTTTCCAGCAGGACGCGGGCCCTGGCGACGCGGTGCTGGGCGAGCCAGGCGTAGGGCGGTACGCCCATCGTCGTACGGAAGGCGCGCAGCAGCTGGTAGCGGGACAGGCCCAGGTCGGTGGCGAGGTCGGCCAGGGAGGGGGGTTCCAGCAGTTCGTCCGCGAGGCGGTCGCGTACGGCCTTGGCGATGTGGCCGGCGCCGGGCACCGTGTCCTGGCTCGCCCGGGCCGTGGAGTGCCGGCGGGCCAGGGCCGTGAGCAGCCAGGGCAGCCGGGACTCGGCCTCCAGGGGGTCGGGGCAGGCGCTGATGTCGGTGTGGGCGGCGCGGAGGGCTGCCGCCAGCTCCGGGTCGTGGAGGACGGGGTCGGGGAAGTGCGGGGGGCCGCCGAGCGTGCCGTCGGTGAGGAGGGACGGCTCGGCGTACAGGGCCTGGTAGGCGTAGCCCTCGCAGGCGGCCGGACCGCCGGTGTGCATCTCGCCCGCTTCCAGCACGACGATCGAGCCGGGGTAGGAGTGGATCAGCCCGCCCCGGTAGGCGATGACCTCCGAGCCGCCGATCGTGACGCCGATGGTGAATTCGTGGTGGGCGTGCGGAGCGTAGACGTGCTGGTCGAAGTGGGCGGTGAGGAGGTCGAGGGGCGGCCCGGCACGGCCCAGGCGTGCCCTTGTCCATCTCGCCTGTTCGCGTATCCCCATGTCCCACCCCCGCCCACAGGGGATCAGAGGAGATCCGCGGTGTCCAGTTCAAAGGCGAACGGTTCCGGAAGAGCGATGGGCTTGCCGAAGGGGCGGGCGCAGTGCTCGCGGTAGTCGTCGTCCTTCGGCTCGCTGAACACCGTGACCTGAGCTGCGTCCCGGTCGACCAGCAGGTAGAGCGGGATGCCCGCGCGGGCATAGCAACGACGCTTGGCCTCGCGGTCGGCCTGGGGCTTGGTGGAGGTCACCTCGACCACCATGGCGACGCCGTCGCATGACATCCAGGAGCCGACCCCGCCGAACAAGTCGCGCTCGATGGGGCCGAAGGTGACGTCCGGAACCAGGTGGTTCTTGGGGCAGGCGCCCCCGCTCACCAGCTTCAGCCCCTTGTTCCCCGAGAAGTCCATGTCGGTCCGGGAACGCCTGATCACTTGCCTCACGATCCGGCTGATGTACTTCTCGTGATCCCCGTCCGGCGGCGGCGTCACAACGATCTCCCCCTCGATCAGCTCCGCCCGGAAACCCTCCGGCGTGTCCAGGGCGAGAAAGCCCTCCAGCAGGACCTCTTCCTGCGTGAGCGGCTCATGGGCCATGGCAGTCATGTCACGCCCCTCCTTCGGTCGCTCGCCAGACTGGGACATCGGAAGATCACCTGTCCGTGAGATCGGGAACCGTTCCCTCGATCGTGGCACACGATCACGGCCCTCGTCAGAAGGCCCAGCGGCTCTCTTGACCCTGCCGCAACGTCAACGTCTCTACTGGTCCCATGCGGATCGGAGAACTCGCCGACGTCGTCGGTGTCACCACGCGGGCCGTGCGGCACTACCACCATCTGGGGCTGTTGCCGGAGCCGGAGCGGCGGGCGAACGGGTATCGGGAGTACGGGCTGCGGCACGCCGTCGTGCTGGCGCGGATCCGGCGGCTGACCGAGTTGGGGCTGGGGCTCGCGGAGGTGCGGGATGTGCTGGCGGACGACGCGGGGAAGGACCTCGTCGAGGTGCTGACCGAGCTGGACGAGGATCTGGCGCGGCAGGAGGTGGCCATCCGGGAGCGGCGGGGGCGGTTGCGGGTCCTGCTGGAGGCGGAGGGCGGGGTGCCGGCCGAGGGGCCGGTGTCGCCGGAGCTGGCCGCGCTGTTCGCGGGGACCGCGCATCTGTCGGACTCGCCGATGGCCGCCAAGGACCGCGAGATCATCGCCTTCCTGGAGACGGCCATGCCGGAGGAGGCCCGCCAGCAGCTCGTGTCGTCGCTGGGTGAGGTGCTCGGCCCGCCGGAAGCCGTGGCGCGGGCCAACGAGGCGTACGCCCTGCTGGACGCGCTCGCCGACGCGGAGCCGGACGATCCGCGCGTCGCCGGTGCCGCCCGGGCCCTCGCCGACTGCATTCCGCCGGGTCTGTTCCCGGAGATCGGGGACCTCGACCACGACGGCAGTGTCCTGCGCGCCTTCTACGCGGACCTGGCCCCGGCCCAGGCGCAGGCGATCCGCCGGACGCTGCGGCTCCTCACCGAGGAGCGGCGGTGAGGATCGCGCGCCTGCTGGTCCGGCACGAGGTGCGGCTGCTCGTGAGTCTCGTGCTGTGGGTGGTGCGGCGCACGCACGGGACGGGGAGCGGGCGGGCTTTCGGGTACGCGCGCGGGCAGGGCGCGATGATGTTCGGGTTCGGGTTCGTGTGTCTCGTCGAGACCGTCGCGATGTCGGTGCTGCTGCGTGACTGGCCGACCGTGCACGCCGTGTTCCTCTTCCTGGACGTGTACGGCATCGTGATCGTCGTCGCGCTGCACGCCTCGTCCGTCGTACGCCCGCACGTGCTGGATCCGGACGACGGCTCGCTGCGGATCCGCCGGTACGTCCACGTCGACCTGCGGGTGCCGCTGGAGCGGATCGCCTCGGCGCGGCGCGAGCTGCGGATGACGCACGAGCGGGCCGACGGCGAGCTGGACGTCGAGGTCGGGTCCCAGACCACCGTCACACTCCAACTGACCGAACCCGTCACGCACGTCACGTTCTTCGGGCGCCGGAGGGAGGTGCGGGTCGTCCGCTTCCACGCCGACGACGCCGACGGCCTGGTACGCGCCCTCGGCCGGGCCCGGGTCTGAGCTCCCCGTACGCTGTCGGCGGAGTTCGATCGAAGGAGTACGCGTGCTTGTCCTGCTGCCGCCGTCCGAAGGGAAGGCCGCCTCCGGCCGCGGAGCCCCGCTGAAGTTGGAGTCGCTGTCACTGCCAGGGCTGACCGGCGCCCGGGAGGCCGTTCTCACCGAGCTGGTCGAGCTGTGCACCGGCGACGAGGACAAGGCTCGTGAGGTGCTCGGGCTGAGCGAGGGGCTGCGCGGCGAGGTCGCGAAGAACGCGGAGCTGCGCACGGCGGGGGCCCGGCCGGCCGGGGAGATCTACACCGGTGTGCTGTACGACGCCCTCGACCTGGCGTCCCTGGACACCTCCGCCAAGCGGCGTGCGGCGCGGTCGCTGCTGGTCTTCTCCGGGCTGTGGGGGGCGGTCCGGGTGACGGACCGGATTCCGTCCTACCGGTGCTCGATGGGGGTGAAGCTGCCGGGGCTCGGTGCGCTGGGCGCGCACTGGCGGACGCCGATGGCGTCGGTGCTTCCCGAGGCGGCCGGGGACGGGCTGGTGCTGGATCTGCGGTCCGCCGCGTACGCCGCCGCGTGGAAGCCGAAGGGCGAGGTCGCCGGGCGGACGGCGTCCGTGCGGGTGCTGCACGCGCCGACCCGGAAGGTCGTCAGCCACTTCAACAAGGCGACGAAGGGGCGGATCGTGCGCAGCCTGCTGACCGCCGGGGCCGCTCCGAAGGGTCCGGCCGAGCTGGTGGGGGTGCTGCGGGACCTCGGGTACGTGGTTGAGGCGGAGGCTCCGGCGAAGACCGGGCAGGCGTGGTCGCTGGACGTGCTGGTGGACGAGGTCCACTGAGGGGCGTTGCAGCGTGCGCAATGAGCTTTGCGCATGCTGCTGAGTCGGCGGCAGGATACGGGCCATGGCCTCTCCCTCCGCCCTGCCCGCCTCCGTGCTGGACCTCGCGCCCGTCGTCCCCGTCGTCGTCATCGAGGATGCCGGTGACGCCGTACCGCTGGCCCGGGCGTTGGTCGCCGGTGGGCTGCCGGCGATCGAGGTGACGTTGCGGACGCCTGCGGCTCCGGACGCGATCCGGGAGATCGCCGTGCAGGTGCCGGAGGCGGTGGTGGGTGCCGGGACGGTGATCAGCCCCGAGCAGGTCACGGACGTGGTGGCCGCGGGCGCCCGCTTCCTGGTCAGTCCGGGCTGGACCGACGTCCTGCTGGAGGCGATGCGGGGCTCCGGCGTGCCGTTCCTGCCGGGGGTGTCGACCACCTCGGAGGTCGTGGCGCTGCTGGAGCGCGGGGTGCGGGAGATGAAGTTCTTCCCGGCCGAGGCCGCGGGCGGTACGGCGTATCTGAAGTCGCTGGCGGGGCCGCTCCCCCAAGCCCGGTTCTGCCCCACGGGCGGGATCGGCCCGGCCTGCGCCCCGGACTATCTGGCCCTGCCCAACGTCGCCTGCGTGGGTGGCAGCTGGATGCTGCCGCGGGACGCGGTCGCGGCGCGCGACTGGGGCCGGGTCGAGGCGCTGGCCCGCGAGGCGGCGGCGCTCAGCGCAGGTGGGACGTGTCGTTGAGGAGCCGGACGCTGGCGTTGCCGTCCGCGTAGTACGCGACGACCGACAGGGACGCGGCCGACAGTTCCATCCGGAACAGGGACTCCGGCGGGGCGCCGAGGGCGAGCCGGACGAGCGTCTTGATCGGGGTCACGTGCGTGACGAGCAGGACCGTGCGGCCGGCGTACGCCGCGATCAGCTTGTCGCGGGTGGCGGCGATCCGGGTGGCGGTCGCCGCGAAGCTCTCGCCGCCGCCGGTGGGTTCGGCGTCCGGGGAGGCCAGCCAGGCGTTCAGGTCGTCGGGGTGGCGCTCGCGCACCTCGGCGAAGGTGAGGCCCTCCCAGGCGCCGAAGTCCGTCTCGCGCAGCCCGTCGTCGACGCTGACGTCCAGGCCGAGCCGGGCGGCGACGATACCGGCGGTCTCCCGGGTGCGGGCGAGCGGCGACGACACGATCGCCTGGATCGTGCCCCGCCGGGCGAGCAGGTCCGCGGCCCGCTCGGCCTGCTCCCGCCCGGCGTCGGAGAGGGCGGGATCGGTGCCCCCGCTTCCGGAGAACCGCTTCTGCGGCGTCAACGGCGTCTCGCCGTGCCGCAGCAGCACGAAGGTGGCGGGAGCGCCCATGTCGGCCGGCGCCCAGCCGGGCGTGGCGACGGCCTTGGCAGCACGGGCATCGGCATCCGCCTCGGCCGAGCGAGCGTCGGCGCCCGGCTTGGCGGCGTCGGCCACTGCCTCGGCCGCGCGGATGTCGGCCGTTGCTCCACCTTCGGCCGCGCTGGCGTCGACGCCCGCCCCGGTCGCGCGAGCGTCAGCGGCCGCCTTGGCCGACCCCTCGTCAGCGCCGGTCGGCGCGTTGCCGCCGCTCGGCTGCTCCGTCGCTCCTCGGACGGAAGGAGAGACGGGAGAAGGCCCGGCTTCCGGATCCGGGGCGGCCGGTGCGGTCCGGGTGCGCCCCGCCGCCAGGGCCTCGCGTGCTCTCGCGGCGCCCGCCGCCGCGTCACCCGGTGGGGCCTGCGGGGCGGCGGCCCCGGTGGTGTCCAGGTCGGCCGTGGAAGTCGATGCCGACCACTGCTCCCCCCTGGCCCCGGCGTCCATCGCCTCGTTGGCCAGCCGGTCGGCGTGCTTGTTCCGCTCGCGTGGGATCCACTCGTACGTCACGCGCCCGGGCGGGAAGATCCGGGCCGCCGCCGCGGCCAGTGGCTTCATGTCGGGGTGCTTGATCTGCCAGCGGCCCGACATCTGCTCGATCACGAGCTTGGAGTCCATCCGGACGTGGACCGTCGCGGCCGGGTCCAGTTCGTGGGCGGCGCGCAGGCCGGCGACGAGGCCGCGGTACTCGGCGACGTTGTTGGTGGCGACGCCGAGGTACTCGGCGGCCTCCCGCAGCGTCTCACCCGTCGCCGCGTCGCTCACCACGGCCCCGTAGCCCGCGGGCCCCGGGTTGCCCCGCGACCCGCCGTCGGCCTCGACGATGAACTCCCGCACCGGAAAGGCTCCCAGGGACCTAGATGCCGGACTCGGACGTGCGCACCAGGATGCGGCGGCAGTTCTCGCAGCGGATCACCGTGTCCGGCGCCGCGCTGCGGATCTCGCTCAGCTCCGTGATGGCCAGCTCCTGACGGCAGCCCTGGCAGCTGCGCGCGTACAGCTTCGCCGCGCCGATGCCGCCCTGCTGCTCGCGCAGCTTGTCGTAGAGCTTGAGCAGGTCGGCGGGGATCGAACCGGCGATGACCTCGCGCTCCTTGGTGACCGTGGCGATCTCGCCGTCGATCTCCTCGAAGGCCGCGTCACGCCGCGCGGTCGCGTCGTCGATCTTCGACTGGACGGAGCCGACCCGCTCGGTCAGCTCGGCGACCCGCTGCTGCGCGGACTCCCGGCGCTCCATGACCTCCAGCACGACGTCCTCCAGGTCGCCCTGCCGCTTGGCGAGGGAGGCGATCTCGCGCTGGAGGTTCTCCAGGTCCTTGGGGGAGGTGACCGCGCCGGAGTCCAGGCGCTGCTGGTCGCGGGTGGCACGCTGGCGCACCTGGTCCACGTCCTGCTCGGCCTTGGTCTGCTCGCGGGCGCAGTCGCTCTCCTCGGTCTGCGCGGCCACGAGCAGGTCGCGCAGCTGGGTGTGGTCCTTGGTCAGCGACTCGATCTCGGCGTGCTCGGGCAGCGACCTCCGCCGGTGGGCCAGCTGCTGGAGGCGGACGTCGAGGTCCTGGACGTCGAGGAGTCGGATCTGGTCGGCGGGCGCGGCGTTCAGTTCGGGGCTCCCAGGGGGTCAGAAGTGGCAGAGGCCGCGTGGGCGGTCCAGGGGTCGGTGACCGTCTTCGAGACGTGGACGCGCAGGTCCCATCCGTGACGGTCGGAGATCTCGTCGAGCTGGCTCGCGGCCAGCTCGCACCAGGGCCACTCGGTGGCCCAGTGCGCCGCGTCGAGCAGCGCGAGGGGGCTGTGGGCGCGGGCCTCCGACACGGGGTGGTGGCGCAGGTCGGCGGTGAGGAAGGCGTCGACGCCCGCCGCGCGGACGTGGTCGAAGAGGCTGTCGCCGGAGCCGCCGCTGACGGCGACGGTGCGCACGAGCGCCTCGGGGTCGCCGGCGACGCGGATGCCCTGCGCGGTGGCGGGCAGCCGCTCGGCGGCGCGGGCGGCGAACTCGCGGACGGTCAGCGGGTGGTCCAGGGCGCAGACGCGGCCCAGGCCGCGACGGCCCTCGGGGTCGGTGGGGTCCGGTACGAGCGGGCCGGTGACCCTGAGGTCCAGGGCGCCCGCGAGGGCGTCGGAGACACCGGGGTCTGCGGTGTCGGCGTTGGTGTGGGCGACGTGCAGTCCGATGTCGTTCTTGATGAGGGTGTGGACGACACGGCCCTTGAAGTGCGACGCCGCGACCGTCGTCGTGCCGCGCAGGTAGAGCGGATGGTGGGTGACGAGCAGGTCGGCGCCCAGCTTCACCGCCTCGTCGACGATCTCCTGGACCGGGTCGACGGCGAACAGGACGCGCGTGACCTCCTGGTCCGGGTCTCCCGCGACGGTGCCGACCGCGTCCCAGGACTCGGCCCGCTCGGCGGGCCACAGGCTCTCCAGCTCGGCGATGACTTCTGACAGACGGGGCACGGGTGCAAGGCTACCCGTCTGATCTGTGGCCTTGAACCGCCACCGGCGCCGCCACCGCCACCAGCACCGGCACCGCCACCTGCGCCGCCACTCCGCGCCTCGTCGGCCGACTGCCGACCCGCCCAGCACAAAAGCCCCACATCCTCAGGCGAATCGTTCCTGGAACACCCTTATGTGTGAAGTCGGGAGCCTGCGGATTCCCCGGCCGCGTGCACGAAAACTACGTTCGTCACTGGAGGTGACCGAACGATGACAGCGTGTGCGATCGAGCCTTCGGCGGGACACGAGGACGAGGCCGCGCCGGCAGGATGCACACTCACCGCGGACGGCGCCTACGCCGCACGCCTCGCGTCGGCCGGCGACTCCTGGTTCCCGGAGCGCTGGACCCTGGACGGCCCCGAGCCGTACGCGGTACCCCTGCCCCGCAACCAGCCGGAGGAACCCGGCACCGAGGTGCAGCCGATGGGCGACGGGCGGGTCCTCATCCACCGCCTCGTGGCCGGGCGGCACGCCTTCTCGCTGCTGTACCCGACCGGGCCCGGCACCGGCGAGCTGCCCCTGGGCGTGGTCGAGTGCCCGCAGGACACGGCCCGGCTGCGGCTGCTGCCGCCCGCCCCGGGCGGCGAGCGGGCGTACGCCCTGTCCGTCGGCCCGCGTTCGACGACGGTGTGGCTGGTGGCGGGCGGCGCCTTCGGGCCCGAGCGGCTGGCCGAGCTGCCCGGCCGCTGCTCGGGCGGGGTCTGGCTGGACCGTACGGGACGGCTGCTGGCCCTGGACCGGGAGACCGGCGGGCGCACCAAGGCCGTCGTGGTGGACCTGGAGCGCGGCGGGGAGGTGTCGCCGCTGCTCCAGATCGCCGCCGACAGCGACGACCGGCTGCTGCTCGCGGACCACGACAGCGGGCTCCTGCTCATCCGCTCGGACGCGCCCTCGCCGGGGCGGGACCGGCTGGGCTGGGGTGTCCTGGGCAGCACACTGCCGGTGCGCTTCCCGGAGTGCCTGCGGCTGCCGGACTGCACCGTCACGCCGTTCGCGATCCAGCCGGGGCAGATGCTGACACCGGAGAGCTGCGCGGTGGCGCTGCGCGTCGACGGGCCGCGCGGCAGCTGGGTCGGCGTGTGGCGGCCCGCCGAGCGGCGCGTGCACCATCTCCCGGCGCCCGAGGGGTGGCTGGCGGGCGCCGGTCTGTGGACGCCGGACGGGGTGCTGCGGCTGCCGTACGCGACGGAGGCCGTGCCGTGCGGCGTGGCACAGGTGAGCCCGCCCGCGGCCGTGGCGCCCGAGCCCGGCGCGGCGCCGCCGCATCCACATCCACATTCGGGGCCGGGGCCGGAGCAGGGGCCGGACGCGCGAGCCGCCGCCGCGACCGCCGCGACCGGACACCCTCCGGAACCGGCGCCCCACTCCCCGGGACACGCCCCGGAACCGGCACAGCCCATACACACACCGCATCCGCCGCATCCGCCGCGCCCCTCGCCTACCCCGCAGCCCTCGCACCCCGATTCATCAGCCGATCCCGCTCCACCGCCGACCCCCTCCACCCCCCGCCCGGTCCCGCTGCAACAGGCGCCATTGGGACGCCTTGTAACGAACTAGTGCCGGTTGGCGTGGCCGCCTGGATCCGGGGTGCGGGGTGCCGGTTAAACTCGCCCGGCTGTAAGAAAGATCATGTTGACGGGGTGAATTCCATCCGATGAGCGACGCCAGCACGAACCAGCGCACTGCCGACGTCCAGGAGATCGCCGCCGGCCACGGCCGGCACCGTGGCGAGATCTCCACGCAGGACAGCGAGACGGCTCCGCGCGGCCGCCACCGCAAGCCGGTGGCGGAGACCGAGCAGACCGAGACGGCGGCCTGACGGAACGTCAGTGACCGTACGGCGAACGGCCCCACCCATATCTGACGGGTGGGGCCGTTTCCCGTTCCTCAGCCACGCCTCAGGCCCAGCACCTCCACCGCCGCGAACGTCTCCCCGGCCGGCCGGTCCGCGTAGTACGGCCCGAGAACGGCCTCCAGCTCCTCGTACGTGAAGGTGTCCTGCTTGCTGTCGAACCGGGCGGCGACGCGCGGCCGTTCGACGACGGCCACCATGCCGCCGTGCACCACGAGGAGTTGCCCGTTCACATGGGCGGCCGCGGGCGAGGCCAGATAGCCGACGAGCGGGGCCACGTGCTCGGGGGCGAGCGGGTCGAGGCCGCCCGCGGAGGGCGGTTCGACGCCCGCGAAGACGTCCTCGGTCATCCGGGTGCGGGCGCGCGGGCAGATCGCGTTGGCCGTGACGCCGTACTTGCCCAGAGCGAGCGCCGTGGACGTGGTCAGGCCGACGATCCCGCCCTTGGCGGCCGCGTAGTTGGGCTGCCCCGCGGAACCGGCGAGGAACGCCTCGGAGGAGGTGTTCACGATCCGCCCGAACACCGGCTCGCCGGCCCGCTTGGACCGCTCCCGCCAGTGGGCGGCGGCGAACCGGATCGTGTTGAAGTGCCCCTTGAGGTGCACGCGGAGCACGGCGTCCCACTCCTCCTCGGCCATCGAGAACACCATGCGGTCGCGCAGGATGCCCGCGTTGTTGACCAGGATGTCGAGCTTCCCGAACTCGGTGACGGCCGACTCGACGAGCTCGCGCGCCTGCCGGAAGTCCGAGACGTCGCCGGTGTGCGCGTGTGCGGTCCCGCCGGCCGCGCGGATCTCGGCGGCGACCTGCTCGGCCGGCCCGGTGGAGGCCTCGCCGGTGCCGTCGCGGCCGGGCTGCCCGTAGTCGTTGACGATCACGGCGGCGCCGAGCCGGGCGAGTTCGAGGGCCTCGGCCCGGCCGAGCCCGCGGCCCGCGCCCGTGACGATCGCGGACAGTCCCTGGAGCGGCAGCGGCATGGCGGTGTCCTCACATCTCGATGCACGTACGCAGGGCGGTCCCGGTCCGCATCTGGTCCAGGGCCTCGTTGATGTCGGCGAAGGGCACCCGGTGGGTGATCAGGCCCGCCAGGTCGACGCGGCCCGCGCGCCACAGGGCGACGGTGCGTTCGTAGGAGCGCAGGATGTCCCCGCCGCCGTACATGGACGGCAGGATCCGCTTCTCGTCGAAGAACAGCTCGAACATGTTCAGCTGGAGGAAGTCGTCCATGGCGCCCGCTCCGACCACGACGAGGGTGCCGCCGCGCCGGGTGTTCTCGTAGGCGGCGCGTGCGGTGGCCGACTTGCCGACGACCTCGAAGACGTAGTCGAAGCCCTCGCCGGCGGTGACCTGCTGCTTGGCATCGGGAAGTTCGTCGGGCGAGACGGCCTTCGTGGCCCCGAACCGCAAGGCCGCCTCGCGTCGCGTCACGACCGGGTCGACGGCGACGATCTCGGCCGCCCCGCACAGCCGGGCCCCCTGGATCACGGAGATGCCCACGCCCCCGCACCCGATGACCGCCACCGACGAACCGGCCGCCACGTCCGCCGTGTTGAGCGCGGCGCCCAGCCCGGTCGTCACCCCGCAGCCGATGAGGGCGGCGATGTCGAAGGGCACGTCGTCGGGTATCGGAACCGCGCACCCGGCGTCGACGACGACCTCCTCGGTGAAGGTGCCGGTGCCGGCCATGCCGAAGACGTCCCCGCCGGGCCGCCTGAAGTTGGGGGTGCCCGCGTTCATGAAACCGGCGAGGCACAGCTCGGTCTGTCCGCGCTTGCAGGCGGGACAGGCACCGCAGGCGGGCAGCCAGCACACGACGACCCGGTCACCGGCCGCCAAGTGGCCCACGCCTTCGCCGACTTCGAGGATCTCGCCCGCCCCCTCGTGCCCGGGCACGAATGGCCCGGGCTGCGGCAGCACCCCGCTCATGGCGGACAGGTCCGAGTGACACAGCCCCGCGGCGCGCACCCGGATCCGCACCTTGCCGGGTCCGAACCCCACCGCCTCGACGTCGTCGAGGACCTCCAGCTTGTCCTGGCCGATCTCGTGCAGTACGGCTGCGCGCATGGTGCGGCTCCCCTCGTACGGCGTGTGGGACTCAGGTGTGTTCGACGACGGTGTCGGCGAGGACCGGCGCGTCGTCCCTCTCGACGGCGCTGACGGCGACCCGGATCTCGCCGTCCAGGCGCCACATGCGGATGCGCAGCGTCTCGCCCGGGTAGACGACGCCGGCGAACCGGGTGGCGTACGAGCGAACCCGGGTCACGTCCCCGTCGAGCAGCGTGCCGACGACCGCCTTGAGCGTCATGCCGTAGGTGCACAGCCCGTGCAGGATGGGCCGGTCGAACCCGGCGCGCTTGGCGAACTCGGGGTCGGCGTGCAGCGGGTTCCAGTCCCCGGACAGCCGGTACAGCAGGGCCTGGTCCTCGCGGACGTGCCGTTCGACGACCCGGTCCGGCTCGCCGGCGGGCGGTTCGAGCCGGGTGGACGGTCCCCGGTCGCCACCCCAGCCGCCCTCTCCCCGGACGTAGATCTGCGCGTCGTTGGTCCACAACGGCCCGTCGCCGTCGGCCACGTCGGTCCGCATGACGAGGACGGCCGCCTTGCCCTTGTCGTACACGGCGGCGATCCGGCCGGTGGCCCTCGCGCGGCCCCGGGCCGGGATGGGGCGGTGGATCGTCAGGCTCTGCCCGCCGTGGAGGACGCGGGCGAGGTCGACCTCGACGCCGGGCATGGACAGGCCGCTGATCACCCCGGGGGATCCGGCGCCGGCGACGGTGGCGAAGCTCGGCAGGACGTGCAGCCGCGACTCCAGGGTGTAGCGCAGCTCGCCGGGGTCGGTGGCGGGGACGCCCGCGCCGATGCCCAGGTGGTAGAGCTGCACGTCCTTGTGGTCCCAGGAGAGCTCGCCGGTCCGGGGTTCGGCGGCGAGCGCCTTGGCTGCGTCGATGGGCATGGGGCTCCTGATCGCCGTGGGAAGGACCTCGGCACGGCCGTCCGCACCGTCGGCCGCACCGAGGCCGTCTGCGGCCGAACTGGAACGCGTTCCAGTCCTGCGCCCTCTGTATAGCCCAGGCCTCCACAGTTGTGAAGCCTCCTGACGTCGTGTCAGATAACCGCCGGGTGAGACACGGCCCGTGACACTCGATGTCGATGCGACGGACGCGCACCCGGCGGTGGCGGAACGGGCGTGACCGTCCGCTGTCCGCACCCCCGGCGACCAGGGGGCGGGACGCCGTACGACCCGCGTCGGCGTGTACGTTGGCCGCTGGTCCGCGCGCGCCACACGTATGCGTACAGGTACACGTACGCATCGACGGCGCCGGCAACGGCTGAGGAAAAATGGAGCACATGGCACGCGTCGCCGTCATCACCGCGCCGAACATCGGATACCGCAACACCGGCATGCTGACCGTCGACTTGGCGTTCGAGTCCCTGCGGCGGCGTATGACCCCCGAGATCGACGCCACCTGGTACACCCTGCACACGCCGGAGACCGTGCCCCTGCGCGAGAGCGCGCGAGGCACGGACTTCCCGTTCCGGTTCCACCCCCTGGCCGAGCACCTCGACTCGCTCCGCGACCACGACGCGGTGGTCTTCTGGGGCGACTTCCTGCACACCCGGCACTACCTGGAGCAGGACGCCACGAACCGCCTGCTCGACTTCGGTTTCGCCGAGGACCGTGCCGCGGCCCGCACCCTCCTGAACCGCACCCTGCTCTTCGCGGACCAGCCGGACGAGCTCCTCGCGCGGACCCTCAGCTACGGCGGGACGATCCTGCACAACTCCCAGTCCGACTACGAGGACAAGGAGTACGGCCCCCTGTTCTCACGCCTGGTGACGCGAAGCCGTCGCGTCTGGGTACGCGACCCGCTCTCGGCGGCGAAGATCGCGCATCTGCGCGGGGACCGTACGACCGACTACTTCGGTTCCGACGCGGCGCTGCTGTCCCGCCCGGGCGACCTCGGCCACCTGCCGACGACGGAATGGTCCCGGGCGGTCCCGGACGGCGGCGCGATCGGCGTGTTCCTCGGCGCGCGGACGCAGATCCCCGAGTGGCTGCCCGCCTTCTGCCAGGACCTGTCCGAGCGTCTGGGCGCCCCGCTCGAGTGGCTGCCCTGGTTCGACCGGGACGTCCCAGCTCCGGTCGGTCACATCGCGCAGCGCCCGGGCCGGCACACCGTCGGCGACCTGGTGGGGGTCCTCCCCCGCTACCGTCTGGTCATCACGGACACCTACCACCTGTGCGTCAACGCCTGGGGCGCCGGGACCCCCGCGGTGTGCGTCGGCGCGCCCGAACCGGCTCCCAAGACCCACGACGACTACCTGACGCTCAGCGACGTGAAGAAGCACGTCTTCCACATGGCGTACGACGCGACGGACTTCTACGTGTCCACCCTCCCCGACACCCGGGAAGGCCACGAGCGCCGTATCGACCGGCTCGCAGGCCTCGTGGAGGGCGGCGGGGCCGAGGCCGTGGCCACCCGCATCCGCGCTCACGCCGATCATTCGGCGGCCGCGTTCACGGGAACGCTGGCCTCGTTGCTGGACGCACCCCGGCGCCCCGGGAGCCCTACCCTTGGCCCGTGACCGACAGCCCCATCCGCGTGCTGCTCGCAGAGGACCAGGGCATGCTGCGCGGTGCGCTCGCGCTGCTGCTGGGGATGGAGGACGGCATCGAGGTCGTCGCCCAGGTGGGGGCCGGTGACGCGATCCTGGACGCCGCGTTCGCCCACCGCCCCGACGTCGCGCTCCTCGACATCGAACTCCCGGGCAGGAGCGGCCTGGAGGCCGCCGCCGACCTGCGCGCCCGGGTGCCCGACTGCCGCGTGCTGATCCTCACCACCTTCGGCCGGCCCGGCTATCTGCGTCGCGCCATGGAGGCGGGCGCCACCGGTTTCCTCGTGAAGGACGGCCCCGTGGAGGAACTCGCCGCCGCGATCCGCCGTGTCCTGGCCGGCGAGACCGTCGTCGACCCGGCCCTCGCCACGGCCGCGCTCAGCGCCGGCCCCAGCCCCCTCACCACGCGCGAGAGCGACGCCCTCAAGGCCTCCGCGGACGGCGCGACGGTCGCGGACATCGCCACCCACTCCACCTCTCTGAGTCCACGGTCCGCAACTACCTCTCCTCGGCCATCGGCAAGACGGGCACCCGCAACCGCACGGAGGCCCTGCGCGAGGCCCGCCGCCAGGGCTGCTGTGAGAAATCAGCCCCGCCGGAACAACGCCGTCCACAGGAATCCCTCGCCGAAGCACCCCGACTCCTCCGGCTCCTCCCGCATCCGCCGCAGTTCAACTTCGGTCAGGCCCGAGAAGATCTCCCGCAACGACTCGGGCGTGTACGCGAGCCCACCCCCGAGGCCGTTCGCCTCACGGTAGAAGTCGGTGTCGGACAGCTCCGACCCCATCCCGCCGGCACCGGCGGCGAAACACGTCAGGCCGAACAGGCCCCCGGGAGCCAGGACGTCGTCCAGCAGGGCCACATAGCTGATCCGCCGGTGCGGAGGCAGATGGTGGAAGCAGCCGGAGTCGTAGACGAGGTCGTACGGCCCGGTGAGTTCTGTGCGTGCGAGCGCGAACGCGTCCCCGCAGTGGAACCGTACGCCGTCCGTCCCCGCCTCACGGGCCCGTTCCCGGGCCCAGTCGACGGCCGCCGGAGCCAGGTCGACGGCGTCCACCTCGAACCCCCGCTCCGCCAGGTACAGCGCATTGCGTCCCGGCCCACACCCCAGGTCGAGCACCCGCCCGGCGCCGACGAGCCCACCGTCCACCCAGGACACCAAGCTCTCGTCCGGCTTCGCCACGAAGAACGGCACCGGCCGGGAACGGTCGGCGTAGAACCCGTCCCACCAACCGGCGCCCCGCCCCGTCCAGCGATCGACCTCGGCCACGAACAGCCCGTCAAGCAGCGCGAGTACGTCGTCGACAGTGCGTATGTTCCGGTCCATCCGGCCCCCTTTCACGTCCGCCAACCGTAGGCCGGGAGAGGGTGAAAGGCCAGGTCAGGATGGCTTCTCGGCAGAAGCGGGAGGCGTTGTGCGGCTTGCCGCCCTCCGGTGACGCCATCCGCCGTCCGACCACTCGGTCCCCGGGCCGAAACACCCGCGGCGCGCCTTCCAAGGCTCGTCACGCACCCATTCCGGACCACGCGGCAGGCGCTCTTTTCCGGTGTCGGCGGCCCTACCGCTCCCCCGCCTCGCGGGGCAGCCAGACCCACATCAGCACCAGGCCGGCCGCCAGCACCGCGGCCCCCACCCGGAACGCCAGCGCGTATCCCTCCGTCAGCGCCGCAGGTGTCCCGCTCCCCGCCGAGCGTGTCGCCGCCAGTGTCGACAGGACCGCCAGGCCCAGTGAACCGCCCATCGTGCGGGAGGTGTTGACGAGACCGGACACCAGTCCGGCCTCCTCGGGTGCCGCGCCGGACGTGGCCAGGGAGGCCAGCGGGGTCGCCGCCAGACCCGCGCCGAGCATCATCAGGACTCCGGGGACCAGGATCGTCGTCGCGTACGCGCCCTCGGGGGTCATCGTCGACTGCCAGCCGAACCCCACCACCGCGACCAGCGTCCCCAGCACCGCCACGTTCCGGGGCCCCAGCCCCCGCATGAGCCGGGGCGCGAGCTTGGAGCCGAGGATGACGGCCAGGGAGCTCGGGACCAGGGCGAGCCCGGCCTCCAGCGGGGTGTAGCCCAGGACGTTCTGCGCGTACAGGGTCATGAAGAACCACATGCAGAACATCGCGGAGCCGCACAGGAACATCGCCACGTTCGCCGACGACACCGACCGCAGCCGCAGCAGCCCGAGCGGCATCAGCGGACTCCCCGTCCGGGCCTCGACCGTGAGGAACAGCCCGATCAGCGCGAGCCCGGCGAGCAGCGGCAGCAGCGTGGCCGCCGCCGTCCAACCCGCCGCCTCCGTCTGGGAGATGCCGTAGGCCAGCGTGCCGAGCCCGCCCGTCACGAGCAGCGCGCCCGGCAGGTCGAGCCGCCGCCCGTCCCCGGCCCGGCCCTCGGTGAGGAACCAGGCGGCCCCGCACAGCACGACCGCCCCCACGGGCACGTTGATCAGCAGTACCCACCGCCACGACAGCGTCTCCACCAGCAGCCCGCCGACCAGGCCGCCCGCCGCGCCACCGCCGGCACCGACCGCCGTCCAGGTCCCGATGGCCCGGGCCCGGGCGGCACCCTCCGGCACCGAGGCCGTGAGGATGGTCAGCGTCGAGGGCGCCAGCACCGCCGCCCCCAGCCCCTGCGCGGCCCGCGCCACCAGCAACTGCCAGTCGTCCTGCGCCAGTCCGCCCGCCAGTGAGGCCAGGGTGAACAGGCCGAGCCCGACGAGGAACATCCGCTTGCGGCCGTAGAGGTCCCCGGCCCGCCCGCCGAGCAGCATGAACCCGGCGAAGGCGATGGCGTAGGCGTTGACCACCCACTGCAGGCCCTGCTCGCTCAGCCCGAGCCCGGTCCGCATCGACGGCAGCGCCACGTTGACGACGGACACGTCGAGCACGACGAGGAACTGCCCGGCACAGGTGAGCGCGATCACGAGCCAGGTGGGCGGCGCGGCACGGCGGGGCGTACGGGTCATTTCGGCGGCTTCGAGCATGGGTGTCATGCTCTCAACCACTCCATGCTCCCGGCATCGGGATTTCGACCTAGGGCGTCGCACCGCAGACCTAGGCCGTTCCCCCGCCCCCACAGCCCTGGGCCCCTTCCCCAAGAGAAGGTCAAGATTTCGTTAGAGTGCCAAAGCAACGGAATAGTTGCCTGCGCATACGAGGTTCACCGTCCACGTAACCCCGTGAGCGCGTAACCACGCAATCCCCGACCTTCCCCGGCCTGGAGGCCCCACTCAATGACGCAGACGACGACAGAACGTCCCGCCGGCAGAGCGAGCGGGGCCGTGGTCCCGGTGCTCGCCTTCGCGGGCATCGTTGTCGCGGTGATGCAGACCCTGCTCGTCCCGGTCATCAAGGACCTGCCGCAACTGCTGGACACCGCCCCCAGCGACGCCACCTGGGTCCTGACCTCGACCCTCCTCTCGGGCGCGGTGGCCACCCCGATCATGGGCCGCCTCGGCGACCTCTACGGCAAGCGGCGCATGCTGATCACGAGCCTGGCCGTCATGGTCGTCGGCGCCCTGGTCAGCGCCTTCACCAGCGACCTGCTGCTCATGATCGCCGGCCGTACGCTCCAGGGCTTCGCGATGGGCGCCATCCCCCTCGGCATCGGCCTGATGCGCGACATGCTGCCCCGCGAGAAGCTCGGCTCGGCCATGGCCCTGATGAGCTCCTCCATAGGCGTCGGCGGCGGCCTCGCCCTGCCCGCCGCCGCCCTGGTCGCCCAGCACACCGACTGGCACGCCCTGTTCTACGGCGCCGCCGGCCTCGGTGTCCTCGCCATCGCCCTCACCCTGCTCGTCGTGCCCGAGTCGCAGACGCGCGCCGAGGGCTCCTTCGACCTGCCGGGCGCCCTGGGTCTGTCCACCGGGCTCGTGCTCTTCCTGCTGCCGATCACCAAGGGCAGCGACTGGGGCTGGACCTCCGGCACCACGCTCGGCCTGTTCGCCGCCGCCGCGGTCGTCCTGGTCCTGTGGGGCGTGATGGAGCTGCACGTCAAGGCCCCGCTGGTCGACCTGCGCACCACGGCCCGTCCGGCCGTCCTCTTCACCAACCTCGCCTCGATCATGGTCGGCGTCTCCTTCTACGTCGTCTCCCTGGTCCTGCCCCAGCTGCTCCAGCTGCCGAAGTCCACCGGCTACGGCCTCGGCCAGTCGATGGTCGTCGCGGGCCTGCTCGTCGCGCCGCTCGGCCTGACGATGATGTTCACAGCGCCCGTCTACGCCCGGCTCTCCGCGAAGTACGGCCCCAAGGTCACCCTGATCCTCGGCCTGCTGATCATCGCCATCGGCTACGGCGCCGGTCTCGGCCTGATGAGCGCCCCCTGGCAGAGCCTGGTCATCTCGGTCCTGCTGGGCGCGGGCATCGGCCTCGCCTACTCCTCGCTGCCCGCGCTGATCGTGGGCGCGGTCCCGGCCTCTGAGACGGGCGCGGCGAACGGCCTGAACACTCTGATGCGTTCCATCGGCACGTCGGTGTCGAGCGCCGTGATCGGCATGGTGCTGGCGAACACCGCGGACAACGTCGGCGGCGTCGAGATCCCGACCATGCACGGCTTCCGGCTCTCCTTCCTGATCGCGACCGGCGCGGTCGCCGTGGGCCTGCTCCTGGCGCTGTTCCTGCCCGGCCGCCGCCCGGCCGCCCACCCGCAGCTGCGGGCCAGCAGCGAGGAGGACGCGAACCTGGAGCGAGCCGAAGCGGTGCTGCGCGGGTTCCGCGGCCGCGTGCTGGCGGCGGACGGCTCCCCGGTCGCCCGCGCCAAGGTCACGCTGATCGACCGCCGGGGCCGCCAGGCCGGCGCGACGCTCTCCGCCGAGGACGGCGCCTACGTCCTCACCGTCCCCGCTGGTGGCTCCTACGTCGTGGCCGCGCGCGCCCAGGGCCACGGCCCGCTCGCCTCGTCCGCGACCCACACGGGCGACGACCGTCCGGTCGACCTCGACCTGTCGCTGCCGGGCGAGACGGTCTCCGCCTGACCCCGCCGCCCACCCGTACCCCCTGTCACCCCCCGGCAGGGGGTACGGCACCATGGGCGCCCGGACCGTCGTACGACCGAGAGGAAGCCCATGCCCGCGGCCCCGAAGCCCGAGATCCTGGCCGCGTTCGAGGCGGCGAAGGGGTTCATGCCCGTCGGTGAGGGCCTGGCGCTGTACGCGGCGGCGGTGGAGGCCGGGCGGCTCGGGCTGCCGCTGCTGGAGGTCGGCACGTACTGCGGCCGCTCCACGGTCCTGCTCGCCGACGCGGCCCGCGAGGCCGGCGTCACCGCGCTGACCGTCGACCACCACCGCGGCAGCGAGGAGCAGCAGCCGGGCTGGGAGTACCACGACCCGGAGACGGTCGACCCCGAGCTCGGCCTGATGGACACGCTGCCCACGTTCCGCCGCACGTTGCACCGGGCGGGCCTGGAGGACCACGTGGTCGCCCTGGTCGGCCGTTCCCCGCAGATCGCGGCGATCTGGCGGACCCCCCTCGGTCTCGTCTTCATCGACGGCGGCCACACCGACGAGCACGCCACCGCCGACTACGAGGGCTGGGCCCCGCACGTGGCCGAGGGCGGCCTGCTCGTCATCCACGACGTCTTCCCCGAGCCGGAGGACGAGTTCACCGGCCAGGCCCCGTACCGCGTCTACCTCCGAGCCCTGGCCTCCGGCGCGTTCACGGAAGTCTCGGCGACGGACTCGCTGCGGGTCCTGCGGCGCACCGGCCCGGGACTCTAGGAGAACGGCTGGGCGGGTGAACTGCGCCCTGTGCACCCCCTCCCGGTCGGCCCACGGGCGGCGTGGCGCGTCGGTGGGCGACCGCCGCTGCCCAAGGATCCGGGCGCGTGGCACACACCTTCGCAGAGCTCGTGGAGAAGCAGCGCGCGGCGGACGAGGCGTACACCCGCGTGCGGCAGCTGCAGGACGCGTACGGACCGCCCACCCAGACCAAGTGGAGCGGCCAGCAGACCACCACCTGGGAGACCGCCTGGCGCGCCTGGCGCGACCTCGCCCGCGACGTCCAGGCGGCGGTGACCGCGTACGCGAAGCAGGAGGGCACACCGCGCCAGGAGATCGAGGCGCGGGTGAAGGAGGCGGTACGGCACGGGGACCCCGACGGGAACGAGGAGTAGCCGCCACCCGTCGGGCCGTCCTCGGCCCGCTGCCGCCGGGCGACGGCCGCTAGGGTGGCACCGTGTCGTACGTAGGCCCGGACTTCGAACCTCCCCAGCCCCGCCGCCCCCGCCGCGGCCCCCTGACCGTCGCGCTCGCCGCGCTGGTGCCCGGGGCGCTGCTCGGCTGGCTCGTGTACGAGACGGTGGGCGGCTCGGGGGGCGACGGCGGGTCGGGCCAGGCCACCGTGCGGTCCTCCCCGCCCTCCGTGCCCGCCTCGTCGGGTGCGCCGACGGACGACGGCAAGAAGCCGAGCGCGTCGTCTTCGCCCACGGCGTCGTCGACCTCCGCGCCCGCCCCGGCCTCCGGGCCGCTCAAGGGAAAGGTCGTCGTCATCGACCCCGGGCACAACCCGGAGAACTTCCAGCACCCGTCCGAGATCAACCGCAAGGTGAACATCGGGACGAACTGGAAGGAGTGCGACACCACGGGCACGTCCACCAACGACGGTTACACCGAGGCGAAGTTCACCCTGGACGTGGCGCACCGGATGCGCACGCTCCTCGAAGAGCAGGGCGCCACGGTGAAGCTGACGCAGGACAGCGACCGGCCGTACGGCCCGTGCGTGGACGAGCGGGCCCGGATCGGCAACGAGGCGAAGGCCGACGCCGTGGTCTCGGTGCACGCGGACGGCTCGGGCGCCGGCAACCGCGGCTTCCACGTCATCCTGCCCGGCGCGGTCCACGCGGGCGCCGCCGACACCCGCGCGATCGTCGCCCCCTCGCGCGATCTGGGCGAGCGCGTCGCGGGCCGTTTCGTCGCCGTCACCGGCAGCGCGCCGTCCAACTACGCCGGCGACGGCACCGGTCTCGTCACGCGTAAGGACCTGGGCGGTCTCAATCTGTCAACGGTTCCCAAGGTGTTCATCGAGTGCGGCAACATGCGCGATAGCAAGGACGCGGCGCTGCTGACCAGTGGCGCGTGGCGGCAGAAGGCGGCGCAAGGGATCTCTGAGGGAATCGTGAGTTTCCTGCGCGGGTAGCTCTCGGCGGGCTGATCCGGGCGGACACCCTGGTCGGGCGGACGATAGTGTCCGTCCGTACGATGAGGGGCCACCCCCGCGCTTCCCACCCGGGCCCGAGGGCATGGTGACAGCGACGCCTCTACCGACGATGAGACGACCTACGAAGGACCTGAAGTGAATATCCGCTCCCTCACTCGAGGCGACGGCGTGGTGATCGGTGCAGCGGTGTTGCTGTTCATCGCGTCGTTCCTCGACCTCTACTCGTTCGACAATGTCCCCGACAGCGTCGACCTCCCCAGCCTGTGGGGAAGCGGTCCGGTCGTGTTCAGCGTCGTACTGGCGGGGATCATCGGCGCGGCGCTCGTCGTCGTCGCCCGGGGTCTGCCGCAGGTCCCGAAGATCGCGGGTCTCGACCTCGGTCAGTTCGGCGCCGCCTTCACCGTGTTCGCCGCGTGGAGCGCCCTCGGCAACATCTTCGACGTGCCCGGCGGCTTCGACAACATCGGCAACAACGCGGACGACGGTGCTCCGAGCCCCGGCATCGGCCTGACCCTCGCCCTCGTCGCCACGCTGCTCCTCGCCGCCGCCGCCCTCGCCACGCCCCTCATCCCGGCCCTCAAGGCCGCTCTCATCCCCGCCCCGCGCCCGGCCGCTCCCCAGCCCTACGGCGCCCAGCCCCCCGGCGGTTACGGCTACCCGGGCGCACAGCAGCCGGGTGGTTACGGCCACCCGCAGCCCGGACAGCCCGGACCCGGGCAGCCGGGTCAGCCGTACGGCGGCCAGCCCCAGCCCCAGCAGGCCCAGGCGCCGCAGCCACCGGCCGGGGACTTCTCGCCGTTCTGGTTCGCGGTGCCGGTGCCCCGGCCGCTGTTCGCCGAGGACGGTTCGCCGACCCCGATCGCCGAACTCGCCCCGGGTACGTGGTACCTGGCGGTCGAGCAGCGCGGCGCGGCCCTGGTCGCCCAGACGCAGGACGGCCGCCGCGGTGTCCTCCAGGACACGTCGGGCATCCAGCGCGGCTGAGCCCCTGAAACGACGTACGGCCCCTCGCCCTTCCGGGTGAGGGGCCGTTGCCGTACAGTCGTCGCCCCACCGGCTGACGAACCGTCAGGAGGCAGGCGTGCGGCTCGGTCTCGCCCTCGGCTACTGGGGCCGCGGCCCCTCCCCCGACCACGTGCCGCTGGCGCGGGAGGCGGAACGGCTGGGCTACGACTCCGTGTGGACGGCCGAGTCGTGGGGCTCGGACGCGTTCACGCCGCTCGCCTGGATCGCCGCCCACACCTCCACCATCAAGCTGGGCACGGCGGTCGCGCAGATGGCGGCCCGCCCGCCCACCACGACCGCCATGCAGGCGCTCACCCTCGACCACCTCTCCGGCGGGCGCATGATGCTCGGCCTGGGCCTGTCCGGCCCGCAGGTCGTCGAGGGCTGGTACGGCCGCCCGTTCCCCTCCTCGCCGCTCACCGCCACCCGCGAGTACGTCGACGTCGTACGGCAGGTGTTGCGGCGGGAGGCGCCGGTCGAGCTGGCCGGGCGGTTCCACGCCCACCCCTACCGGGGACCGGACGCCACCGGCCTCGGCAAGCCCCTCAAGCCGATCACCCATCCCCTGCGCCCGGACCTGCCGGTCCTGCTCGGCGCGGAGGGGCCGAAGAACGTCGCCCAGACGATCCGCATCGCCGACGGCTGGCTGCCGCTGTACTGGTCACCGACCCGGCCGGAGGTCTACGGCCCGGCCGTGCGCGAACTCCCCGAGGGCTTCCTCGTCGCGCCCCTGGCCCAGGTCCGGGTCTGCGACGACGTCGCCGAGGGCCTGTTGCCCGTCAAGGCCATGCTCGGCTTCTACATCGGCGGCATGGGACACGCGGCCCGCAACTTCCACGCCGACCTCATGGCCCGCATGGGGTACGAGGAGGAGGCCCGCCGCATCCAGGAGTTGTTCCTGTCCGGCCGCCGGGAGGAGGCCGTCCGCGCCGTGCCGGACGCCTTCGCCGACGAGATCTCCCTGGTCGGTCCGCGCGAACGGATCGCCGAGCGGCTGGAGTTGTGGCGCAAGGGCCCGGTGACGGACCTGCTGGCGCTGGCGCCCGACCCGCACACCCTGCGCGTGCTCGCGGAGCTCAGCTCCCGGTGAGCGGCGGCGGTCACCAGAAGATCGCGATCGCCTCCAGGGTCACCTCGCGGGTGTCCTCGCGCCAGCCGGTCATCTTGCCCAGGCAGCGGGCCGTGAAGGTGCCGGCCGGGATCGAGCGGCGCGCGTTCCCGGGGGCCACGACGCGCATGTACACCGGGGGCTGCTCGTCGCCGTACTCGGCCCGCAGGACGAACCCCTCCGTCACGTCGGGCACGCGGGTGAACACCCCTTTGACGGAGACGAATTCGCCGATGCGGCTCAGGGTCACCGCACGGCCGTCGGCCAGGTTGTCGGCGAGGTTCCGGTTCGGGACGACGGTCAGGGCGGTCAGGTCGGCGTGGACGATGGCGTCGGCCCGGTCGAAGGCCTCCATGACCACGCCGATCACGTTGATCGGCTTGTCCTTGCGCACGAACTTGCGGAACGTCTCCTGGCTGACGTCCCGCTTCAGCCGGAACCGGAACAGCCACGTCAGCACCCGGCTCCAGAAGCCGACACTCGTGTCGACCTTCGTCCGCAGCTCGACGGCCTCCTCCAGCGCGGACCGGTAGTTGCCGAGCTCGTACAGGTCCATGACCGCCTGCTCGTCCAGGTACAGGCAGATGCTGTACGCCGACTGCCAGCGCCGCAGGTGCCTGCGCCGCTCCCGGGCATGGCGCACCAGGACCACCGCGAGCACCACCGCGCCGGCGGCCGTCACCAGCCAGACCGTCATCCACGGCCACCAAAGGCTCCACCACAGTGCGTCAGTGACAGCCACGGATCTCCTTGAAAGCCTCGGAAAGGGACGAGCCGGCGGCGTCCACCATCCGTCCGCCGGTCCTCGCCGCCGCGCGCCGCAGCTCACCGGCGTCGGCCTCGCCGAAGTGGACGGGGTAGGCGGGGACGGCGGCGCGCACGGCGGCGGGCAGCGCCTGGTGGCGGCGGACGAATTCCGCGTAGGGCAGGCCCGCGTTGTTCTCGCCGTCCGTCATCAGGACGAGGGAGACGGAGCGGTCGGGGTCGGCGGCCAGTTCGCGGGCGGCGGTGCGGTAGCCGTGGTCGAGGGCGGACCACACGGCGGTGGCGTCGCCGTAGCCGCCCCGGGCGACGGTGTCGGCGAGGGCCGTCAGGTCCTTCGGCCCGGTGACGGTGACGGTCTTCTCCCCCAGCACCCGGCCGCCGAAGCGGACCACGGTCAGCCGCTCGCCCCGGTGGAAGCGGGTGAACTTGCCGGAGGCGGAGGGGTCCGCGCCGCTGAGTCCGGCGAAGGCCTCACGCAGGGCGGCCATCCGGGCGCCGCGCATCGAGCCGGAGAAGTCGAGCAGGAAGACCACCTGGCTCGTGGTGCGGCGGTCGGGATCCCCGTAGTCCGCCAGCAGCGTCGTGATGACGGCGGCTCGGTCGGGGTAGTAGAGGGCGTTGCCGACCGGTTCGCGCAGGGGCGCGTCCCGGGGGACCGTCGTGTTCACGGGGCGGCGCAGCGTGTGCCGCATGATCTCCCGCTGCACCGGGTCGCGCCGCAGCCACCGCGTGACCTTGTCGTACGCGGCCCGGTGGGCCGGGTTCAGCAGGAGCAGCGGGAAGTCGGCCAGGACCATGCCGTCCTCGGGGCGGATGACCTCCAGGCGGTCGTCGAGGCGGCCGGTGGCGTTGAGGGCGAGCAGATCGGACTCGTAGGTGATGAGGGCGTTGGCCTCGTCCTGGTGGTCGACGTAGGAGTCGACGAGGGCGGGGCCGGTGTCGGCGGTGAGGGTCTGGCCGGAGCGGAAGCCGCGCAGCCGGTCGCAGGAGACGTCCTCGGGGCGCAGCGCGGCTCCGGTGCCGGCCGCGGCGGTGGCGACGCCGACGAGGGCGGCGAGCCCGCTGCCGGCGTGCCGGGGGTCGGCCATGCCGAAGCGGACGGTGCCGTCGGCCGCGGCGTCGGCGATGTCCGCCCAGGTGAGCCGGGAGCCTGAGGTCTTGGCGCGGAGCTTGCGTGCCACGTCCGGCTTCAGGCCGATGACGACCGGTGACGTCATGGTGGCTGTGCGCTGCAGCCCCCGGGTGGCGTTCTTGTCGGTGAGACGCAGATAGCGGTCGGAGGACAGCCACGCGAGGTCGTACCGGTCGCGGTCCGGGGTCTTCGTCTCGGCGTCGGCCCGGTGGTCCAGGCGCAGGTCGACACCGGTCTCGTCCTTCAGTTCGCCGAGCAGCGGCGCCAGTACGGCGAGGTCGGGACTGGCGAGCACGCGCAACCGGACCGTGTCGTCGCCGTCGCCCGAGCAGGCGGTGAGGAAGGCGGCCACGAGCGCGAGGCAGAGGGCCGCCAGGCCCGCGCGGCGCCTCACCGGCTGCCCGTCCGGTCCGGGCAGTCGCCGACGATCTCGATCATCTTCTCCAGCAGGGGCAGGCTGGGCAGCACGGCCCGGGTGTCGTCGGAGGAGGTGGTGGGCACCGGGATGTGCCGCTCGGTGAGGAACCGGGTGAGCTCGTCGCCGGTCGCGCCGCTGCCGGCGTTGCGGGCCCTGAAGCCCAACTCCATGGCCCGGTGCTGGAGTTCGGGGTCCTTGCTGACCAGCTCGCCGAGCCGGGCGCCGTCGCCGGTCAGCGCGACGAGCTGGGGTTCGGTGACGAAGCGGGTGGAGGGGTAGAGCAGGACGCGCTCGTCGTCGGTCGCGCCCTTCGCGGCCACCTGCCCGATCTGGTGGGCGAGGAACTGGTGCTCGTAGATCACCGAGATCGGGGCGATGCTCTGCCCGTCGGGGGACAGATACGTTTCGGCGCGTTCGGAGGACGGCAGTCCCTGTTCCACGAGGAGCGGCTTGATCCTCCGGGCGAGCTGCTCGGCCTCGGCCTCGTTGTCCGGCGCGTCGTTCCCGTGCTCGACGAAGGCCACGAGTCCCAGGTAGGTGCCGGCGGAGTTGGCCTCGCAGATGTCCGAGGTCTGGGCGAGGATCTTGTTGCCGTTGCGGACGCGGTCGTCCTGGTCGATCTCGTCCCAGCGGTAGCCGTCCTCGGGGTCGCGCTGGACGCCCTTCCTCTTGCCGTGGGCCAGATCGAGGAACTTCCGCATGTCGAGGGTGTAGTACATCGGCCGACCGCCCGAGCCCGGCAGGCGCTTCGCGACGCCTTCGGCCCTGAGCACCTCGGCGTAGTCCCGGTAGGTGGCCAGCACGATGGGGCTGACGAACGGGCGGTACAGCAGCACCGGACGGTTCGCCCGGGCGCGCTCCCGGCTGATCAGGTCGGCGGCCGGCTGGCCGGAGGGGAAGACGACGTCGTACCCCTCGTAGTCCTGCTTGGCGATCTCACGCGAGCCCATGTTGGTGATGCGCACGCGGAAGCCGTGCTTCATGAGCAGCCGCTCGACCTCGGGGTCCTGGAAGAAGTCCCTCTTCGAGGCCATCTTGGCCTCTATGGTGACCACCTGGCGCACCGGCAGCAGCAGATTCCCGGAGGTCACGAGCAGGACCAGCCCGACGACCGGGACGGGCAGCGCCAACGCCAGTGCTCTGCGCAGGCGTCGGCGCGGGGGTCTGGTGACGGTTAACCGCGGTTCCTCGCTGGCGGGTCTGTGCTCGGGCACCTGCGTTCTCCCCCCGTGACACCTGTGTCCTCCCCCGTGTGGCCGGGCCAGGATTGTCGGTGATGCCGGTGTACCCCGAACGCCCCTTCCGGGAACGTCGGTTGAACGCAGTGAGGAGCAACCGGGTTTCACATGGGCGGCAGGGGCTACCCGATAGGCATGTCCCCTCGATATCGCAATGGTGCGAATCAGGCCGGCACGGTCATCGCCGTCGTCGCCGACATCATGGCTCTCATCCTGGGCCTGTGGATTCTGATGTACCTGCTGGACGCCAACCGCGCCAACGACTTCGTACAGTTCATCCACGACGCGGCCCGCTGGCTCGCGGGCTGGTCCCACGACCTCTTCACGTTCGACGAGGCCTGGGCCCGAGTGGTCGCCGGCTACGGCCTGGCAGCGGTGGTCTACCTGTTCGTGGGCCACGCGATCGCCAATCGCGTACACCGGCACTGAAAGACGCCGTAAGGGGCTCGTCCCTCAGGGGCGCGGGGAACGGCGCGAGAAACCACGCACAACCCGCGCCCGCAGTCAGGCGACAAACCCCCGAGCTCTCAGGCGCAGCACTCCGACTCCAGCCCCAGTGGCAGGTCCTCGCCGCCGAAGACCCGGCACGTGGCCTCATGTCCCCCCAGCGCGGCGACGGCCAGCAACACCGACCCCGCAGTCCACGTGGTCAGCTCCCGCGGCCAGATCGCGTCGTCCTCGAAGACGTACCCCGTCCAGTACAGGCCGCTTTCCGGATCGCGCAGGTGCTGGATCGACTGCAGGATCTCCAGCGCACGGTCCGACTCCCCCATCGCCCAGAGGGCGAGCGCGAGTTCGGCCGACTCACCCCCCGTCACCCACGGGTTGGGAACCACGCACCGCACCCCCAGCCCCGGGACGACGAACCGGTCCCAGTCCTCCTCGATGCGGGCCTTGGCCTCCGCACCGGTCAGGGCGCCGCCGAGCACGGGGTAGTACCAGTCCATCGAGTACCGGTTCTTGTCGAGGAACCGCTCCGGATGCCGGCGTATCGCGTGCCGCAGCGCACCCGCCGCCAACTCCCAGTCCGGCTGCGCCTCTTCCCGCTGCTCGGCGATCGCCAGCGCGCACCGCAGCGCGTGGTGGACGGAGGAGCTGCCCGTCAGCAGGGCGTCCGCCGTGTCCGTGCCGTCGTCGTCGCGCCGCCAGCCGATCTGCCCGCCCGGCTGCTGCAGGCGCAGCACGAACTCCACCGCCGCGTACACCGTCGGCCACATCCGCTCCAGGAACGTGTCGTCGCCGGTGGAGAGGTAGTGGTGCCAGACGCCCACGGCTGCGTAGGCGACGAAGTTGGTCTCGCGTCCCCGGTCGGTGACGTCGGCGAAGTCCCCGTCCGCGTACGCCGCGTACCAGGAGCCGTCCTCGTTCTGGTGCCGGGCCAGCCACAGGTAGGCCCGTTCGGCGGCCTCGTGTTCACCGGCCGCGTCGAGTGCCATCGCGGCCTCGACGTGGTCCCACGGGTCGAGGTGGTGTCCCCGGAACCAGGGGATCGCGCCGTCCTCGCGCTGCACGGCGAGGAGGCCAGCGACGGTCGCGGCGGCCTGCCCGGCGGTGAGGACCCCGGGCAGGACCAGGTGTTCCGTCCGGGGAGTCGTCACTGGGCGTCCGCCCCGGTGCCGGAAAGACGCGGCAGGTGCGGCTTGGTCGCGTACGCCACGAAACTCTTGCCGATCAGTGGGTTCAGCGCCTGCTCCGCGGCACGGGTGGCCAGCGGTTTCTTCATGATGTCCCAGACCAGCAGCTTGTGGTACGCCCGCACCGGCAGCGCCTTGTCGTTGTCGACGCCGAACGCGCACTTCAGCCACCAGTACGGGGAGTGCAGGGCGTGGGCGTGGTGGGTGCCGTACGGCTCCAGACCGGCCTCGCGGATCTTCTCGAGCAGTTCGTCCGCCTTGTAGATGCGGATGTGGCCGCCCTCGACCTCGTGGTAGGCGTCGGACAGGGTCCAGCAGACCTTTTCGGGGCCGTAGCGCGGGACGGTGACGGCGATGCGCCCGCCGGGCTTCAGCACGCGCACCATCTCGGCGAGGACGCCCTTGTCGTCCGGGATGTGCTCCATCACCTCGGAGATGATCACGACGTCGAAGGACTCGTCGGGGAAGGGCAGGGCGAGGGCGTCGCCCTCCATGGCCGTGGCGGTGGCGCCCTCGGGGGCCTCTCCGGCTTCCTTCATCGCCGCGAACCACTTCGCGACCTCGCGGATCTCCTCGGCGTTCTGGTCCAGCGCGACGACCTGTGCGCCGCGCCGGTAGCACTCGAACGCGTGCCGGCCGGCACCGCAGCCGAGATCCAGGACACGGTCGCCCGGGGCGAGCGGGAACCGGGAGAAGTCGACGGTCAGCACGTGGCCCTGCTTTCGGAGTTGACGCCTTCTACATCTGTGGTGGCCGCGGAGACCAGGGGCGCGGAGTCGTCGACGCCCGCCGCGGAGCCACCGGCAGCCGGAGACACGGCCTCTGCTGAAGCCGGGGACGCCGAGCGGTCACCGCCCACCGCGGAACCGCCGGATGCCCGGCGCGCAGGGCCGCCGCCGGCCGCTGCCGAGCGGCCCTCGGCGTCACCCCCGGCGCGGGCGATCGCCTCGCGGTACCGCGCCACCGTGCCCTGCGCCGCCCTGGCCCAGGTGAAGTGCCGCAGCACCCGCTCCCGCCCGGCCGCACCGAGCCGTGCGCGCAACTCCGCGTCGCCCAGCAGCCGGACCAGCCCCGCCGCCAGCGCCTCCGAGTCGCCCGGCGGCACCGCAAGGCAGGTCTCCCCGTCCCGGCCGGCGACCTCGGGGATCGCCCCGCCGGTCGTGGCGAGCAGGGGCGTCCCCGTCGCCATGGCCTCGGCGGCCGGCAGCGAGAAGCCCTCGTAGAGCGACGGCACACAGGCGATCTGCGCCGAGCGCACCAGGTCGACGAGTTCCGCGTCGGAGATGCCCTTGACGAACTCGACGGCGCCGTCGAGGCCGTAGCGTTCCATCGCCTGGGCGACGGGCCCCTCGGCCGGGCGCTTGCCGACGACGACGAGGTGGGCGCCGGGGTGCTCGGTGCGCACCTTGGCGAGTGCCTCGACGAGGTGGACCAGGCCCTTCAGCGGCACGTCGGCGCTGGACGTCGTCACGATCCGGCCCGGCACGACCGGCACCGAGGGGTCCGGGGAGAACAGGTCGGTGTCGGCGCCGATGTGGACGACGTGGATGCGGTCCTGGCGGACGCCGAGGTGGTCGACGATCTCCTGCTGGGACGTGCCGGAGACGGTGAGGACGGACGGCAGCCGCCGTGCGACGCGCTTCTGCATGCGCGTGAAGCCGTACCAGCGGCGCACCGAGAGGCGCCGCTTCCAGCCCTCCGCCGCGTCCAGCTCCAACTGCCGGTCCACGGTGATGGGGTGGTGGATCGTGGTCACCAGGGGCGCGCCCACGTCGCCCAGCAGCCCGTACCCGAGGGTCTGGTTGTCGTGGACGACGTCGAACTCGCCCCGGCGGGCGCGCAGGTGGCGGCGGGCGCGCAGCGAGAACGTCAGTGGTTCGGGGAAGCCGCCGGTCCACATGGTCGCGACTTCGAGCGCGTCGATCCAGTCCCGGTACTCGTCGCGCTTCGGCGTGCGGAAAGGATCCGGCTGGCGGTAGAGGTCGAGGCTGGGCAGCTCGGTCAGGCTCAGCCCGTCGTAGCCCTCGTCGAGCACGGGATACGGCTGTGCGCCGATGACCTCGACCCGGTGGCCGAGGCGGGCCAGTTCGCGCGAGAGGTGCCGGACGTAGACGCCCTGGCCGCCGCAGAACGGGTTCCCTTTATAGGTGAGGAGCGCGATGTGGAGCGGTCGCAAGCCGTCGGCGGCGGGGTCCTCCGGGGCCCCGGCCTCCCTGGCCTCAGCGGTCACTCTGGGCCCCCTTCTCCCTGCTCTGTCCCGCGAGATTACGCCGGGACGCTAATCTAGAACAAGTTCCAGACTTGATCGTTCGGAGGCTCTGAATCTACCGGCAGGTAAGGGTGCTGTGAGCAGTGGATCAGGTGATTCACGCCACGGCCGGCGCCGTGCCATGCTGTCTGATCACTCGTCCTCACGGACGGTCACGGAACGGGCCCGACCCATGCCCGCGGAAGCCAAGGTGAGCGCCAAGGTGAACAAGGTGGCCAAGGTGGATGCCAGAGCCACAGCCCCCGGCTCCCCGCCCCTGACGGAGCGGCAGGAGGCCCGCCGCCGCCGCATCCTGCACGCGAGCGCGCAACTGGCCAGCCGGGGCGGCTTCGACGCCGTGCAGATGCGCGAGGTCGCGGAGTCCTCGCAGGTGGCGCTGGGCACGCTGTACCGCTACTTCCCCTCCAAGATCCACCTGCTGGTCGCGACCATGCAGGACCAGCTGGAGCACATGCACGGCACGCTGCGCAAGAAGCCTCCGCAGGGCGAGACGGCCGCCGAGCGGGTCGCGGAGACGCTGATGCGGGCCTTCCGCGCCCTCCAGCGCGAACCGCATCTGGCCGACGCGATGGTCCGCGCCCTCACCTTCGCCGACCGCAGCGTGAGCCCGGAGGTCGATCAGGTCTCGCGCCAGACGACGGCGATCATTCTGGACGCGATGGGGCTGGAGCACCCCACTCCGGAGCAGCTGTCGGCGGTCCGGGTCATCGAGCACACCTGGCACTCGGCCCTCATCACCTGGCTGTCGGGCCGCGCCTCCATCGCCCAGGTCAAGATCGACATCGAGACGGTGTGCCGCCTGATCGATCTGACCGCCCCGGCCGCGCCCCCGGCCCCCTGACACGCGAAGGACCTACGAGACGGGTTCCCTTCGCCGGCATGGTCCGGATCAGGTTCTGGGGGTCGCCTTCCAGCCGTCGGACCTCTCGGTCCTCCGGCCTTCCGGCCTCTCAGCCCTACCGTCGCAGTCGGCACCGGCAGAAGCCGAAGCTTCCTGCCAGAGTCGGCAGACTCCGGTCGGACTCCCTCACTCGTCCCGTAGGCCACTTCCCAGGCTAGGACTTCTGGCCGTGGAGTGAAGCCCCTGTGCGGGATTTTTTACCTAAATGTCCCGATTAGCCCACATGGCCCACCTTGAGACCCCGGTCGCCGCGACGAAACACCGAACCGCAAGGAACATGAGGGAGTCAAAGCGACTTTTCGGGCGGAAGTGAAGGGTGACCCCATGCCGAAGTACCTCTTCAAGGTGAAGCTGACTCCGGACGGGCTGAAGGGCCTGCTCAAGGAAGGCGGGAGCAGGCGGCGCGAGGTCGTCGGGCGCACGGTCGAGGGCCTCGGGGGCCGGGTCGAGGCCATGTACTGGGCCTTCGGCGACGACGACGTCTACGTCACGGCCGAGCTGCCGGGCAACACCTCCGCCGCGGCCATGGGCATGGTCGTCTCGGCGGCGGGCGGGGTCCGCACGAGCACGGTCGTCCTGCTGTCGGCCGAGGAGGTCGACGAGGCCGTCCGGCAGCAGGTGGACTACCGAGCACCAGGCGCCTGACGGTCCCCGAACCGGCCACCCACCGGAGCCTGACGGGTTCCCGAACCGGCCACCCCACCGGACCCTGACGGGAACCCGAACCGGCCGCCCCGCCGGCCCCTGACAGGGCTCCGAACCGGCCAGCTCCCCAGCCCCGGACGAGACCCCGAACCAGCCACCCCACCGGACCCGAACGGGACCCCGAACC
>NZ_WWIQ01000037.1:0-46609 GCF_009862985.1 Streptomyces sp. SID5464 | reverse complement strand
CGTGAACAACCCTGCGGGTCAATACACCTAGTGGCGCCGGCGAGCACGGCGATCGTGCACAGGGCGAGCAGGGCGCCGAGGCGGTAGCGGCGGCCCTGACGGCGGCGGGGATCCGGCAGAACGTCCAGGACATCGGCCAGGTCCACGACCCGGCCGGCATCGAGAGTGGTGCCCGCAGGAAGCGGTTCGTGTTGATGAGGCGTCAGACACCTCGATCATCACGGACCGCTTCCTTTCCTAGACCACCGCCCCTGGCCTCAGCTGAGCGCGATTCCAGAAGTTCTGCGCGCAACTGGGGTGAACGGTTCGCAGGACATGCAGGCCCTGACCACGCTGCCGAGACGGCCGTCGGGCGCGGGTTCACGAGCAACAGCCTGAGCCGCCTGTGCGGGGCTGTCCGCCGTGGAGGTCTTCGCCGTGGCCGGCGGCGATCCGTGCCCATTGCGCGGTCGGCCGTCCGTCCTTGCGGAACTGCTGGCCGTGGGTCTCGTACGGCTGCGGCCAGCCGGGCGGGGAGTCCTCCCAGGTCTCCTGCCGACCGTAGACGGTCATGTCGAGGATGCCGTAGGACGGCGCCATGGGTTCGACGCCGCGTCCGGAGGTCCAGTACGTCTCGTAGACGCGGTCCCCATCGCGGAGGTAGATCGCTTTCATCCCGAAGTGGCGGCCGGCGAGGAGCCGTTCGCGCGACTCGGCGGGCACGGAGTACCAGGGCATGTCCCAGCCCATGAATCGGCGGTAGCGGTCGGACCCCTCGTAGGGGCCCTGGCAGAAGACGGCGAAGGTGACGTCACGCTGGTGCAGATAGGACAGTTCGCGGGACCTGGCCGGTGAAGAAGGTACAGCCCTCGCACTGGTCGGCGGCGGTGTGGCCGTCGTGCCACATGTGATACGACACGAACAGCTGAGTGCGGCCCTCGAAGACGTCGATCAGGGGGGCGTGCCCCTTACCTTCGACGAGCGGGGCCGACGGGTCCACCTCGGCCATGGGCAGCCGTCGCCGGGCGGCGGCGATCGCATCGCCCTCGCGGGTGTGCGCCTTCTCCCTCACGCGCAGGGTGTCGATCGCGGCCAGCCACTCCCCGCGGGAGACGACCGGCGGCTTGTTCTCAGCAGTCATGGCCGTACTGGCCCGGCAGCTCGCAAGAACTCATCGGTGGAGCCCGAGCCGGGCGCAGACTGACCACGACCCCGGCCGCACGAACACCGTCACGCGTGACGCGCAGAACTTCTGAAATCTCGCTTAGCGCCCACCGAGGACAGTTCAGGGCGTCTCATCACCCGAGAACGCGCGAGTCCTGAGACCACCTCGTCTTGCGGTGGTGGCATCCGTTCACACCGCCGTGACCTGCACACTCACGAGATCATCGCGACTTTACAATCGCCCTGACGAGCGGGCGGTGGCCGTCTGCCATGCAACCGGGGCGTCCCTTCACATTCAGCTGACAGAACAGTTCAGGGAAAACGTATGAAGTTCAATAGAAGTGCCATATAGGATCCATTCTCAACCATTCATTCGTCAATTACTGATGATTGCTTGAACGGGTGACTCGTTTAGCGGTCAACTCCTCAAACTCAGGATCGCTTGATTTTCGGGATGCAGGGCCAACTGGGTGGACGTAGCGTTGTACTGACGCATCCAGGGTCGACGGCAACGGCCATGAGGCTGCTGAAATCCAGCCCCTTCGGAGGTAAGTCGGCCGTGATAGTGATGTGCGGATCGCATACGTCACGCTGCGAACAGAGAATGAGTCGAAACCATGAGTGAATATTCTACGGCGTCCCCAGAAGCGTTGAGTGCCTACATGACGCTGGACGAGCTCACGGACGCCGCAACGATCCCTGCCACAGAGCCGGAGCCCCCCGAAATCGGGCATCTTCTGACTGAGGGCTCGGGTCTGTATGTCCAGTCGGAAAGCAAGCCGGACTGGCCTTCGGGACGCAGGAGATCCCAGGAGTTCCTGGACTGTGGGAGCTCCTCGACAGCCCGGGTGACGAGGAGCTCCTGACGGCGATACCCGGTAAGGAGCAGACCGAGGTAGAACCGACGGGTGCAGAGGCGGCGGTGCCCGCCATCGACGGCACCCAGGGTTACCGGCCGCCATGGGTACCGCATGAGTTCCTGCCGCGACTGGTGCCGTTCCAGACGGCCGAGCATCCCGGCCGCGTCTACATGGAACCCAAGGCTGTGGAGGCGGAAAGGCTCACCTATCCGTGGCGGACGAACGGTCTGGTCATCACAAACGGCAGACCGGCTGGAAGCGGTGTCCTGGTCGGTCCGAACCTGATGCTGACCGCAAGTCACTGCTCCGTGGGGCTCGAGTCCTTGGAGTATGGAATTCGTGCCCGGCTTCCGGCAGGGGCATCGGCCTTTCGGTAGTTCTTTCGTCTCCCAGTATCGGGGATTCCGTGTAGCCGCAGGGGATGTCACCGGATACGATTATGTCGTCTGCCGGCTCTACAATCCCTTGGGGCGCGGGCTCGGCTGGATGGGTTCCGTAGCGTTCGGCGCAGAGAGCGAATATTACCGGCGACGTTACACCTCCACAGGCTATCCTTCCTCCTTCCAGGGGCGACCCGCAGTGGAATTCAACATGGCGATCGTCGACATCGACAACGACGACCCGGGCCTTGAACTGGAATTCTCACGGGACGTTTACCAACTTGGCCCTGGATGGTCCGGAGGACCGCTGTGGCTGCCCAACGAAGGCCCCCTGGTCGCCGGTACCGTGACCGGCCAGGAGAAGGACGTCTTCGACCCCACACGATTCGTCATCTCCGCCGGCTTCGGCATGGTCAACCTGGTCAAGTTCGGTCTCGCGAACTGGCCTGTCTGAAACGCCTCAGGCGGCCGGCCCGCCGTCCGTGAGTCGCGGTGCCTCGCGTCCATCGGCCACCACACCCGCATCGCCTCGTTGTGCGCGTGCGGCGGCCGGTGGCGCCCTGGCCGCATGCCGGCTGCCGGTGAGTCCGGGGGACACCGAGCCGTCGTCCACCATGTGATCCCCCCTTCGCGCCGGGCGCTCTCCGCCTCGACTGTCCTGGCCAGGGCGACGACGCGATTCCGCCGCACCGTGAAAGGAAAGCGCAATGCAGCGTAAGGACCTCATCCACCCCGCATTCCGTGAACTGGCAGACATCCAGGCGAGCGAACAGGAAGCGCTGCTTTCCAAGCCGAACGTGGTCGGGGTCGGCCTCGGCTACAAGTACGTCGGTGGCCAGCGCACCGACCAGCAGGCGCTCGTTGCGCTGGTGGAGACGAAACTGGGCAAGGACCTGCTCGCCCGGGACGACCTCGTCGCACTCAGCGGCGACACGCCCCTCGACGTCATGGAGGTGGGTCCCCTCTTCGCCGGCGTAGGCCCCGCTCTGGCGCCCAACGTCTCCATGCACATGATGGACGGCGTCATGGAGGTCGCACGTGGGCGGCAGGCCACGCAGGAGCCCTTGGACGAGCGCTCCCCGACAGCCGGTGCGCGCGAGTTCCTCGCTCCGGCGCCGGTGGCCCCGGGACTGGCTCCCGGCAGAGCTCAGGCGCTGACACCCCGGGTCCGCCCCGCCTGCGGCGGAGTGAGCATCGGCCACTACAAGATCACCGCAGGGACACTGGGGAGCTGCGTCTACGACGGACAGTCGTTTCCCGGAGTCCCGCCGAAATACTACGTGCTGTCCAACAACCACGTCCTGGCCAACTCCAACAACGCCCGTATCGGCGACCCAGTCCTGCAGCCCGGTCCGTACGACGGCGGCACCCCGGAAAACGACACGATCGCATGGCTGAGCCGGTACGTGCCGATCAAGTACATCCAGGACGGGGCCGCACCGCTGAACTACGTGGACGCAGCCATCGCGGAAGCCGACTTCCGCAATCTGGACCGGCGCCTGTACTGGGTGGGCGACATCAAGCGGATCAACTCGGCACCGCAGATCGACACCGTGGTGCAGAAGTGCGGCCGGACGACCAACTACACCACCGGGCGCGTGCTCAACATCAACGCGACCGTGGACGTCAACTATGGCGAGGGGCGCGTCGCACGGTTCGCCAATCAGATCCTCACCACTCCCATGTCAGCCGGCGGTGACTCGGGGAGCCTGGTCTGCGACCTGGAGGAAGGCGCTGTGGGACTGCTCTTCGCGGGCTCGCCGAACGTCACCATCATGAACCCGATCCCGCTCGTGGAGCAGCTCCTCGGCATCACCATCACCGAGACACGATGACGCGCGACTTCTCTGACGCCCTGGCGAAAGCCACGGCCTGGATGGGCGGTGGGATCGCCGGGGTGGTCGGCGTTGCGCCGGGCACCCAGCCCGATGGTTCGCCGTGCATCGTCGTACTGGTCAACCCGAACGACGACACAGGCCAGCTCCCGAGTGACGTCGATGGCTACCCGGTCCAGGTCTTGGACACCGGCGGTGACGTGAACGCGCAGCGCAGGTGAGCTGGTTCCGTGGCTCGGACGATGTCTCTGCCCGGCTTGCCGGGCAGCCGGCCCCCCGCCCGGATCGCGACCTGGCTGCACAGCCGGCCGACCCCGTTCACATCCCTGGAGGAGGCGGAATCCTTCTTCGGGCACGAGGCCTGGACGAGGACCTTGGAGCAGCGAGCCGACGGCTGGCACTCCACATGGGGCCGCACGACGATCAGCGACACGATCACCGAAGTGGCCACCACCCTACTGGGACGAGGCGTCCCGCATCACCTGCCCCACGCTCCTCGTCCAGGGCCTCCACCAGCGCTTCGCGGCCTTGGGATGGGGATCGCGTGTCCGCCGGGCCATCACGATCCGTTCCAGCTCGGCACGGACCACCGCCAGTGACAACGCTCCACCGGCCACGTCGGCCGGATCGCCCAGAGCTGTGATCTTCCCGTCCGGGCCCATCGCGGTCGGGCCGGGGGTGTCCTCGAGCGCCGGACAGCTCACGGGGGAGGCCAGCAGGAGCGGGGTGTCCGGGTGGCCGTCCCGGATCGTGTCCAAGAAGCCGTGCACCGCAGGGCCGAACGTCCGCAGCCGAAAGGCGGCCAGGCTTACGATGATGATGCCCACCTTGAGACTGATCAGATCTGCGGGCATGTCGCGGATTGTCCGGGCGACGTACGGATCCAGCAGCGCATTGCCCGCCTGACTGAGGTTGACCACCTCCACTCCGCCCAGCGCGGCCGCCACCACCGGCCAGGTGTCGGTCGGGCCATCAGCCTCGATGCCGTGGCCGATGGAACTCCCGTGGTGCACCCAGCGGCGTTTGCCGTCCGGCATCGGCGGCAGCACGTCGCCGTCAGCGCGCAACTCCACCAGTTCCGTGGGAGTCTGCTGCGGCAGCCACAGCTCGACATCCTTCATGCCGGACGGTAACCCGGTGAACCGCATGGTCCCCGGATCGCCCGGAATCAGCCGCTGCTCTGCCCCGGGGCCCGCCATCCGCAGCACGTTTTGCCCACTGGCGCTTGGCGACGTTCGGCCAGGGTGCCGTTCACCAGGAGATCCACCATGCCCGTCGGGCGGGGCTGAGGGTCGATGTCGAATTGCCCTGTCGAGGTGAGCACCTCGAATTCCAGCTCACACGCATCGGTGCGGAACACCAGCCGCACGCCCGAAGGCATCACGGTCACCCCGTACACCGACGGGTCGGGGTACTGCTCCTTGGTCCACGCGGGCAACCGGCGCGGCATCACCCCGGCTTGCGTGATCTCCACGTCCAGCGCACCCCGTAACTCCACCGGCCCGCCCACCAGCGGAACCGCCCGCATCGCCACTGTCACCGGTCCTGCCCAAGACCATCCACTGTCGGATCTCGTGTACGCGCCTGCGAGTTTTTCCACTGACCCTGGCGCAGCAGCATTGACTGCCACTCAGACTTCGCCGACACGACCTTGGTGACCATCGGCCTTGGATGACCATCGAGCAACTGCGCTGACTCAGCCGAGCGATTCCGGCGGTGAGTACGCTGGGCGCGGCTCCGCAGGCGGTGCGGGGGCTGCTGCGCCGCTTGGAGCCGCGGAGCTGGCCGCGGAGGCCGAGCAGGACTTGAGGGCGCGCGGCCGCCTCGCGCTGGACCGGTACGCAACCGTTCCACCGGCCCACTTGGAGATCCTCGGCCAGCACGCCCTGTCCCGGCGGCCCGCCGGCGATGGCAAGGGGCGGGCCACCTGGTGAGCATCGTCTCCTTGGCCGCCCTGACCGTGTCCCCCTCGATGGCCGTCTACGCCGCGGCCAAGAACGCGGTGCGCACCATCCACGAGGGACTGCGCACAGAGTCCCTCGGACGCTTTTTGGGGGGGCCGGGCCCGAGTCCGCGCCGCCTCGGCGGCCGCCCCGACCGTCAGGGCCACCGCGGCGTCGCTCAGGACGCCAGCCGTTCCGGGGAGCGGTGGGTGGAGCCGGCGGGCCCGACAACGCGTTCGGCTCCGCTGATCTCGGCCCACACCGCGTCGAGGGAGAGGTCGAGGACATCGGCGATCGCCGCGATGGTCGGAAAGGCGGGGGTGGCCACGCGGCCTGTCTCGATCTTCCGGAGAGTCTCCGGCGAGATGCGCGCGGCCAGCGCGGTTTCGAGCATCGAACGCTCTCCCCTGGCACGGCGCAGGAGGGCGCCGAGACGCTGTCCGCGTTCGACCTCTTCGGGAGTGAGCGGCAACCTGACCATGGCACGAATTCTATACCGGTACAGTATGACCGGTATAGTTATTGGTTCTGGCGAGAGGGCGTCACATGATCGAGATCCTGAACCCCACCCTGCTGACCCGGGCGAGAGACACCGGCGCCCTGGTCGCCGACATCCTGCAGACGGTGAAGAGCCGCAGCACGATCGGCACGAACCTGTTGGACATCGACCGGTGGGCCAAGGACATGATCGTCGAGGCGGGAGCCACGTCCTGTTACGTCGACTACGCTCCCTCCTTCGGACGCGGCCCATTCGGCCACTACATCTGCACCGCCGTCAACGACGCGGTCCTGCACGGGCGGCCGTACGACTATCCGCTCGCCGACGGCGACCTGCTGACGCTCGACCTTGCCGTCTCCCTGGGCGGAGTGGCCGCCGACGCCGCCATCAGCTTCATCGTGGGTGACACCAGGCCCCCGGAGAGCGTCGCCCTCATCAGTGCGACCGAACGCGCGCTGGCCGCGGGGATCGCTGCCGCCGGGCCCGGAGCGCGGATCGGCGACATCGCCCACGCCATCGGCACGGTTCTCACCACGGCGGGGTACTCGATCAACACCGAGTTCGGCGGTCACGGCATCGGCTCGACGATGCACCAGGACCCGCATGTCCCGAACACCGGACGGCCCGGCCGCGGCTACACACTGCGCCCCGGACTGCTGCTGGCTCTGGAGCCATGGGTGATGGCGGACACCGCCCGACTCGTCACCGACGCCGACGGCTGGACCCTCCGCAGTGCCACCGGCTGCAGGACGGCACACAGCGAGCACACGATCGCCATCACCGACGACGGAGCGGAGATCCTCACCATGCCGAAGCAAGGGCCGGCGTGAGGCCAAGTGTCATCCTGCCGCGCGGAACTGCTGTGAGGTGATCCCCACAACTCCGCAAACACCGTTCACTGGGCTCTGTCGCACATTCGGTGGTGACAGAACGCCACCCTCGACGGGTCTGATCGGGGCTCCCAGTACGGCAGTCAGACCTCGTGGTCTCAGTTTCGCGCGGCCTTGGGCGGCGCGGGCGGGTAGTTCGACGGGTGTCAGTCGTGGTCGGCGATGAAGTCGCGTATCGCGGCAGCGATGGCTTCGGGCTGCTCGTCGGGGATGAAGTGTCCAGCGTCGGGCACGACGATTCGGGTGGTGTTGTCGGCCCATGGGCTGATGGAGGCGGCCATGTCCGGAACGGAGCCGTGGCTGCTGGAGATTCCGAGGACGGGCACGGTCAGGTGCCGCCACTTGAGCGCCTCGCGGTTCTTGCGCGCTGACTCCGCGGCGTCTCGGTAGTACGCGAGGGAAGCGCGCAGGCCGCCGTCGACGGCGATGGCCGCCGCGTAGTGGTCGAGTTCGGCGTCGTCGAACGTGTCGGGAGACAGGGCCTTCACCTTCAGGAACCAGCCGACGTACTCGCGTTCGCGGCCGGCGAGCAGCGTCTCGGGCAGGTCGGGCACCATGTGGAACGCGAAATGCCAGGTCTTCCACGCTCGATCCGGGTCGGTGGGAATCGCTTCCGGGAGAGTGATACCGGGAATTCCGGCGTCGAGCAGAGCGACCCCGCGCAGGTGACTCTCGAAGTTGAGGGCGAGGGAGAAAGCGACCCAGGCGCCGATGTCGTGGGCGACCAGGGAGTAAGTCGACACTCCGAGAGCCTTCACGGCGGTGTGGACGTGCGCGGAGACCGCGTGCGTGTCGTAGCCGCGCTCCGGACGCTCGGAGTGGCCCTGACCCGGCAGGTCGATGGCGATGACGTGGAACCGGTCGGTGAGGCCGGGCATCACCTTCCGCCAGGCCCACCAGGTCTGCGGGAATCCGGCGAGCAGGACGACGGCCGGGCCGCTCGGCCGTCCGCCTTCGACGGCATGAAGGCGGACGCCGTCCGCGTCGACCCAGCGGTGAGTGAATCCGGCCAGATGCTGCAGGGGCAGGTCGCGGATGGGGTTGCTTCCGGAGGCATGCGGAGTGCTGGTTGCTGGGCCGGTCACGGGAATCCTCCGTCGGTGTCAGGTGTGCGGTTCAGGCGGTTAGTCGACGGCGGTGGCCTGGACCACGTGGTGTGTTTCTCGCGCGGTCGCGAAGCGCGCGGTATGCCTGGCCATGGCCACGCTCGAAGCTAACATATCTTGAACTGATAAGTTCAAGATAGAATGGTGCCCAACACGGTCCGAACCATCGACGCATCGGCAAGGAAGTGCCGCGTGGCAGGCAAGAAGCAGTTCGACATGGACACGGCGCTCGACGCCGCGATGATCCAGTTCTGGCGCGACGGCTACGCCGACACCTCATTGGACGATTTGTCTCGGGCAACCGGCCTGAACCGCAGTTCCATCTACTCCTCCCTCGGCGACAAGGACACGCTCTTCCTGCGCTGCCTGGATCTCTACGCCGCGCGCTATGGCGAGAAGTACGACGCCGCCCTGTCGTGTGCGGCCTCGGACCCCGTTGCCGCTGTTCGTGCGTTCTTCGACGTCACCCTCGAGCGCATCGCCGATCCCGAACTACCTGATGGATGCCTGATTGCCCAGTCGGCCATGGCGATTCCAGCGCTGAGTCCGAGCGTCGCAGCGCACGCCAAGCAGGCGCTCGGCTTCCAGCGCCTGCGCCTGCGCGCCGCGCTGAAGGCCGGCCGACTGACCGACCAGGACGCCGAGGCCTTCGCGGTACACGGGGCGGCTGTGAACCAGTCGCTCGCCGTCATGAGCAGGGCCGGGGCGAGCCCGGCGCAGCTCCTGGCTATCGTGGGCGTGACCGTTGACGCGCTGTCGCAGGCGTTGCACAGGTAACGCATCTGATACGCCGTCGGACTCGCAGAGCCCGGTACGCACAGTGGTTTCATGAGTTCGAGGCGTGCGCGGTAGTGGTGCCAACGGGCTCCGGCCTGGTGGCTTCGTCGCCAAGCGGACCAGGCCAGGTGGATCGCGAGGTCCGCGGGCTGTTGTATTCGCCGTGTGATCACGGTGAGAAGGCGCTGGATTTCGGGGACGGTCAGCGCGGTCATGCCGCAGTCGCCCGACGGGCGCGAGCGCGGTGCGCCGCTTCCAGGCCCGGTAGCCGCGCGCCTGGGTGTGGTAGAGGCCGACCGCCTGTGTCGGTGCGCCACTCCTCGAGTGTCGCCTTGAGCTACGGGTAGATCGCGCCTTGAGAATACGATTGCCGGCCACCAGGCGCGCTGGCACGATGGCGGGCGTGATCACTGCTGAGACGCCGGACTGCCTGATCGTGACGGGGATGCCCGGGGCCGGGAAGTCGACGGTGACCAGGCTCGTCGCGGAGCGCCTGCCGCGCTCCGCCCGGTTGGACGGTGACTTCATCAGTAGGCTGGTCGTCAGTGGTCGCGTCTGGGCCCTCGGTGAGCCTGCCGACGAGGCAGCGCGGCAGGTGGAGCTGTGCAACCGCAATCTGTGCATGCTGGCGAACAACTTCTCCGACGCCGGCTTCACGCCCGTGATCGACTGGGTGATCCCCGACCGGAAGCAGTTGGACTTCTTCGTCTCTCTCCTTCCGGCTGGGCACGTCCTGTTCGTCGTCCTGGCACCGGGTATCGAGGCGTGCCGGTACCGCAACTCCCTCCGTGATCCACGAGAGCGGTTCGACTTCGACGGCTATGAAGATCTCGATGCCGCCATGAAACGCGAGCTCGGCGACGCCGGCTGGTGGTTCGACACCGCAGCCCTCACTCCTGAGGAGACCGCCGATGGCATCATCCGGGAAGCTCGCCATCGCGCTCAGGTGAACTGAACGAAATCCCCGACCCGTTCGGGTCCCGGCGGCCTGTCCGTTCATGGGTTGGGAGTGGGCGAGGCGGTGGGAGTCGGTGCCGGTTTCGATGATCGTGCCGTTGTCCCGAATCTCCTCCACGCGCACGGGGCACGCACATCGGGCCAGTCTGCGGACCCATCCGCGCGACCTCCACGAGCGCAGGTCACCACGGGCGTACGGCGTGGCCGGGATGCTGACATCCCCGTCGCGACCCCCTTCGCCCATGTCCTCGCTGGAGACGAGGATGAGGGAGGGGAGGAATGGGCGGCGCGGACGCAGCCGGGAACTGGGCACGCTCACCGGTGTTGCACGTCGGCGAGGGTCTCCGCGCTCGCGCCGCCGTCAGTGCGGCGGCGATGTGAGACGTGGGACGTCGGCGGGGGAGAGGTCGGGTCGGGCACGGTGGAGGCGTGCGGGGTGCCGGGTGGCGCCATCGGCCGGAGACGTCGCGGGCGATGTCGACGCCGACTTCCACCACCGGCTCGGGTTCCACCAGCGTGACGTCCAGAGTCTCCCGGCTGCCCACCCGGCGGAGAACGACCCCGTCCATGGAAGCCACCGTCGTCTCGCGCACCCACTGGTACAGCGCTCGTATTCGGGACCTGCGGTATTCCGTGGCGTCTTCCCGGCGAGAAGATCGTCAATTCCGGAAGGAGCGCTTGGCGCTCTTGCCTAGCGCTTGTCGAGGACGCCGGGGGTGTCGTGCAGGACCACGCTCTGCTGGAGCGGGATGCGCCCCATGCTGATGTCATGCATGGGCGATGTCTGATCGCCGATGCCGAAGGCTATACCGAACAGCAGCTTGAGCTCGTCGGAGACGCCGAGGGTCCTGCGGACTGTGTCGGCGTAGACGCCGAGGACGGCTTGGGGGATGCCACGGTATCCGCGTGCGGTCAGCGAGAGCAGGAAGTTCTGGGCGTACATGCCGATGTCACCGGCTGTCCGCACCCCGTCGCCGAGCACCGGCATGAAGAGGAGGGCGACGTGGGGCGCACCGTAGAACCTCAGGTTCTCGCGGATGACCTCCTTCCTGCCCTCCCGGTCCGAGCGCTCAACGCCACGGGCTCCGTAGACGATGGCGGCGTGCTGATGCGACCGCTCACGGTAGATGCCTTCGCCGTAGCCGGAGGTGAAGTCGGGGGAGGTCCGGTCTTCCTCGTACGCCTTGAGGAGTTCATGGCTCAAGGCGTCCCGCGCCGCGCCGGAGACGATGTGGACGTTCCACGGCTGGGTGTTGCTGTTCGAGGGGGCTGTCTGGGCGTCTTCCAGAACGCCGCGGATGTCCGCGGCGGGCAGCGCAGTGGGCAGGAACTGCCGGGGGGAGTGCCGGGTTCGCGCGAGATCGGTGAAGAACGAGGCGGCGGTGGGCAAAGCAGGTCCCTTTCGAGAGCGTTCAGTTTGTTGTTGTGGCATCGCCGTATACGAACCGCCGGTCGACGCTTCCGCTTTCCATCAGCCGGCTGGTGAGGCGGGTGCCGCGGAACCCGGCCGCGGCACTCCGAGCATGAGGAGGCGTAGGGCGACCTCTCACGCGGGGTGTGCGCCGCGGCTGGCGGCAGGCGTCGTCATCGGTGGGCGGCGCGGTTCATCTCGACGACGTCCTCGAGGGTGGGATTGGCCCCGAGGGCGGCGAAGCGCTCTGACATGCTGTCGCGGACGGCCGTGTCCTTGGGGCGATCGGCCGCGGCCAGGGCCGCCGGCAGCTCGTCGAGGGTCAGCTCGGTGCAGTAGGCGGGGCCCATGGGCTGCTGACGCCAGGAGTCGGCCAGTGCGCCGGCGTCGTAGGGGTCGAATCCGGTGTCGTCCACCAGGCGCATGGCCACGCGCTTGGCTTCATCGGCATCGCCGGCGACCGGGATGGCGATGCGGCCCGGAGTACCCGTTGGGACACCCTTCGTCCGCTGGGTTTCGGCCAGGGCGGCGTTCCATGCCTTGACCACGGGGCGGCCAAGGAGCTCGGAGGTGTAGACGCTCTCCACCGCACCGTCCTCCACTGCCTCGATCCGCCCGTTGAGGTGCGGGTAGTAGTTGGAGGTGTCGATGACCACCGTCTCGGCGGGGACGGAGGCGAACAGGTCGGCCAGCTGCCCCGCCACCCCGAAGGGGATGGCCAGGATGACGGCGTCCCTGCCCCTGACGGCGTCCTCGAGTGCCACGGCGCGGGCGCCGGTCTCCAGCACATCGGGTGCGACGGCCTCGGGGCCGCGGGCGCCCGCCACTTCGACCTCGTGACCGGCTCCACTGAGCTTGCGGGCGAGGTTGCCACCGATCGCTCCAGCTCCGATAACAGAAATTTTCATGATTTGTCCTCTCAGAAGTCGCACCACCCCAAGGATCGTGCGTCGTGATCACTAGGGGATGGAGGCACCGGACATCTCCCGAAATGCCAGAGCGGCGCTGGGAGTTCCGGTGATCGCCGGGCAGGGACTTACGCCTGGGTGTACCGCTCGCGGTAGCCGGTGGCGATGAGCGCGCGAACGCGGTCCAGGGACTCCTCATCGGCGGCGCCGGCACCCTTGAGCCAGGCGACGGAGATGGCCGCGAGGAACAGGTCGTACCCCGTCACCGTCGCGCGCACGTGCCCCGTCCGCTGGGCGGCTCGTACGTACTCCTCGGTAGCGGTGATGACCGTGTCGCAGGGAAGCGTGAGCGGGTTGTCCGGATCCTGCGCCCTGGCCGCTGCCATGAGCGGCTCCGGCAGTCCGCTGAATGCGCTGAAGTACTCCTCCAGCGCACGCAGCCACTGCTCCAGCGCCTCGTCAGCGTCGCCGAGTTGCGCGATCTCCGCCTGGCGCGCCACCAGCTCCTCGGAGCGCGTCTGCAGCACGGCCGCCAGCAGCGCTTCCCGGGTGGGGAAGTGCCGGTACAAGGTGCCAGGTCCGACGCCCGCCTCCTTGGCCACCGCCTCCAGGGACGTACCGACCCCGTACTTCAGGAAGTGACACTGCGCCGCTCCCAGGAGGGCGGCACGGTTGCGCTGGACGTCCGCACGGGGCTTGCGCCCCTTCTGCTCACTGGCACTCATGCGCTCTCTCGGCCCTTGCGACATCATCAAAACGGAGGCTGTCTCCGTACTGTGCCCACAGTAAAGCGGAGGCACCCTCCGGGTCAAACGGTGCCCCTGCCTTCATCCTCATCGCCAGACCGGCGGCTCGGCCGACGATTGCCGAGACCATGGCTGCGGCACACGGACTACGCCGCCTTTCGCCGCCTCTGCGAGAAGTTCGGCCTCACGTTCGACAAGATCATTGAGGTGGTGAAAGGACACACCAAGCGGGCGATCGTCGACCTCATCGCAAGGAGCTGACGACGGTGGGGAGCCAGCTCCGGTGGGGCAACCTAAATGATCATGCAGGTGGTGGTGGCGTGGGCGATGAGTTTGCCCTGTTCGTCGAGGACCTTCCCTTCGGCGGTGGCGGTGCGGCGGCCCGCGTGGATGACGGTGCCGGTAGCGGTGAGGGTCTGGCCGTCGGTACGGGCGGCGCGGATGTAGTTGACCTTGAGTTCGAGGGTGGTGTAGCCGGTGCCGGCGGGGAGGGTGGTGTGGACGGCGCAGCCCATGGCGGAGTCGAGGAGGGTGGCGGCGATGCCGCCGTGGACGGTGCCGAGGGGGTTGGCGAAGTCGGGGCGGGTGTCGAGGGAGATGACGATGCGACCGTGGTCGACCTCGTCGAAGCGCATGCCGAGCAGGCGGCCGATGGAGGGGATGTCGGTGGGGCGTTCAGACTGCACCCAGCGCATCAGTTCCAGGCCGGTCATGGCGGCGAAGTCGGTGGTCGGCACGGTCGTTCTCCTTGCGTGGTTCTGGTGGTGTCACCGCCGCGAGAGGCGGTGTGTTCGTCAGGTGGGGAGAGGCTAAGGACTGGAATCGGAATGAGGTTTCTGGGGGTCGGGCATGACGGTGTGTCAGTTAGCGTTGATGTGGCGCGGAGGGTGGTTGCGACCGAGACTCGTGGGAGGTTGACGATGGTCTGTGGGAGCGTATCGAGTCGCTGTTGCCGGGGATTGAGCGGCGCTTCCGGTACCCGGGACGTCGTCGGCTCGATGACCGGCGGGTTCTATGCGGCATCCTGTTCGTGCTCTACACCGGTATCCCTCGGCGTTACCTCCCTCAGGACTCGGCTTCGGCTCCGGGATGACCTGCTGGAGGGGGGTGTCGGAGTGGAACGAGGCCGGAGCCCGTCCCCGGGGAACCGGGGCAAGGCCGGCAGCAAGCACCACGTGATCGTCGAGGCTCACGGCATCCCGCTGGCCACCGCGCTGACCGGCGGCAACCGCAACGACGTGACCGAGCTGATCCCACTGATCCGAGCGGTCCCGCCGATCCGAGGCAAATGTGGCCAACCGCTGCGCCGCCCGAAGCACCTCTGCGTCGACTGCGGCTACGACCACGAGTGCTACCGCGACCAGGTCCGACGGTTCGACATCACCCCGCACATCGCCCGACGCGGCACCGAACACCGGCTCCGGACTCGGCGTACACCGCCGGGTCGGGGAGATCCGCGACGACATCCACCAGGCCTTCATCACACTCGGTTGTGCCGTCATCTGCTGGCGACGACTGAGGACCCCGCTCTGATTACAGGCCAAAGTAAGGTGAATTCCCTCGCGAACTCGCGCCAAGCGCAAGGAGGCGGAATGCTCGCTAGCTCGTCGGCGCTGGCGGCCGGAAGACGTCATTCGGTCGGACGGCGCTGGGATGGAACCGTTCTCGCCGTGGGCAATACGGCAGCTGCTGAATGTCGTGTCGAGCGATGGGAAGACGTCGTCGCGGTGGCAGTTGGCAACGTCCATACCGCGACGAACACGGGCAGGTCTCATACGGTGGGACTCCGGTCGGACGGCACGGTGCTGGCAACGGGTTGGAATGCCGATGGGCAATGTGATGTCGCCGGATGGCGAGGCGTCACGGCCGTGGCCGCAGGCTGGCGCCGCACGCTCGGGCTACTCGCGAATGGCCGTGTGCTAGCGGTTGGCCGGCGTTCAGAAGGACAGTGCGACGTGCAGTCCTGGCGCGAGATGGTCGTCCTGTCGTGTGGTGACTGGCACTCGGTCGGTGTCCGGTCGGACGGTTCTGCACTGGCCGCGGGGAACAACCGACGACGGCAGTGCGCCGTTGAAGGGTGGCGTTACCTGGCGGCCATTTCGGCCGGGTATCTCCATACCGTCGGCCTCAGAGCCGACGGGCGGGCAGTAGCGACCGGAGACCGGGCAACTGGGGCGTGCGAGGTCGATGAGTGGGAAGACGTGGTGGCGCTCGACGCGGGCAGCTACCACACGGTCGGGGTCACGGCGTCCGGGCGGGTCCTCGCAGCGGGAGACAACAGCCACGGACAGTGCGAAGTCGGCGATTGGCGCGACGTTGTCGCCGTGGCGGCCGGTTCGACACACACCCTTGGCCTGCGTGCCAACGGCACAGTCGTGACCGCAGGGAACAATGCCGACGGACAGTGCGAAGTCGATGCCTGGTCCGGAGTCCAGCTTCCATAGACCTCCGGGCCCCGCCGACCCGAACTGACATGCCGTCATCTTCGGGCCCCGAAGACCTCATTCTGATTCCGGTCCTAAGCGCCGGCCGGGCGACGCGGTCCGCGACCCATCGCCCACAGCACCGGCCCGTTCTCCGGCAGCCGCAGCTCCGCACACACGGTGAAGCCGAAGTGCTCGTAGAAAGGCAGGTTGGACGGCTTGGAGGACTCCAGGTAGGCGGGCAGACCCGCCGCGTCGGCCTTGGCCAGTCCCGAGCGCAGCAGGGCCGCCCCGTGTCCCTGACCCCGGGCGGCCGGGTCGGCGCCGATCACCGCCAGGGACCAGTGCGGTTCCCGGGGAGTGTGCCTGGCGGCCGTCTCGACGGTGTCCCTGAACAGTGGAGCCCGGTCGCCGAGGATGTTCTGGAGTTCCTGAATGGTCTCCGCGTCGGGAACTGCCTTGGCCTGCGCCTCCGGCGGTACCCAGAAGGCGGCCGCCGCCTCGGTGCGCTCACACACGCCGTGGTGGACGTACTGCCGGGTGAAGATCGTGGTGAAGTAGCGCCCCAGCCCCGCCTCACGCGAGGCGTCGTCGGGGAAGAGCCAGCGCATCATCGGGTCGTCGTCGAAGGCGCGGGCCAGAGTCCGACCGATCAGCGGAGCGTCGTCGATCGTTGCGGTCTTGGGGGTCTTCGTCATCGGCATGGGGATCATTCTTCAGCCCGATGATCTTCGGTGAACGAGCGGGGGGATCTAGGCCGTCTTTCTTCCATCAGGCGGTTCGTTCTTCTGGCCATGCTCAGTGGGGGGATCTGGCTGACGCCGGGTGGGCTGTGCTGGAGTCGCTGCTGGCGGTGAGCAATAACGGATGCGGCCGTTGGCATGATCACCGGCAGGTGGTCAACGGGATCATTCGCCGCCTCGGCACCAGGGTTCAGTGGCGTGAACTGCCCGATCGTTTCGGCCCGTGGAAGTCGGTCCACCCGGGCCATTTGCTGTGGTCGGCCGACGGCACCTGGGAGATGTTCCTCCAGCACGTCCAGGCCGGTGCCGACGCCGACGGCGGCCTCGAGTGGAATGTGAACGTCGACTCCACTTCTGTGCGGGCGCACCAGCACGCCGCCGGTGCTCTGCAGAAGCCGCTGCCGACCCCACGCCGCTCCTCACAAGGGGCACCAAGATCAGTTCATCTGTACGCGGACATCACGCTGTAGCCCTGGTTGGAGGTGGCGGTGCGCCAGGCGAGGCCCTTGGCCGTTCCCGCGGCGGGCTGACCACCGAGATCCATGTCGTCGCGTAGGGCCGCTGCCGCCCGCTGACTGTGCTCATCACGCAGGGCCAGCGGGCGGACTGTACCCAGTTGGAGCCGGTGATGGGCAAGATCCGCGTTTCCTGGACGGGGCTCGGGCGTCCCGGCTGTACTCCGGGCAGCGTGGGCGCTGACAAGTCGTACAGCAACCGCAAGATCCGCACCTACCTCCGTAAACGCGGCATCCGCCTTCCGGAGAAGAAGGACCTCGAGGCCGCCCACCTGCGCCGGGGTGCACGCGGCGGGCGGCCTTTGGGCTTCGACAAGGACCGGTATCCGGTATGAGGATCGCGACACGGTGGAGAGCCATCGGCAAGCTCAAGCAGTTCGGAGCCATCGCTACCTGGTATGACAAGCGAGGGCACGTCTACCTCGGCACTGTCACCGCCGCCGCTCTCCTCATCTGGCTTCGATCATGATTCGGCAGGCAGGAGCGCGGCGATTTCACCCAGAACCCGGGCCGCCGGTGCCGGGTCGACCAGCCACTTCAGGTGGCTGCTGGTGAGCGTACGGACGTCGTAGGGGTTCTCCGGCGTCAGTGCGTCGCCCTCGCGGATCATCCGGTCCTGCATGGCGAGCGGCACGCTGGTGTCCTCGGTCAGCCGGATGTACGTCTTGGGGATCCGCCCCCAACTGTCGGGTTGCGCCCGGTCATCGGGTGTGCCGGCGTCGAGGTTCTCGTCGGGTTGCAAGGTGTTGAGGAAGACCATGAACTCGTCGTCCGTCCCGTCGGCGAGGAAGGCCGCCTTGAAGGCCGCGAGGACGTCGGGGTCGGCGGTGCGGAAGTTGGAGCGCAGCAGCCCGAGCTCGGCAGGGTTCCCGATCATCGCCGAGGCCAGCGCTGTGGCGTCGACGGTGGCCATCTCGGGCTCGGCGTAGTAGGCGCTGACGTCGAGGTCGACGGGGCACCAGGCGGAGACATAGACGATCCGGTCGATCAGGTCGGGCCGCTGGTTGGCTGCGACGGTGGCTGTCATGCCGCCTCGGCTGTGGGAGACGAGGATGACGGGCCCGTTCCGCTTGGCTCTCTCCAGTAACCCGATGAGGTGCGTGGCGTTGTCGGCGAGCGTGACGCCCTTGATGGCCCCGGGCGTGGTGGCGAGCCCTTCGAGGTCCTGCGGTGCCTGATAGGCCCGCGGGTACGTCGCGGCGAACCCGTGCCCCGGAAGGTCGACGGCGACGGAGCGATGTCCGAGGAGGCCGAGTTCGGCCTGGAGTGGTGCGAACGAGAAAGAGTTCGCGAAAGCTCCGTGAACGAGTACGAACGTCGGTTGCATGTGTCTGCACTCCCTTGTTGGTCCTCTGCGGCGTCGGCGGAACGTGTCCCTCTTCCCAACGCCGCAAACCCACTTCGCGACCGAGGAACGAGGACGTCATCCTGCGGCACACCATCCAGCCGCAGGGACGTCTTCATGCATGGCAAGCGTCAGTGTCAAGCGCGGAGTCGCGAGGGCCGCGTGCGAACGGCTGACCGCTATCCGATCATTCACACTACTCAGTGGAGATCATCTGCACGACCCGGACGGGCCTTTCCACCCGTCCATTTCGCCACCCACCCCCGCACGGCCTCGACTTCGACTTCGGGGGCTGGCGCCGCCGAAGGGGGCCGACCTGTCGGCGGCGCTCGGCGAGCTGCCGGTCAGGCAGCGCAAGTGTGGGCTGGACAGGTCGATCGCGGACGGATGGACAAGCACGACGACGCTCCTGGTCACGCGAGTGATCTCAGTTGTGAACTCGCCGACCAGGAGTTTCACGCCTTTATGCGACCAGGGTGCGGCTCCCTCACCGCGGCCGCCTCCAGGATGGTCCGCCGGGTGCGGATCGCGCGTTCCTGTCGCACCATCGGGTCCTCCTGGTGTTGCGTGGTGCTCGGCGCTGTCGCTGTTCGGCTGGTACTACAGGGGTAGATCGGGCTAGATCCGCATCATCCGGAGTCGCATACGTCGACGGAAGTGGTGGCGCCGGGCCTCGACTTGGTGTCGGCGGAACGTCGACCAGTGCAGGGCGTTGCGGAACTCGTGGACGGGGCGGCCGATGAGGTTGAACAGGCGGCGGGTCTCCGCCAGGCTCATCAGTTGCAGCTGGCGGCGTTGCCGGGCGGCCGTGTCGGGTTTTTCACCCGGTTTCGGGATGCCGGCCTGCCGACACCGCTTGCGATCGGCGGTCCAGGAGTGCTCGGGCAGGTACAACTCCCGGTCTGGAAACATCCGGTGGCCGTCCGGGGTGGCGTAGGCGAGGAAGGTGCCGATCTGGCAGTTGTCGATCCTCCCGAGCGTGCCGGCGTATTAGCCACCGACTGGCTCACCACCACGGCTGCCATGTGCCTGTTCGGTGTCAGTGGGCGGGGTGTCAGTGACCGCAGGTCAGGCCGGGGGGTTTTCGCTGGTCGGATGTTGAGTAAGGACTCCTGACAAAAGTGGTGGGCTTGACCTGGTCAGAGGACGGTGTCGTGCACGAGGCCGCCGGGTAGCGGGACGCGGTCAGCCGCGTAATCACACGCGATAAACCCGGCGACGTCGGCGAACATCCCCGGGATACTGGTCGCCCATGGATGAGGTCAAAGTCGTCGTCGCCCATTCCGAGCGCGCGACTCTGCGCGTCGGCGACGTGTTCCTGAAGGTGGACGCCGATCAGGCACGCATCGACGTCGAGGTCGAGGCGATGTCCCTCGCGCCGGTCCCGACCCCGGAGGTCCTATGGCGGAAGCCGCCCGTGCTCGCGATCGCCGCACTCCCGGGGACGGTGCTCGGCCGTCTCGGTGAGCCGTCGACCGGGTCGTCAGCAGCGTGGGCTGCGGCGGGCGCCGCCATCCGGAAGCTGCACGAAGCGCCGTTGCCCCCCTGGGCCGGCCGGCGCCGCCGGAGCCCCGACGAGTTGGTGGCGGAACTCGACGGCGAGTGCGAGTTGCTCGTGACGAACGGCGTCCTGCCGGCCGACCTGGTCACCCGCAACCGCCAGGTCGCCGAGGCCGCGCTCCGGCCGTGGACTCCGGCGTTCACGCACGGCGACCTGCAGATCGGGCACGTCTTCGTCGACGGCGACGAGGTCACGGGCATCATCGACTGGTCCGAGGCGGGCCGGGGTGATGCCCTGTTCGACCTCGCTACCTTGACGCTCGGACACGAGGAGCACCTCTACGACGTCATCGCCGGTTATGGCACCGATGTCGACCTCGACGTGATCCACGCGTGGTGGTCGTTGCGAAGCCTGCTGGGGGTTCGCTGGCTGGTCGAGCATGACTTCGACCCCTTCGCGCCGGGATGTGAGGTCGACGTGCTGAAATCGCGGATGTGAGGCTGTTGGGGCCGGCGCGGCGGCACGGTGGTCGGTGTCGGTCTCCGTGAGCGGATGGGCGTCAGGGTGGGGGAGCCGGGCGCGTGGGGTGAGGTCACGGCAGGGCTGAGGGTATCCAGGCCGGTGCTGGTGGCGCGGCTGCCGGAGCTGGATGCGGCGGGGGCTTGACGACGGCGCACGTGCGTGCGGGCGCGGCGGCAACCGTCTGGCGTCGCCGCTCACAGCACTCAAGCGAGGGTGCCGGCGGCGTCCCCTCGCTTGCCGAGGTCTGCTGCGGCCTCTGCGGCGGTGTCACAGACGTGCAGCACTTGATCGGCTTCCGTGATCTCCAGAATGTTCCGCAACGGTACCGGCACGAACGCCAGCGCGAGCTCGGCACCACTCGCGCGGGCCTGCCGGCCAGCAGGCGACGCCCTCGGCGCTGTGCAGGGGCCGACAGCCCGCCCCGTCGCTCCTCGGCCGACGTTCGAACATGACAGACGCCGATCAGCCCAAGCAGCGGTCCGATGAGCCTGACCGCTGGATTGCTCGTAGATTGGTAGACGACGGGCAGTCGCGCTCGCCGAGCTGAAGAGAGCGCGCTATGGCAGCGGATATCAATTTCTCGGCCTTCTTCGATGCCACTCCGAGCCCGTATCTGGTGCTGGACACGGACCTGGTGATTCGCTACGTGAACCGGGCCTACCTGCAGGCCACCCGGCGGACCGGGCATGAGCTGATCGGGAAGTACTTCTTCGACGCCCTGCCAGAGAATCCCACCACTACCGGCGACGCAGAACAACTCAAGGCATCGCTCATGCGGGCCCGGGACACCGGACAGCCGGACACCCTGGTCTTGCAGCGGTACGACATTTCCGCCCCTGACCAGCCGAGCGGGTTCGAGGAACGGTGGTGGTCCGACATCCACACCCCGCTCCCCGGCCCCGACGGCACAGTGGCATGGATCGTCCAGCGGTCCGAGGACGTCACCGCCTTCATCCACTCCCGCCGGGCGCGCGAACTCACTGAGGAGTTCACCGAACGGGAGAAGGGCATGGCAGCCGAGCTCTACGCCCGGGCCCGGGAGCTGCACCGGCTGAATCAGGAACTGCGCCAGGCCCACGCCCGAGAACGCCAGGTCGCCATCGCCCTGCAGGAGGCCATGCTGCAGGACCGCGACCTCACCCAGCACCGCGACAACATCGCCGTGCGCTACCTGCCCGCGACGAAATCACTGAACGTGTGCGGCGACTGGTACGACGTCGTCGACCTGGCACCCGACCGCTACTCGGCGGCGGTCGGGGACGTCGTGGGCCACGGCATTGAGGCCGCAGCCGTCATGGGCATGCTCCGCAGTGCCCTGAGCGCAGCCATCCGGGCCGTCCCCAGTCCCGCCCAGGCCCTGGAAGTCCTCGGCCTGTACGCCCGCTCCGTCGATGGCGCGACGGCGGCGACCGCGGTCAAGGTACTCATCGACACCCGCAGCAGACTGATCATCTACAGCAACGCCGGGCACCCGCCGCCCGTCCTGCTCCACCCCGACGGGACCTGCGAGCTGCTGGACCAGGCCACCGATCCACCGCTCGGTGCCCGCCCCTACCACGTCCCCCGCCCCCAGGCCGGCCTGCCCTACACACCGGGGGACACGCTCGTGCTCTACACAGACGGACTCATCGAACGCCGCGACGAGGACATCGACACCAGCCTGGCCCGCCTGACCGCAGCCCTCGCCCAGGACAGCGCCCTCGCTCCCGAGCAACTCGCGGACGCCCTGCTGGCTCGCCTCAGCGTGGCCAGCGGAGCGCTCGACGACATCGCCCTGGTCGTCATGCGCCTGTGAACGCTGCGAGCCTCAGCAGCTCCGATGGGGAGCCGAGACCTTCGCTCACCCGGACGCAGTAGCGCGACGTCAGGTACGCAACTCCAATTCGCATTACGCCCCGTTGTGCGAACGTACCGGGACGGAGCGCGCTCGACTCCTCAGCGCGAATCATCGCCCGGGCCATCATTTTCGGCTACGCGCGGGAGTTGTTCACTCAGTACGTCGACAAGCGGGGGCAGAAGGTACTGGACGCTGTGCGTGGCCCCACGAGCCCACCACTCGACGCTGACTCGCCCGCCGCTGCCCAGGCAGCTACTCAGCCGCATCCTCATCTCGTTACTCCACAGCGCGGCCGATGAGTTTGTGGCTCCCGGCCAGTCCAAGTTCGCGAGACCCTAGGAAAGGACACCGCCATGTCGGAGCTTCTCGTCGACTTCATCACCACCCTCGACGGCTACGCCTCGGGAGAGGGATGGCCCGGGTTCTGGGGCCTCGAGGGCCCGGAGTACCTCGCGTGGCTCGGCGAGCAGCCCGAGGTCACCTACCTGATGGGAGCGAACACCTACCGCCTGATGTCGGGCTTCGCCGCAGGCGAGGTCCCGAAGGGCCAAGACGAGTTCAGGCCCGAAGAAGAGGCGTCCGTCGACGAGCTCACGCAAGCGTCAAAGGTGGTGTTCTCCTCCTCACTCGAGGAGCCATTGACGTGGGCCAACTCCACGCTCGTCCGCGACGACGCCGTCGAGGCGGTCCGCGCCATGAAGTCGAGTGGCTCGGGGCTCCTCAGCACGATCGGCAGCCTCAGCCTGTGCCGGTCCCTGCTACGTGCCGGACTCGTCGACCGCTTCCGGGTCGTGATGTTTCCAGTGATCACCGGGGCGACAGGCGAAGAACGCATCTACGACGGCTATCCGGACGTTGCCCTCGAGATGATCGAGCACCGCACCTTCGACGGCCGCATCCAGCTGGTCGAGTACAAGCCCCGCGTGCTCGAGCACCCGCCGCTCGGCGTCCCTGGGTGACGTCGCCTCGTCCGCCGGTCTGGACGGCCGCCAGGCCGGCGCCGGCGGGCGCGGAGCAAGACCTGATAGGGGGCGAACGGCCAACGTCAGGACGCCCGGTCCATCGTCGCGGTGCGGCGAGAGTTGACGCCGCAGCAGAACAGGCACGGAGCCAGTGATCATGTTGGGAGGAGATCGCCCAGTGGGGCCGGCGCGCCGCCGTCGGCCTGCTGGCACGGATGGGAGCAGCCGACCGCCCCGGGCGCTTCTTGACAGCTGCTTATGGGAGATGCGCGATGGGGAGCCCAGGCCTCGGGGCCCCCTCCGTGGACACTCCCTATCGCTGACCAGGCATGTCGCATGCTTGCCTCGTCGAGGAGTTCGGACGCCTGGCCTCCCGCTCCGCGCGGCGCTGTTCCTCCTACCGGGCGGCGTGGCGGCGGCGGGCGATGTAGGCGTCCCGGCAGGGGCTGCCGATCGCGTCCAGCAGCGGCTCGCAGTGGTCGCGGCCGAAGCGCCGGAACGCCGGTCCGGCCGGGTCGTGTTCGCGCAGCAGGTCCAGCGTGATCGCCACGATCGGGATGCAGCGGTCGTAGGAGTGGTATCCGCCCTCGGGGTACGCGCTGCTGGGCCCGTGTGGGAGTCACCTGCCAGCTGTTTGCGTGATCGATTTCGGCGGGAATTGATGTCGTTGCTCGGCGGGAATGTTGCGGGGAGACCACTGATCGGCCCGGCCGCTCTGTTCAGCGTTCATGGCGCCGAGCCTGTGCGGTGAGCAGGATGGCGCCCAGTTGCACGGCGACGGGTCTGCGGATCTCCAGGCGCATGCCCGCGGTTTCGGTCTCGGCTTCGGTCGTCCAGCGGTCGAAGTGCCCGGCGAGGCGGGAGCGCTGGGTGCGGATGGCCGGGGCGGGGTTGCCCGCGTCGATCTCGGCGTCGAGCATGCGCAGGCAGGTACCGAGCAGGCGGAGCCGGACGAGGTGTACTTCCTGGCGCTGGTCGAACGTTTCGGCGACCGTGGCGGGCCGATCAGGCAGGGCGAGCGCCTCGAGCTGGCCGGCGTACGTACGCAATGTTCGCAGCGTGCCCTCGACGGAGCGTCGGAACGGGGATCGTACGGTGAGGTCGTTGGCGACGGCGTTCAGTGCGGTCTCCACGGTCGTGAACGCCTCTTTCCGGGCGGCTGCGGAGGCGGCTACCAGGTCTCGGTAGTCGAGGTCCGTCGCGGTCTCGTCGGCCGCCCGGTCGTCGGTCCACAGGGGGACCTCGGCCACCAAGTGCAGCGCGTCGAATCGGGCGGCGTAGTCGGCACTGCCGGCGCCCGCCCCGAAGGCCGGGCCGAGGGTGGAGCCGGTGGGGGTGGAGTAGACGGATGGCGCGATCAGCCGCGAGCCCGGCACCTCGGGCTCGCCGTGATGGCTGGGTAGCCCCTCGATGGCGGCGAGTTCGGCGAGCTGCCGGGCGAGCGCCGCGTCGTCGCGGTTGAGGTAGTAGAACACCCCCTGGTGCTCGCCATTGTGCAGCGAGCAGACCAGGTCCGGCTCGATCTCGTCCATCAGCCGCATCAGAGCCGTGGTCTCCGGCAACGGGCGGTCGAAGCGGTAGTCGCCGACGGTGAGAGGGAAGCTCCACTCGACCTGCTCGTCCAGGTCAGGGCGGTAGAAGTGCTCGGCGTAGGCGCGGCGGTCGCCGGGGTTTCCGTACCAGCCCTCATTGAGCCGGGCGCCGTCGGGGTCGGCGCACGCAAGGACGTGCCAGCGGCATCCCAACTCAGCGCGCAGTGCCGAGTCCCGGCAGAGCAGGTCGACCAGGGCGGTGATCGTGCGAAAGCCGATCGGCTCGTTGGGGTGCGGCCCACCAATAACCAGGGCGTCCGCCGGGCCGTCGCCGATGGTGAGCACGCGCAGGGGATCGCCCAGCCGCGAGGTCCCGACGGTCCTGATCCGTGCCAGCTGCGGGTGGGTGGTGGTGATGGCGTCGAACTCCGCGTGGAGGGCGTCGACGGACGGGAAGGACGGGTAGTCGGGCACCTGGCCCATGTAGCGCGTGATATCCATAAGGAGATTACTGTAATAATGTGATTATGAGAATGACGAGGGCGGAGACCAAGGAACGCAACCGCCGCGCACTGCTGGAGGCCGCACGCCGGGTCGTGACCCGTGACGGTCATGGCGCCAGGCTGGAAGAGATCGCCGAACAGGCCGGCCTGACCACCGGGGCCGTCTACTCGCTCTTCGGGAGCAAGAACGGCCTGCTGACCGCCCTGGTCGCCGACCACCTCGGCCCGCACTACGACGGGATCGACCAGGCGGTGCCCGCCAGCCTCGACCTGCTGGCGGCCGTCGAGGCGTTCGCCCACTTCTACGCGCGCACCTGTGCGAACCCCGAGGCCCTGCGTCATTTGTCGTTTGAGACGAGCCTGCAGGACATGGCCCTGCGCGACCCCGAGCTGAAGGCCAGGCTGGCTACGTCCATCCAGGCACACGAAGAGCGCTTGGCTGAGCTGTTCACCGGCAGACCGCATCAGGGCTCCACGGTGTCGGCGCGGCAGGCGCGGCACCTGGCAAGAGCGCTGCGGGCACTGCTTTCCGGACTCGGCCAGCGCGCCGTCCTCGGCCTGACCGAGCAGGCCCCTGAGCGGTACTTCGCCGATACCGCCCGCGCCCTGGTCGCACCCGAGGTGCTCGGGCCTGCCTGACAGTGACGCATCGAGTCCCGCGGCAGAACCACTCCACCGTCCACCGTCCCACCGCAAGCCCCTGGGCGACGCCAAAAGTGAATGCTGCCTTCGTCCGATAGAGCGATGGCAGAAGCCGTGCATGGGAACGTGGGGAACCGGCCCATTCGACAGCGACCTCGCTGCAGACTTCGTCGATGAGCTTGAGGGGCTGACTCCTCAGAAGGTCATCGACGTGCTTGAGCGAGCACTTCATCGAGTCACGGACTCCGGAGCACGCGTGGATGGCGGAGACGGCATCGAGGCAGTAGCCGCTGCGGCTGTCGTCGCCAGCACAATCCCGAACAGTGGACAGGTCCTGGAAGAGGCGCGGGCGCGGGGATTGCAGGCACGTCGCCTGCGTGGGACACGTACCCGGGTCCGGTGGTTGCGCACGGATGAGGAGTTTCGCCCGTTCGAAGGGCGTAGAGGTAGGTTGCCTGTGGCGGAGAGGCCCGGCCACCCGGCGTCATGTGCCTCGTTTGGAACGACTCTGTCGGTGAATTGGGGACGTGGCGGTGCGTGGGGCCGTGTAGGGGCTGGCCGTGGTGGCTCTGTTCGGGGTGGCCTCCCTGTTCTTGGGTGGCCACGGCGGCCGGAGGATGTTCCTCGCTGTCGTGGGATTGTGTGCCGCCTTCATAGCCGTGGTGGGGACGCTCCCCGGGCTCTTCTTGTGGTGGTTTCGCGGGGGAGAGGTCCGGCGCTGCTGCGACTGGCGCACCGTCAGGGGCCGGGCCGGGCCCTTGTCGGTCGGGGCCCCGGTCCTGATGCGGGTCGGGGTGCCGGCCTTGGTGCTGTTCCCCGGCGTCTTCGGCCTGCACTATCTCGTGGGCGGCGCCGGATACGGCAGCTGGCTGTACGGCGACTGAGCTTCGCGCCCGGCGCGGGCGGTCGCCATGGGACGACCCGAGAAGCCGGTGGACCGCACCGTACCGACGTGCGCGAAGCTCGCGGACTTTCTGCGCAGCCGCAAGGCCGGGGCTGACTGACCTATGAGCAGATGACCAAGCTCCTGCACGTGAAGGGGGGCACCGTCGAAGGCGACGCTTGAGCGCGCCGCCTCCGCAGCACTGTCCCCGCCTGGGAGACCGTCCAGGCCTTCATCGTGGTCACCACCACCAAGGACGAGGAGCTCGCCGGGACCAAGAGCATGACCCGCCGCATCATCGCGGGCGACACGCTGCCCGTTGCCCCTCAGCAGACCATCGCCTTCCTGAGGGCCTGCTACGTACTCGTACCGGCCGAACTCAGATCCTGGCTCGAGGCAAGGATTCGGACCCTTCCATGCAACAACGCTTGGGACAACGGCGTGGGTCAAGGCCATGGGAGTTTGGTTGCCCAGGTCGCTTCCAATAGCGAGCAAGATTGTTTCGATACGACGTTCATCAGCCAGTGGGCTAAGAATCGAGAGGTAGCGGCTCAACTTCAGGATGCCGTGGCACGCCGCCTCTGGCGGCCTGTCGATTCGAGGGGCATTCAATTCCAGGCATAGGGGTGCGCGGTCTATTCCCCAGCTAAGGACTGTCCCGTAACCGTGAAAGGGCGGTGCGGTGGGGCCGTGCCCTGGAGCCTGTCGCTTCAGGAACCTCAGGCGTCGACCTGCTGCCGCCGCTCGAAGTGGTAGTGCACATTCGAGAACTTCGGTTCCGACGACGGCTCGGGGTAGCCCACCTCCCTGATGACGGGCTGGAGCCGGTTCGCGATGAACGCTTCACACGCCTCGGTCGACTCCCACAGGTCAACGACCCGCAAACCCGTGTCAGTGATGATCGCCGTGTGGAACAGCAGCCCTTCAGGAGGCCGCTCCGCTCGCGCGCCCACACGCTGATCCACAGTGTCGTACTGCTGCGCTGTCACTCCCGAAAACTCGACCTCCACCAGGACAGCCATGAGACCTCCCATAACTGCTGCGAGCCGTGACTGCCGGGCGGCAGCCCCGCCATTTCCAGGCTCTCGCCGCATCCCTGGGCATGCAAAACGTGCGAGAGTTCAGCCACCGCGCGGAGCGCTCCTGCCACAGCATTGCGGGAGCAAGATCACGATCTACCGCTTGAGTGCTAGGCCGCCCCGCAGTGCGCTGCGAGCGGCCTCCCGGCTCCGGCCGATGGAGGAGGGCTCAGGCTTGGAGGGGCCGTTTCGCGGGTCCGCTCCTCGGCGACCTTCCTGCCGCCGCCACCGCTCCTGCTGCCACGCCTGCCTGATGCCGTGGCCGGGATGCGAGGCCAGGGAGAGGGGCAGATGATTGACGCGTAGGCCGCGGCGCGATCACCATCCTGGGGGCATGGAGATGCGACATGCCGGTTCACAAGGTCCGCCCGGACATCAGCGTTCTGAATGACAGCCTTGAGGCGCCGGGGATCGGGCACCTCCCGGTGAACGCCTTCGTACTGCTCGCCTCGCAGCCCGTCGTCATCGACACCGGACTAGGGCTCCCCGACAGGAACTTTCTAGAGGTGCTTGGTTCTGTGCTGGATCCCGCCGACGTGCGATGGATCTGGCTTACGCACCCGGATCGTGATCACACGGGTGGCATATTCGATCTGCTCGCCGCGGCGCCCAAGGCGCGCGTCGTGACCACGTTCCTGTCCGCCGGGTTCATGTCCTGTGAGAGGCCGCTGCCGCTCGATCGCCTGTATTTGCTCAATCCGGGGCAGAGCCTCAATGTCGGCGACCGCACGCTCACGGGGTTCAAGCCGCCGCTGTTCGACAACCCAGCCACAGTCGCCCTCTTCGACGACCGGTCGGGGGTCTGCTTCAGCTCCGACTGCTTCGGTGGGCCGATGCCCAGTGCTGAACTGGCACACGCCGATGACGTCCGTGCGGTCGGCGTGGAGGAGTTGAGGGCCGCGCAACTGCTGTGGGCCACGGTCGACAGCCCGTGGGTGCACAACGTGGATGTCCAGAAGTTCCTCGGCACCTTCCAGCCGCTGCGGGACAGGGAGCCGGAGCTCATCCTCTCCACGCATCTGCCACCGGCGCCGGGGCTCACCGCGTCGATGATCGACACGCTCGGCTCGGCAGCCGGGGAATCGGCGTTCGTAGGGCCGGACCAGGCGGCGCTGGAGCAGATGCTGGCAGGGTTCGAGCCCACCGGCGGCGGGCACCAGCCTGCACCCGGTAGCCCGGGATGACTTCCGCGTCGCCTGCATATGCGCGACAGGCCGTGATGTAGCGGTCGGTGATCGGTGCGGATCGGGCGTCCACCTGGCCAAGCAGCACTGCGAGTGGCCAACTATCGCTGCGAGTCACAGTGCGCGGGGCAGCCTACCTCCTTTGCTCCATGCAAGCCGCCACTAGGCGTGTCCGTTAAATGCGAGCCCAGACCAGCACTGCGGCGAGGACCGCAGCCCGAGCGGTAGACGATCGCGAGCTTGTCGAACCTAGTGGCCAAACCCCGCCACTGCTTGAGCAGCGCGAAGGACCGTTCGACCACGTTGCGGTTTTTGTAGGCCACCGGATCGAACTTCGACGGACGCCCGCCTGCTGAACCACGGCGGCGACGGTGCTTCTGCTGGTCACGCCGCGCAGGGATGACCGCAGTGATCCCCCGGGCCTTGAGCGTCGCTCGGATCGCTCGGGAGGAGTATGCCTTGTCCCCTAGCAGCATGGTCGGGGTCGCGCGGGGGCGGCCCGCTCCAGTCCTGGGGACTCGCAGCTCGTCCAGCAGCAACGGCAGGGAGCGGCCGTCGTGCGCCTCCCCAGGCGTCACGATGACGGCCAGCGGTCGGCCCTGACCGTCCACGGCGTGGTGGATCTTCGTGGTCAGCCCACCGCGGGAACGGCCGATCGCGTGCCCAGCGGGCTCTCGGTGGCCGTTGAGGCCCTGCCCTTGGGCTGCAGCCCGGCACTCCTCGGGACGGTGCGTGTTGGTGGCGTGCTGGTGGGCCCGGGTGATGGTGGAGTCCACCGCCACCCGCCAATCGATCAGCCCGTCGTCGTCCGCGCGGGCGAGCAGGACGCCGAGCCCGCGGTCCCAGATTCCGACGGCGGCCCAGCGGCGGTGGCGGGCCCACACGGTCTTCCAGGATCCGAACACGGCTGGAAGGTCTCGCCAAGGGATGCCGGTGCGGTACCGGTAGACGATCGCCTCCACAACGCAGCGGTGATCGGCCCACGGCCTGCCGCGACGACCGGTACCGGAGGGCAGCAGAGGTCGGATCCGGTCCCACAGCCGGTCGGTCAGCCGGGCGTAGCGAGGCAACAGGATCAGACCGTGGGGGCGCTGTGCAGCTGGGCCGGCCCGGCCTGGATCAGTCAATCGTCTTGATCACCTGGGCGGGCACTCCCGCGACCACGGTGCCAGCTGGAACACGCGCTCGGCCCCAACACCGGCGACGAGGCCCTGATGGACACGCTGGCCGACTCGGCCTCGCTGGCCACCCTCGTCGGCAGCGGGGACCGGTATCTGTGGCCCCAGACCCACGACCTGCGGCGCATCCCGTTGCACGACCCGACCCCGGTCTACCCGCATGTGCTGCTTTTCCGCAGCGGAGACCAGCACCCCGTGCTGACCGCGCTACGCGACCATCTGCGCACCGCAGGCCCGCCTAGCCGGCACGACGTGTGGGCACCGGACTGGGTAGCCCGCTGACCAGATGACCGAATTAACAGACACCCCCTGGGCCCGCTTGTTCGCGCGCGGCGGCGGACTGGACCGCGGTACCGTCGATCCGCAGGGCCACGCCTGCCGCGCCGGCGTAGGCGTCGTTCAGAAGCCAATGAGCGGGCAGCCGCACACCCGGCCCGGTCGTAAAATCCGTTGACGGGCACGCCGCCCGGCTTTGACGATCAGGCGCATGTCTGCCGCCCTGATGCCTCTGCGCCACCGCGCGTTCCGTTACCTCTTCATAGGTACGACGGCCAACCTGCTCGGCAACGGAGTTGCGCCGATCGCCCTGGCTTTCGCCGTGCTCGACGCCACTGGCTCGGTCGGCTCGCTCGGGTTGGTGGTCGGCGCCCACTCCCTCACCAGCATCCTCTTCCTGCTGTACGGCGGGGTGTTGGCGGACCGGCTGCCGCGCGGCCCGCTGCTGGTGGGCAGCAGTGTGGTCAGCGCCGCGAGCCAGGCGGTGGTCGCGGCCCTGGTCCTCACCCACAGCGCCGCCATCCCTGTGCTCATGGTGCTCGCCGCGGTGAACGGGGCGGCAAGTTCCTGCTATCAGCCGGCCGCCCAGGCCCTGCTGCCCCAGACCGTGCCGGCCGAGTCCGGCCGCGCGGCCCTCGCGCTCTCCCGGGTCGCGGGCAGCAGCGCGATGATCGTGGGCGCCTCGCTGGGCGGCGTACTGGTCGCCGCCATCGGCCCAGGCTGGGGCCTGGCCGTCGACGCGCTCAGCTTCGCGCTCGCCGCCGCGTCCTTCGCGCTGGTCCGCGTCCAGGTCGCGCCGCCCGCGCCCAGCCCCGGCCTGGTGCATGAACTGCGCCTCGGCTGGCGGGAGTTCACCTCCCGTACCTGGGTGTGGGTGATCGTGGTGGCCTTCTGCTTCCTCAACGCCGGCCTCACCGCCTCGTTCACCGTCCTCGGCCCGGCCGTCGCCGACACCACCGGGATCGGCCGCAGCGGCTGGGGCCTGGCCCTTGCTGCGGGCTCGCTCGGTGCGGTCGCCGGCGGCATATTGTCGCTGAGATGGCGGCCCCGGCGCGCCATTCTGGTCGGCTGCGCGCTGATGGGCCTGACGGCGACGATCCCGCTGCTGCTCGCGCTCGCCCCGTATACCTGGGTGCTGGTCGTGGCCAATTTTGTGGCGGGCGTGGGCGTCGAACAGGCCGGCGTCGCCTGGTACTCGACCCTCAACGAGCAGATCCCCGAGGACCGCCTGGCCCGCGTCTACGCCTACGACGACCTCGGCTCCTACCTCGCGCTTCCGCTCGCCCAGTTCGCCGCCGGACCCGCCGTGCTCCTCCTCGGTCTCCATGCCACCCTCTACGCGGCCGCCGCGCTCATCCTCCTCGCCACCCTCACCATGGTCGCCACCCCCTCCATCCGCGCCCTGGCTCCGAAGACCGCGGAACCGCTGCCCGCCTCCGAAGATCCGGTGCCTGGCTGAACTCGACTCTGACGTGTATGGATGGACGGCCATGCCGATGTGTGGGCAATCTTCAGAGGCGCCAAGGCCCTGCACGCGGTCGTCCACGTCCGCGTCGAGCCGTTCAAGCATGTCGGCATCACCGCGGTCTGCGGCGTGGAGTCCGCGAGGATTCCTGCTGGGCGCGGCCGCTGCGGTGCAGCTAAGCGAAGGCGTTCTCGCCCACCCTGGATGACGACGATTCGGAATCGTAGGCGGCGCTCGGCGCAGGCAGAGATCACTACGGTCAGGGCTTTCTGACGGCGCTGTTGCGGGCGGCGATCTGATCGAATGTGGGGACTGGTGCAGCCCACCGGCCCCATCTCTCGGGTTCATCGAGGGCCCAGTGAGCGATGTCCGGGTAGAAGGCCCGGACGGCCTGCTTGACCGTGTGGGCGCTGGCCCGGGGTTCGGTGATGGTGACGACGGTGCCGTTCGGGCTGCGCTTCCGGTCCGTCTTCGTGGCGAGGCAGGTCTTCCAGGCCGTGCCCGTTTCGGCATCCAGACGGAGTCGATGCCGGGGTGGTGTTGCTCGAGGTCGGCCCAGAACAGGCTTGTCAGGGACGTCGATAGCTTGTTGAGCGAGGTGTAGTCGAGGTTCGGCTGGCGTTCGGTGAGGTAGTCGACGATGAGGTCGCGGACCGGTCTGCACTGCAGGTTGTAGCGGTCCACAAGGTCGGCGGTGCTGACCTGCCACCACGGATTTCGATGTCGGCCAGGGTCGCGGGGGCGTCCGGCGGGAACTGTGCTTCGTTGATGTCGTCGCGTCGTTCCCACCGGATCCGCAGACGGCGGAAGCCATGCGGTCGGCGATCGCCGAGCGGGGACAGTCGCACGGCACCGGCCTGGGTACCGCGCGGGATCGTAGCCGCGGTCCGCGAACAGCATGTCGGGCCGTCGGCGTGGCCGGCCGACGACTCCGCCCACTGCCGGGATCTTGTCCAGCAGGGGCAGCAGTTGGGTGACGTCGTTGCGGTTGCCGCCGGTCAGCGACACCGCGAGCGGGATGCCCTGGCCGTCGGTGATGACGTGGTGGTTGCTGCCCGGGCGTGCGCGGTCGACCGGGCTGGGACCGCTTTTGGGCCCCGCCGGGCCGCCCGGACGTGAGAGGAGTCGATCACCGCCCGCGACCAGTCCAGCTTGTTCTTCGAGCGCAGCCGGTGCAGCAGCAGCTGGTCCTAGACGCCGGCCTCGTTCCAGGCTGCCAGACGCCGCCAGCAGGTCATGCCCGAGCCGAACGCCTGCGGTCCGGCACCCGCGGCCGCTGGTAGCGACCAGCGCCACCCCGACGGCGAATGCACTCGCAACGGATCGTGATCGCACGAAACAGTCTCTCACTTCTTTTGGGTGATGTTCGCGCTGCTTGACGGCGCTTGGTGTGTAGGGGGCCCCTATGGGTTTGGTCAACCTGTGGGAGCGGGCTGGGGGTCGTAGAAGGTGCCGTCGCGCAGCATTGCGAAGAGCACGTCGGTTCGTCGTCTCGCGAGGCAGAGGAGGCCTTGGGTGCGGTGCTTGCCTACGGCGATCTTCTTGTACGAGCCCGAGTGCGGGTCGCGGGAGCGGGGTCGGCCATGCGGTGATCGACCTGCGCGCTCTTGGACCCAGACCGAAACCCCGCGGTGGACCCGGCCACTGCCAGAAGGACAGACGCCGACAAAGTCCGGCCGGGGCCAGTACCCCAGCGCCAGCCGCGGTGATCAACTGCGTTCGGGCGGTCGGATTGACTGGGCGTGGCGGAAGACGTTCTTGGGGTCCCAGCGTTGCTTGGTGCGCTGCAGGCGTTTGTAGTTGTTTTTGTAGTAGAGCCGGGGTGATCGTTGCCCGGAGGTGTTGAGGGTGGCGTTGTCGAGGTCGACGTCGGGGTAGTTGACGTAGCAGCCGTCTGTGTTTGATGTCTGCGATGCGGGCAGGGCGACATCGGGTACCGCGGGCACGCCACCGGTGGACTTGTAGACGTCCTTGTAGAAGTTGCGGATCCAGCGCAGGTGCGGTTCGGCGATCCCGCTGTCCTTGTCGGCGTCGCGGTAGTCGTACACCCCGTTGGCGTCGGCGTCCTTGTCCCAGGTCCAGTACGCCTGGTACTGCAGCTTCATGACAGAGGAGCGCTGCGGTACAGCTGTCGCCTCCGGGGCGACGTCGTTGACCATCCCCCCGTAGGAGTCGACCTGCAGCAGAGCGTCGGGGTTCTCATAGGTGGTGTCGGTGAGGTGGCGGTGAATGGCGTCGATCTGTTCCTCGGTGAACGCCTTGGTGTGGTAGGCCGACTTGTACTTGCCGCAGCGGTTGGGGCCGGAGTCGTTCAGGCTCTGGGTGGCGGTCAGCCACGGCAGGAGGGTGGGAATGAACAGCTCACGTTGCGCGGGGTGCTCACCGGTCGGCTGGTCCAGGACCGTCTCGTGGACGTACGTTTGGGTGCCGGCGGTGAAGCCTTCGGTGATGTAGTCCAGGAAGGCCTTCAGGCGCGCGGGTGAGTCGTCGCTCGTGCCGTCCATCTGGATGATCAGGCCGACCTTGCCGTTGGACACGTGTGTGAGCTTGAGCAGGGTGAACAGGTCTCGGTATCCGTAGCGGTGGATGAAGTCCGGTCCGTTCCCGGCATGCTCGTGCTCGAAGAACTGCCCGTAGCGGCGCACCAGCGACTTGAACAGGTCGGGGTGCTGCTGGAACTGCTCCCACTTCCAGGCGACGGACCTGAGCAGCACCTGGGCGGGTGGCTGAGGCAGGTCGCGGAACCAGTAGCGGGTGATGACACCGAAGTTCCCGCCGCCTCCGCCGGTATGGGCCCACCACAGGTCGCGCAGGCTCGGGTCGTCGGAGTCCTTGCGGGCCACGGTGACCCGGGGGGTCCTGCCATCGGCGACGGTGACCACCTCGACGGCGTAGAGGTAGTCGACGGTCAGGCCATGGAGCCTGGACAGCAGGCCGTATCCGCCGCCGCAGATGTGGCCGCCGCTGCCGACGGAGTAGCAGGAGCCGCCCGGCAGGGCCCGGCCCGTGGTCCGGTACAGCTGGGTGGTGCTGTGCCAGTTCGTCGCGCCCGCCTCGACGCAGTACGCCTTCATCGACGGGTCGTAGTAGGCGCGGTTCATGGGGCTGACGTCGATGATGACGCCGACGTCGTGGGAGGAGACGAAGTTCTCATAGCAGTGGCCGCCGGAGCGTACGGTGATGCGGCGCTTGGTGTTGGCCGGTTTGCTGAGGAACGTGGTCAGGGCTGCTGACACGTCGTCCGCGGACGTTGCTACCACGATGTGGTCGGGATGGGCGATCCAGCGTTGGTTGAACCCGCGGCGCAGTGCGTCGTACCGCTCATCGCCCGGCTTGACTTCGATCGGTTGTGCTGGCATCGGTGCCTCTCATGGTGGGGGGAGCGTGCATGAGCATGCGAGGTCGGAGTCGGTCGGCGGCCTCGGACAGGTCGGCCGTGCCTGGCCGGCCGCCACAACCACTCGCCGACTGCGGCGATGCATTCCGTCGACAGCTGTTCACCACCGGGGAGCACCCGTCGGCGCACCCCGCAGGCAACCACCCGTCAGGGCTCATCACGGACGGAACGCGTACACCTGTCACTGTCGCCAGACGTCGGCCTGCAGAGGAAGGCGTGCGGCTTTGCGTTTAATGCGCGCCGTCCCCCACAGGACCGCCTCACGCGCCGCGTTTGCACCGCTGGCATGTGAAAGCGCGGCTTGCGCACCGGGGGAAAGACGCGCCGGTGCCATCTGTCTTTTGACTTGTGCGGCAGCACACACTGCAACTACGCGGCGTCAGAGTCCCTCAGCGTATCTGTTAGTGGGATAATCATTTGCCGCGGGCGTGATGTCAGCAACCAGGATTGAGCGCATCTTCACCTGCGCCGAGTTCTAGCTCTTGCCTGTATGTAGACGGCGTTGCAGCCATTTGGGCATGTCCTGCAGCGAGACATCCGAGTTCAGCTGAGGGGCGCGCGGCCTGAGGCCGCGACGTGTACTGCGGCAACGCGCTGATACGGGACGTGGCCAGCACCAATCGCCGCCGCGACAGGAGTTGGTGATCCGGCGGTGGTCTGATCGTGTCTTGTGCCGGGCGATGGTGGCGGCGTGCTGCACCAGTTGTATGTCAGCGGGGTCGGGCTTGCAAGGCACGGTCTTGATCTTGTCGAGGTGCCCGTACACCGTCGACCGGGGCACGCCGAACATGTCGGCGATCTGTTGGACGGTCTTTTCTCGCTCATCGTAGAACCGTTGGGCGAGCGCGGCCTGGTCCGAGGTGAGCTTCGGCCGGCGCCCGCCGACCCGGCCCCGAGCCCGCGCGGAGGCGAGACCGTCGTTGGTGTTCGCCACGATCAGTTCACGCTGGAGCTCGGCGAGCACGGACAGCATCCCGGACATCGCCCGGCCCGCCATCGTGGTGGTGTCGATGCCCTGCTCGATGACGTGCAGCCCGATCCCGCGCTCGCGCAAGTCGGCGCCGAGCGTCACCAAGTGCAGCACCGAACGGGAGAGCCGAGTGACCTTCAATGTGTCGCCCTCACGCAGCAGCTTAAGGACGAGTTTGAGCTTCGGCCGGGACGCCTTCGCACCGCTCGCCTTGTCGACGTGGATGTTGTCGCGGTCGACGCCGGTTCGTAGCAGGGCGTCAATCTTGGTGATCGGGGTTCTGGTCGGCGGTCGAGGCCCGCGCGTAGCCGATGAGCGTGTGTCGAAATCGATCGGCCGGACTGTTCACCGACGTTGATGCCCGACGCGAGCCGACACTGCCCACCTGGGGTTTGTGATCACCCGGGTGAGTAGCGACAGACGGTCGTTTGCGGACCGTTGGGGCGGGATCTGCGCGGCACAGGAGCCCGGCGGCGGCTTGGTGAGGTCATGTGCCGCCGCCGGGCACTCCTTTGCAACTCGCTGCACAGGCCGGATTTCCCTCCGGGTGCCCACCAGTCCGGCCGGGGTGTTCGGCTCCGACTTCTTGTGGGGCTTGCTGAAGCCGGCGGGCTTGTAGTGCAGCAGCCGGCCCTCGCGCTTCCCGCGGGTGAAGTCCTGCAGCGTCTGCAGCTGGACAACGTCGGGGACGAGGGTGCCGGTCGCGAACTGGTTGTCGATCCGGACATCGTGGTACTTGCTGTAGTCCACGATCAGCTGGAGGTCTATCTCCGGGAACCGTGCGCGGAAGACGGTGCGCACGCTCGCACCGCTGCCCGAGTTGGCGAGGTCGCCGCCCTCGGTGAGGGCGTCCTGGTACAGCTCGTCGAGGGTCCTGCTCTCCTCGGAGCCGCTGCCGTTCGCGGACTTGGTGGAAGCGGCCGAGGCGGGGGCGGCCGAGGCGTGGGATGCGGTGGTGCCGAGTGTGCCGAGGCTGAGCGCAGTCCCCGCTCCGGTGGCGAGAAGTCGTCGTCGGCTGGGCAAGTTGGTCACGGGATTTCGCCTTCTGCGTGAGGGGAGGGTGATCTCGGTTCAGGCGCGCTCCGCGGCCCGTGCGACCGCCTCGGCGAGCATCGCCGCGACATCGTAGGGACAGGTGCGGGGAATGCCCCGAGGGCACCTGCACGCTGTGTGCGGCGCGGGCGGCCCACTGTTCCTGCACGGCCGGCGGCAGGGAGGGGTCCTGTGTTGCCACGGTGTAGGTGAGTGGTGTGTTGGCGGGGGCGGCACCGAGCGTTTCGGTGAAGGCGCGCATTCCTTGCCAGTTGAGCCCTTTGACGGCCTGGGCGGTCAGGTCGGGATCGACACCGCTGAAGATGGCCTGCTGGACGTCACCTGCCTTGACGGCGAGTCCGTCCGGCGAGTGGATCCAGTTGGGCGGGAAATCGCCGCCCATCCGTTCCATCATCGAGCTGCCCGGTTCCAGCGCGAACGCGGCCATGTAGACCAGCTCTGCGACCTGGCCCGTCTCGGCCGCCGCCCAGGTGGCGGGAACACCGCCGTAGGAATGCGCGGCCAGCACGTCATAAGTGTCCTCCTCACGTGCGGAAGCCATGCGCCGCGACGGGGAACCGCGGCGAACGGCCGGCGTTGCGATGGTCAGTCGTTCATCGCGTCGCGGACGAGCGCGGTGTCGACGAACTGCTCGAAGCGGACGATGAGTCCGCCGCGGACGACGAAGTGATGGGCGACGCGCACGTCGATCGGCTCGCCCGTGGCCTTGTTGACGGCGGTGTAGCGGGCGAGGACGACGACGTTCTCGCCGTCGACGACGTAGGTGTCGTCGTGGGCGATCCAGCCCGTCCAGTCCTGGCCGAGCTTCTCCATCACGTTGGACGTGACGCCTTCGGGCGTGCGGTAGGTGCCGGCGAGCGGGAAGCCGGCCATCTCCGTCCACTCGACGTCGGGGGCGAGCGTGGCCCGCAGGGCCGCCAGGTCACCGGCCGCCGAGGCCAGGTACTGGCGGCGGACGACGTCCGGGGGGGCGGTGGAGGCGACGAGATCGGTGCTGTCGTGCGTCATGCCGGTCAGCCCCACTTCATCTCGCCCTTGGCGACCTTCGCCCCCAGCTGGGCGGCGATCAGCATGCCGTTGTCCGGGTAGCGCGCGACGAGGGCCTCGGTGAGCGCGGCGCCGTCGGCGGCCCTGTCCAGCTCCTCCTCGAAGGCGACCAGGTAGTCGCGGGTGGCGGTGATGGCGGAGGCGTCGGCAGGGGCGCCGGGGAGGCGATGGCCGGGAACGACCAGCTCCGGCCGCAGGGCGGCCATCTCGTCGAGCAGGCCGATCCAGACGGCGCGGTCGTCGGAGGTGGGGGTGTCGGCAACCCACACGTGCTCCTTCTGGAACAGCAGGACGCCGCCGAGGAGGGCGCGGTGCTCGGCCTGCCACAGGTAGTGGCGGTCGGACAGTCCGGCGGGGCCGCCCTTGAGCTCGAAGCGGTGGCCTTCGAGGGTGAGGTCGCCGGTGAAGGGCTCCAGGTCGACCAGGCGGGTGGGCAGGTTGGGGCCGAGAGCCTCCCAGGCCTTGAGCTTGCCCTCGTAGGAGTGCTTGATGTGCTCGATGACGATCGGGGTGGCGACGAACCGCGCCTCGGGGAAGGCGTCGGCGATGACCTCGGCACCGAAGTAGAAGTCGGGGTCGCCGTGGCTGACGAACACCGTGGTGAGCTTCTTGCCGGAGTCGAGGACCTCGGCGGCCAGGCGGTGGCCGTCGGCGCGGGTGAAGGCGGCGTCGACCAGCAGCGCCTCGTGCTCGCCGGTGACGAGGGTGGCGGTCTTGTTCTTGCTGCCGGCGGGGAAGTCGAGGTCGAGGACCTTGAAGGAAAGAGTGCTCATGGCTGCTTCCTGACGTGAGGTGCTGGTTGGGGAAACCGGCGCTCCGCCATGTGGCGGTGCGTCCTGGAGAGACGGGTGAGGTCGGAGCTGCAGTCAAGATCGATCTGCGGTTGCACGGAGCACACGTCGGCTCGTACGCCGTGCCGGTAGGAGCGGACCGTCAGCCCTGGGTGCCGTTCTGGTCTGTGGGGTAAAGACCGAGAAGGTTCTTGGGATCCGACGGGTTGGCGCCATGAACGTCGCCGACGTAAAGGCCGATGCGAGCCTTGTAACGATCCAGGGCCGCACGGTCGCTCATGAACTCACCGAGGCCGAGCGGGTTCATGTTGGCGTAGTCGAAGACGCTCTTGCGGCCGGCCGGCGGGGCGACGTCGGTGCGGGCGCTCCAGGTGCCGATGGCGTGTTCCTGGGCGTCCTTGGACAGCAGCCAGCTCAGGTACAGCTTGGCGGCGGCCTTGTGTGGGGCGCTATTGAGGATGGCGCCGGTCTGAGGCCAGGCCACCCAAGGGGACTTGCGTGGCAGGCTGGTCCGGGAGAGACCACTGGCACTGCCGCCGGTGCCGAAGCTCGCCACGTTGTTGCCGGTGCCGACCAGGTCGGCGGAGTCCTGGGTGCCACGCACGAACTTCGGGTTCTGGGCAAGCAGTCGCTTCAGGTAGTCGAAGCCGTACTTGTCGGTGAGCTGCTTGAAGTAGTAGAGGACGGCGTCGTCGTCGTTGGGGTAGGTGAAGACGAGCTTGTTCTTGAACTGGGGCTTGAGGAAGTCCCTCGCTTCGACCGGCGCGTCCGAGCCGAGGGTGGTAGCTGTGACGTTGGCGAAGGCGAAGAAGAACAGGCCGGTGTAGTAGCCGTCCTTGTCCTTGATCTGCCGGTAGACCTTGTCCCAGCCGACCGGCTTGTACTTCTGCAGCGCTCCTTCCTTCTTCCAGCGCGGGAAGTCGTCGAGGGTCTGCAGATGGACGACATCGGCGACGACGTGGCGTTCGGCGACCTGGTGGTCGACGCGGGCGTCGTGGTTCTTGCTGAAGTCGACGACGATGTCGACCTTCATCTTGGGGAACTTCTTCTCGAACGCCTTCTTGAGGTAGTCGGCCTGGCCGGGCTTGTCTCCCCCGGCGTAGACCACGAGGCGGCCGCCCTCGGTCACGGCCTGTTGGTACAGCGCCTGAAGCTGGGCCTCCGCACTCGATCCGGTCTGTGCGGGTTGGGAGGAGGGGACGGCGGCGGTGGCACCGCCCGCGGCCAGGACGCACAGAGCGACGCCGAGGGCCCAGGTGCTGCGGGTCGACTTCACAACTACTCCTTCGGGGGCCTGGAGGGTTTCAGGCGGTCAGAGATGCCGGGCGCCGATGCCGTGGGTGGGGTCCAGGACGGTGACCCGGTCCGCGGACGTCAGCCCCGGCCGCTGCCGACGCGGCGGGCGACACCACGTGCTTGGAAATATATCTGCTGCTGCAGATTCTGCAAGCGCAGATCCTTCCGACATCGGACTTCTGGCATTCTGGTGAGGTGAATGAGCAACTGCTGAATGACGAGGACGTGACCCTCTTCGGTCTGTTCGTGGAGGCCTACGCATGCATCAAGCCACTGGTGAACCGCGATATCGGCATTCCCGACACCTGGTTCGAGGTGCTGCTGAGACTGGGCCGCACACCCGGTCACCGGATGCGCATGACCGACCTGGCCGATGCCGTGTCCTTCAGCTCGGGCGGCTTCACCCGGCTCGCCGACCGCATCGAGAGGGAAGGGCTGATCCGCCGAGAGCCCGACCCCCGCGACCGGCGGGCGGCACTCGCCGTACTGACCGAGCAGGGCGGCGAAGCCCTCAACAAGGCGTTGACCGCACATGTCTCCCACCTGCGCAGTCATGTCACCTCCGTGCTCTCAGCCGAAGATCGCTGCCACTTTGCACGCATCCTGCGCACACTCCGCGACGCCAACCAGTGAGCTCGGGCCTAGACCCAGGCGATAGCTGCGCGCTCGGACGATGGTCGGCGGTAACGGTCCTCGCACTCGGTCACCGACAGCTGGAGTTCTGCATCGAGGCCGTGGTCCAAACCGCCCTGTCGGGAGAGGACCTCGTCGCGGAGGACCGCGAGGAACTGCGCGAGGCGAGCGCGCTCCTGCTCGGCGACATCCTCATAGTCGGCCAGTTACTGATTTCCTCGGGGTGTTGTCGGGTAGCGACGTCTCGACCGCCTGGTGGCCACGGGCGCGATCCGCGGTTTCACCGCTCTCGTCGACCCCCAGGCGCTGGCCTGGCACACGAGGCGTTCGTCGAGGTGCACTGCGCCCGCAACCCCATCCCCGCCCAGCTGCGCCAAGCCCTGGAAGACGTCCCCGAAGTTGTCGAAGCCTGCACCGTCTCCGGAGCAGCCGATGCAGTGCTCCACATGCTTGCCAGAGACATCACCCATCTGGAACTGGCCATCCAACGGGGTTCGCGCCACCGCTCCCGTCGACAGGACCGAGAGCGTCATCGTGCTCTCCCGGCTGCTCAACCGGCCCTTCGTTGTGACTACTGGCGATTCGGTGGGCTCAGCCGACCGGGCTGGGGGACAAGGCAAAGCCGAAGAGGTCCTTGGGGTCATCGAGGCCGGCCAGCCCTTTCTCGCTCTGGAAGGTTTCTTCCACCCGCCATCTGAATCCGGCGACCGTCACCAAGGTGGTCAGCGGCACCGGCTCGGGTGAGCAGCAGCGGTAGTAGGCGAGTTCACCGGTCGTGCGGTTACGGCGGATCAGGAGCTGGCGGTGGCCCGGCGCCGCTTCGGCGAGATCGATGACGGCCCAGTTGTAGAACCGTTGTCCCTTCGCGCCGCGTCCGGCCGAGAGCTTCTGCCAGGCCCGCTTGGGCACTTTCCGCGCCAGGCATCAGCGCGGAAGGTGCCTGCGCCGGTGGTCTTCCGGCCGAACAGGCCACCGCGAGCACATAGCCCAGGCGCGTTCCTCCATGGCCGTGCGCAGTTTCGGGTTGCCGCCGTAGACCTCGTCCCCGGATTGACCCAGCTCACGTGGTGTCCGGCGTCCAGAAACCGTTCGATCATCGTGTGGGCCAGTTCCGGCTTGGTCGCGAAGGAGGTGTCCTCGCCGAGCCCACGGCCCGGCAGCGTTCCGGGTCGCGCGTCCAGGACCGCGGAATGTACAGCTCCCGGTCCACTGTGGCGTGTCCCCGCTCGCCGGCGTAGACGAGGTAGACGGCGACCTGGGAGTTCTCCATCCGCCCGGCTGTGCCGGTGTACTGGCGCTGCACCCCGACCGTGTGGGTGCCCTTCTTCACATCGCCGGTCTCGTCGACGACCAGTACCGCGGCCTCGTCGTGGAGGTTTTCGACGACGTATTCGCGCACGTCGTCACGGACCGCATCCGCGTCCCAGGAGGCCCGGCACAGCAGGTGCTGCATGCCGTGCGGGGTCGATTCCCCGGCCCACTCCGCGATCGTCCAGCAGCTCTTGCGCGGCAGGTCAGCCAGCAGCCCAACACCAACCGCCCGGCCCGCAGGCGGGGTTCGACCCGCGCGAACCGGCCCGCGATACGCCCCATGGCCACCTCGAACGTCTCCCGCCAGCGGACGGGATCTATGCTGTGGCCTGCACCCACCGTCTCGTCGTCTGTCCACACAACTCACGATGATCAACGGTGGCCGCACTCATGCCACATCGGGCCTTGACCAGCCAAATCACGATCTGATGCTGGAGTGCAGGAGTAACGATGACGGATGCATGGCAGGGTCGTACCCGCGACGTTCCTCGCCGGGGAGGCGCAGTCGTATTGGCCAGAGGGCGGATGCTTCTCATCCGATATGCCCCCGAAGACGGCCACAAGTACTTCATCCCTGGCGGTGGCGTCGAGCCAGGGGAAGCCCCATCGCTGACTGCCGAGCGGGAGTTGGCGGAAGAGACCGGTCTGACCGCGACGGCTGAGCGGGAACTGGCCGTGGTACGTAACAGCGACCGCGTGGAGCACTACTACCTGATGCGCTTGGGCGACCCGCATTGCGCTGAACAGCGCGCAGTTCCCGGTGACTTGTCGCCCGGTCAGCAACTGGAGTGGGTGGACGTGGCCCTCTTGCCCAACACCCCCGTTTGGCCCAAGAGACTGGCGTGGCGCATCACCGAATGGTCCACAAACGGCTGGCCCGACCGGCCCGTGCAACTCGACGACTCGATCCGCGACCTGCACGCTCCGTGTGACTGGTAGAGCGAAACCGTGAGCATCACCCTCGTTGCTCAGCCCGCTCACGACTAGGCCGCCGAGGTATCCGGGTGTCGTGTTGCAGGCAGGGGTGTTCAGGTGGGTGGATTCGCCGCGCGTGCCACCACTGCACCGGACGGTGTGCCACGGACACGGGAAGCGTCTATGCCGTGGCGGCGCGGCGGTTGAGGAGTGGTTACGGTCGCCGGCCCTGCCCTTGTCGTCGACGCACGGCGCCCATTGCACGACGCGTGATCAACAAGCTGCGGCTCCGCCATCCCGACACCGCTCACTGGCTTCGTTCACTTCAAGCAGCAGCGTTTGTCCATCGGTTTGGGTGGCGATGGGCGGTCGGCGGGGCCGTGGATGTTCACGAGAAATGACGTCAGATCCCGTCCTTGAACCCGCAGGGCGGAGCAGTGCGGGTTGTGAGTCGTTGGAGGGGGTGTGACGGATGAAAGACGTGCCCGGGCAGGTGGGTTGATCGGTCCGCGAGTCTTGATCTCGCTACCGTGCCTGTTGATCACTGACTTCCTCGGGGTGTGGTCGGGGGTGGTGACGGGTGGGCCCTGTAGGCCGGTGGTATGCGGTACGCGCAGGGTGGCGGGCTGACCGCCGAGAGGCGACGGCTTCGTGAGCGGATCCGGTACGAGGAAGGTGAGCGGTTCGGCCGTGGTGAGAGGACTGCGGTGATCGCTCTCGGGCCGGTGGCCGAGGACTGCCGTACTGTCGGAACCGCCGCCGGCCACCCCTGCGACCGCCTCCGGCTCGCCGCAACAGTCACTTCCACCGGGGCACAAGCAGCCGGTAGGGGGTGAGGCTGGGGGGCTACGACTTGGTGCCGACCGTGCGCAGTGTGGCCAGCACCAGTGCCCGGGTGACGGTGACGATGTCGCTCACGCGGACCTGTTCCTGTGGACCGTGTGCGAGGCGTACGTCGCCGGGGCCGTACTGCAGCGTGGGGATGCCCGCCCCGGAGTACAGCCGCAGGTCGCTGCCGTAGGGGGCGCCTCGCTCGGAAGGTCGCGGGCCGCCGGTGACGTCGGCGTGCGCGTCGGCGACCTGGGCCGCGAGCGGATGCCCGGCCGGCAGCCGTCCGCTGGCGAACTGCCCGCCGGGCCACGTCACCGTGGCGGGGTGGGAGCGCAGCCAGGGGTCGGCCGCGCAGGCTTCGGCCACGCACGCCTCCAGTTCGGTGCGTGCCTGGGCCGGATCCTCGCCCAGCCGGACGCCCAGTCTTCCCTCGGCCACCAGGAGGTCGGGCACGCTGCTGGCCCAGTCGCCGGAATGGACGGTACCGACGGACAGCGGGTAGGGGATGGGGTATTCGGACATGAGCGGGTCGGCGCCGACGTTGCGGCGGGCTTCCAGATGGGCGAGCGCGCGGTGGACGGGCAGGTATGCGTCGATGGCGCTCACTCCCACGTATCTGGTGCTGCCGTGGGTGGCCCGGCCGGGTACTTGGATGCGAAAGGTCAGGGCGCCGGCGTTCGCAGTCATGACCGCGCCGCTGGTCGGTTCGGTGATGATGCAGGCGTCGCCGGTGTGGCCGCGTTGGAGAGTACCGAACGCCCCGAGCCCCCCGTCCTCTTCGCTGACCACGAATTGCGCGGAGACCTGGCCGCGCAACCTTGCGCCCGCCTCCCGTATCGCGGCCAGGGCGCCGAGTATCGCCACCACACCCGCCTTCATGTCGCACGCTCCTCGTGCGTGCACCACGTCCCCGGTAACCCGAGGGCGGAAGGGGTCACCCTCCCAACGCGCCAGGTCCCCGGAAGGGACGACGTCGACGTGCCCCTGGAGGATCAGGGTCGGCCCGTCGCCCTGGGGCACCGTGCCGCCCACCAGGCCCCACGCCTCGGTGCGCGGGGCCTCGCTGCCGGGAAAACGGGGATGGTCACGTAGCTCGGGCAGGTTCATGGACCACAGGTCGACATCGAGGTCCATCCGCTTCAGATGCCGGGCCAGCACGTGCTGAACCTCGGACTCCGCGGCGCTCCCCGTCACGCTCGGAACAGCGAGAAGTTCCAGCAGCAGCCGGGCGATGCCCGCCTCGTCCACCGCGGCCAGTGCCGAGGCTTCCACATCGCTCAGGCTTGCTGTCATCTCAACACCGCTCCCAGCACGTGACATCAGGACAAGCCGGAGACTATGTTCGGCGGATAATGCAAGCAATCGCCATTTGCTGCTGTCCACCATCGCTTTCTTGCAATGTCAGCGGGCCCGTGGCCATTTATTGCGCTGGGCCGCAGGGTTCCGATGTCTGGAGTGAGGTCATGGACGCCATCGATCAAGCGATCATCCGGTACGTGCTGCACGACGCACGGGCCACATACGCCCAGATCGGCAAGGCGTCCGGGCTGTCCGCGCCCGCCGCCAAGCGGCGTCTCGACCGCCTCGTGGCTACCGGAGCGATCCGCGGTTTCACCGCTCTCGTCGATCCTCAGGCGTTGGCCTGGCATACCGAGGCTTTCGTCGAGGTCTACTGCGCCGGCAATCCCGCCCCCGCCGAACTGCGCCAAGCGCTGGAGGCCATCCCCGAGGTCGTAGAAGCCTGCACCGTCTCGGGGGCCGCCGACGCAGTCGTCCACATCCTCGCCAGAGACATCCCCCACCTGGAACAGGCCATCCAACGCATGCGCGCCACCCCTCCTGTGGAACGGACCGAGAGCGCCATCGTGCTCTCCCGGCTGTTGAACCGGCCTCGCGTGTGATCGACGCCGTGGGACCACCGCGAGTGCCGAGGCCGGCGTCCGCCCGCCTCGGGCCGACGCAGCAGACCGGTGGTCGCCTCGGTGGCTACAGCAGACGGGCGATCGATCCGGAGACGTGGGCGATGCCGGCATTCGCCGCGCTCGTCGTGTGCGCCGTCCGCGAATCACAGAGGTTGCGCGACCTCGGCGACGAGGCCGAGAACCTGTAAGGCGGCGGACCCTCCCGGCACCGTCTCATGCGCTCGTTCTCAGCGTGTCCAGGAGGCGGGTCATTTGCGGCATCCGCCGCCGTCACAGAAGCAGATGTCGGGGTCACTCTCCCGGAACCAGCACGAGGTTGGTTTTGTACGTGGGAGCTGACACCACTTGTTGCTCAGAGCGGGGAACGCCCGGTTTCGCCGTAGGGCGATGTCTCTAGT
>NZ_WWIQ01000036.1:36504-57554 GCF_009862985.1 Streptomyces sp. SID5464 | reverse complement strand
CACCGAGCTGCCGTCGACGAACCCGGCGGTGCTGGCGTTCCTGCGGGAGGCCCCCGTATCTGGGGAAGGCGGGGACGACCTGGTGCTGTGCGTGAACAACTTCTCGCGGTTCGCGCAGCCCACGGAGCTGGATCTGAGCGCCTTCGAGGGGCGGCATCCGGTGGAGCTGTTCGGCGGGGTCCGGTTCCCGGCGATCGGCGAGCTGCCGTACCTGCTGACGCTGGCCGGTCACGGTTTCTACTGGTTCCGGCTCCGCAGGGACACCCTGTGAGGCCTGAGACGGCCTGACGAGGCCCGAATCAAGGGACGGGCCGCAAACCCCCGTGGCGGGGCGTTTCTCCCGCCCCGCCCGGGGCACGCATCAGTAACACCCCGCCCACCCGCGTGAGCCGGAGGGGCGCCGCCGGCACCTGCTGAAGGCCCCGGAGGCGCACCAATCATGGGTGAAAGGACGCGACGCCATGTCGGAAGCCGTCACACGCACCGTCACCGCCCCGCCCGGCCTCCTTGCCTCCCTCGATCCGCTGCTGCGGGAGTGGCTTCCGCGGCAGCGCTGGTTCGCGGGCAAGGGACGTCCGGTCACCGGGTTCACGCTGGTCGAGGCCACCGAGCTGCTCCCGTCCACCGGCAAGCTCGGCCTGTACCACCTGCTCGTCCGCGCCCACCAGCCGTCCGTACCGTCGCACGGCGCGCCCGGCCACCCCGGCGACTGCTACCAGCTGCTGATAGGCGTGCGCGAGGCGCTGCCGCCTCGGCTGGCGCCCGCGCTGATCGGACACATGGCGACGGGGCCGCTGGCCGGCCGGACGGCCTACGACGCCCTGCACGACGCCAGGCCCGCCGAACTGCTCCTGGAGGCGCTGCGCACCCAGGCACGGATCGGCGGGCTCCGCTTCGAGCGGGACCTCGACCAGGACATCCGGTCCGGCCTGGTACCGCGCGTGGTGACCGCGGAACAGTCCAACTCGTCGATCGTCTACGGAGATACGTTCATCCTGAAGCTGTTGCGCCGGATCGTGCCCGGGGTCAACCCGGACCTGGAACTACCGCTGGCGCTGGCCCGCGAGGGCTGTCCCCGGGTGCCCGCACCGACGGCCTGGATGGTCGCGGACGTCGACCCCGCGGCGGACCCGGTGATCTCGGCGGGCCCGGCCGACCTGGCCGGCCAGCCGTACGTACTGGGGGTGCTCCAGCCGTTCGTGCAGGGCGCCTCCGACGGCTGGGAGCTGGCGCTGCGCGAGCTGGCCAAGGGCGAGGACTTCGGCGCCGAGGCGCGGGCGCTGGGCCGGGCCACCGCCGAGGTGCACACCACGCTGGCCCGGGCACTGCCGACGGTCACGCTCGGCCACATGCAGCTCCAGCTCATGGTGGACGGCATGATCGAGCGGCTGGAGGCGGCCGTCCAGGCGGTGCCCGCTCTGCGGCCGTACGCCGAGGGCCTGCGGACGGCGTTCACGGCGCTGGGCGATCTGGCCGCCGAGGGCCGCACCTGGACCGCGCAGCGGGTGCACGGCGATCTCCACCTCGGGCAGTGCCTGCGCTCGCCGGCCGGCGAGTGGTGGCTGATCGACTTCGAGGGCGAACCGGCCCGGCCGCTGGCCGAGCGGCGCATGCCGCAGCCGGCGGTGCGGGACGTCGCCGGCATGCTGCGGTCCTTCGACTACGCGGCACGCTCGGCCGACCCGCCCCAGCCGGACTGGGCCGAGACCTGCCGGTCCGCGTACTGCTCCGGGTACGCGGAGGCCGCCGGCCTCGATCCGCGCACCGACCCGGTGCTGCTGCGCGCCTATGAAACGGACAAGGCGATCTACGAGGTGGTGTACGAGGCCCGGCACCGCCCCGACTGGCTGCCGGTGCCCCTGGCCGCCATAGACCGGCTCGCCTCGACCGGCCACCTGACCTGACTGACCCACCCCTCGCCCTGGAGGCTCCGCCCGTGACCCCCCGCCCTGAGTCCAGCGGTTCGCGTCCCAAGGGGACGGCCGGGGAGAAGATCCCCGAGCAGCCCACGGCCGCCCAGAAGAAGAGTGCCGCGAAGAAGGCGGCGGTGCCGAAACAGGCAGCCAAGAAGGCGACGGCCCCCGCGAAGAAGGCCGCCGCCAAGAAGACGGCCGCTGCGCAGCCACCCGCGTCGAAGGCCACGGCCAAGAAGGCGGCCCCGGCGAAGACGACCGCGAAGAAGGCCGTCGAGAAGAAGGCAGTCGCGAAGAAGGCAGTCGCCAAGAAGGCTGTCGCGAAAAAGGCGGCCGCTGAGCAGGCGGCTCCTGAGACGGCGACCGCGGCGAAGGCCACGGCCGAGAAGGTGGCCGCGACGAAGACAGCCGCCAGGAAGACACCTGCGAAGAAGGCGACCGCGAAGAAGGCCACAGCCGCCAAGGCGACGGCCACGAAGGCGGTTGCCAAGAAGGCGACAACCAAGAAGTCGGTCGCCAAGAAGGCCACGACGGCGAAGGCTACGGCCACCAAGTCCACCGCCACCAAGGCCACCACAGGCAAGGCCGCTGCCACCAAGTCCACCGCAGCCAAGCCCCCCGCGAAGAAGGCGACCGCGAAGAAGGTTCCCGCCAAGAAGGCCACCGGCGGGCGGGCCACCGCCGGGAACTCCACCGCCGCCCCCGCCCAGACCGTCCCGCCGGAGATGGAGATCGGCGTCTCACCCTCCGTCGGCGCGGCGGACCGGCAGCGCCTGCTCAGCGGTACGCATCACGACCCGCACTCTGTGCTCGGCGCACACCCCGCGCCCGGCGGGATCGCGTTCCGGGCGTTCCGGCCGTACGCGCTGTCGGTGACGGTCGTCGCCGGAGAGGTGCGGGCGGAATTGGACGACGACGGGGAGGGGTTCTTCTCCGGACTGCTGCCGCTGCGCGAGGTCCCTGAGTACCGGCTGCTCGTGGAATACGAGGGGACGGTGCTGGACACCGAGGACGCCTACCGTTTCCTGCCCACGCTGGGCGACCTCGACCTGCACCTGATCGGCGAGGGCCGGCACGAGGAGCTGTGGACGGCGCTGGGCGCGCACCCGATGACCCACCAGGGCGTGACGGGCACCCGGTTCTCGGTGTGGGCGCCGAACGCGCTCGGCGTGCGCGTGGCCGGCACCTTCAACTTCTGGGACGGCACCGGCCACGTCATGCGGTCGCTGGGCTCGTCGGGCGTGTGGGAGCTGTTCCTGCCGGACATCGGCGAGGGTGAGCTGTACAAGTTCGAGATCACCCGCCCCGACGGTTCGAAGACGCTGCGGGCCGACCCGATGGCCCGCCGCACGGAGGTGCCGCCCGCGACCTCGTCGGTCATCACGTCCTCGCGGTACGAGTGGGGCGACGCCGAGTGGCTGGCCCGGCGCGCCGAAGCCCCGGCGCACGAGGCGCCCTTCTCGGTGTACGAGGTGCACCTGCCGTCCTGGCGGCCGGGACTGACGTACCGTCAACTGGCCGAGCAGCTCCCGGGGTACGTGAAGAACCTGGGCTTCACGCACGTCGAGCTGATGCCGGTCGCCGAGCACCCCTTCCACGGCTCCTGGGGCTACCAGGTCACCGGCTTCTACGCGCCGACGGCCCGGCTGGGCACGCCCGACGACTTCCGGTACCTGGTCGACTCACTGCACCGGGCCGGCATCGGCGTGCTGATGGACTGGGTGCCCGCGCACTTCCCGCGCGACGACTGGGCGCTGGCCGAGTTCGACGGCCGGCCCCTGTACGAGCACGCGGATCCGCTGCGGGCCGCGCACCCCGACTGGGGCACGCTGGAGTTCGACTTCGGGCGCAACGAGGTGCGCAACTTCCTCGTCGCGAACGCCCTGTACTGGTGCGAGGAGTTCCACATCGACGGGCTGCGCGTGGACGCGGTGGCCTCGATGCTCTACCTCGACTACTCGCGCGAGCCGGGCCAGTGGACGCCCAACGAGCACGGCGGCCGGGAGAACCTGGACGCGGTGGCGTTCCTCCAGGAGATGAACGCGACGGTGTACCGCAGGGTGCCCGGTGTGGTCACGATCGCCGAGGAGTCGACCGCCTGGGACGGCGTCACCCGGGCCACCCACCACAAGGGCCCGAGCGGCTTCGGCGGGCTCGGGTTCGGGCTGAAGTGGAACATGGGCTGGATGCACGACTCGCTCCAGTACATGAGCCACGAGCCGGTGTACCGCAAGTACCACCACCACGAGATGACGTTCTCGATGGTGTACGCGTACAGCGAGAACTACGTCCTGCCGATCTCCCACGACGAGGTGGTGCACGGCAAGCGCTCCCTGGTGTCGAAGATGCCGGGCGACTGGTGGCAGCAGCGCGCCAACCACCGGGCGTACCTGGGCTTCATGTGGGCCCATCCCGGCAAGCAGCTGCTGTTCATGGGGCAGGAGTTCGCCCAGGGTGCCGAGTGGTCCGAGGCGCACGGCCCGGACTGGTGGCTCCTCGATCCGGGCTACGGGGCCGAGCCCGAGCACCGGGGCGTGCGTGACCTGGTCCGCGACCTCAACACCGTCTACCGCGCGACTCCGGCGCTGTGGCGGCTCGACACGGACCCGGCCGGTTTCGAGTGGGTGGTCGGGGACGCCGCCGACGACAACGTCCTCGCATTCCTGCGGCTGGACCCGGAGGGCGCTCCGATCCTGTCGGTGTCGAACTTCGCGCCGGTCGTCCGTCAGGACTACCGCCTGGGCGTGCCCGAGGACGTCCCGGCCTGGCACGAGGCCGTCAACACCGACGCCGCCCGCTACGGCGGCAGCGACGTCACCAACCCCGACCCGGTCAAGCCGGAGGCCCAGCCCTGGCACGGCCGCCCGGCGAGCATCCGTCTGACGCTGCCGCCGCTGTCGACCGTGTGGCTGCGCCCGGCGTAGGCGGCCCGTGACACCGCTGGTGGGGTGGCCGCACGCCTGCCACCCCACTCACCTCTCGGGCACCGCGCGGAAGGGGGCGATCTCCTACCCGAAGTGCTCGGCCAGTGCGTTCGGCAGCTTTCCGGTGTGCAGCACGCCGAGCCGCTGGGTGGCGCGGGTCAGGGCGACGTACAGGTCGCTCGTGCCGTACCGCGCGGGCTCGACCACGAGGACGGAGTCGAACTCCAGGCCCTTGGCCTGGCGCGGGTCGAGGAGGACGACGGACTGCGTGAGGTCGGGTTCCGCGCCCGCCGTCACGCCGTCCAGCCGGGCCGCCAGGCCGCGGTGCAGGTCGCGCGGGGCGATCACCGCGAGCCGCCCCTCGGCGGGGGTGAGCTCCTCGACCGCCTTGGCCACGGCGCCCGGGAGGTCGTCGGTGGCCCGCGCCCAGGGGTGAACGCCCGTGGCGCGGACCGAGCTCGGCGGCTCGAACTCCGGGTGCTCGGCACGGACCACGGCCGCGGCGACGTCCATGATCTCGGCCGGGGTGCGGTAGTTGACGCCCAGCCGGGTGTGCTCCCAGCGGTCCTCGACGTACGGGCCGAGGATGCCCGCCCACGAGCCGACACCGGCCGCCTCCGCCGTCTGCGCGGGGTCGCCGACCAGGGTCATCGAGCGGGTCGGGCTGCGCCGCATCAGCAGCCGCCACGCCATCGGCGACAGCTCCTGCGCCTCGTCCACGATGATGTGCCCGAACGCCCAGGTGCGGTCGGCGGCGGCACGCTCGGCGGCGCTGCGGTGGTCGTCCTCCTCGTGCCGCTCGGCGAACCGCTCGGCGTCGATGATGTCGTGCGCGGACAGCACCTCGGAGCTTTCGGGGTCGTCCTCCTCCTTGTCCTCGAACTCGTAGGTCCGGGACGCGTACGACACGTCCAGCACGCCCTGCGCGTAGGCGATCTGCCGCTCCCGCTCGCGCTGCGCGCGCTCCCGGGCCAGCCGGTCGTCCTCGCCGAGGAGTTCGGCGGCCTCGTCGAGCAGCGGCACGTCCGCGACCGTCCAGCGCCGGGTCACCGGGCGGCGTACGGCCTCGGCGTCCCCGGCGGACAGGAACTCCTCGGGCGCGGCGAGGAAGTCGGCGACGAGCCGCTGCGGGGTGAGCAGCGGCCACAGCTGGTCGATGGCGGCCCAGACCTCGGGGTTCTCGGCGAGGTCGTCGCGGATCTGGGTGATGTCGCTGGGGTCGAGCAGGCTGGACCCGTCGAAGGGGTCGGTGCCGATCCGCTCGGCGTACAGCTCGGTGAGGGTGTTGAGGATGTGCCCCTCGAAGTGCTCACGGGCCGCGTTGTGCGGCAGCTTCGCGGCACGGGTGCGCTCGCGGGCGACGTTCACCAGACCGTCGTCCAGCATGAGCACCTCGCGTTCGTGCTCGATGGCGATCACCGGGTCGGGCAGCGCCTGCCGGCTGCGCACGACCTCGGCGAGGACGTCGGCCATCTCGGCCCGGCCCTTCACGGCAGCGGCCTCCGGCGGGTCGGTGGCGGTCGCCTTCACGCCGGGGAACAGCTCGCCGACGGTCGCGAGGAGCACACCGGTCTCGCCGAGGGAGGGCAGCACCTCGCCGATGTAGCCGAGGAAGGCCGGGTTGGGTCCGACGATCAGCACCGCCCGCTTGGCGAGCAGTTCCCGGTGCTCGTACAGCAGATACGCGGCGCGGTGCAGGGCGACGGCCGTCTTGCCGGTGCCCGGGCCGCCCTCCACCACGAGCACGCCGCGGTGCGGGGCGCGGATGATGCGGTCCTGGTCGGCCTGGATGGTCTGCACGATGTCGCTCATCCGGCCGGTGCGGGCGGAGTTGAGCGCGGCGAGCAGCACGGCGTCGCCGGTCGGGTCCTCGTGGCCGGTGCGGGTCTCGTCGCCGAGGTCGAGGATCTCGTCGTGCAGGTGGGTGACCTTGCGGCCGTCGGTGGCGATGTGCCGCCGACGCCTCAGCCCCATCGGGGTGTGGCCGGTGGCCAGGTAGAAGGGGCGGGCGACGTCGGCGCGCCAGTCGATCAGGACCGGTGTGCGCTCGGCGTCGTCGGTGCGCAGGCCGATGCGGCCGATGTGGTGGGTCACGCCCGAGGTGAGGTCGATCCGGCCGAAGCACAGGGAGCCGTCCACCGCGTTCAGCGCGGCGAGCAGCCCGGATCGCTCGGCCACGAGGATGTCCCGTTCCAGTCTGGCCTGCATGGGGGTGTTGCCCTGCGCGAGCGCGTCCGTGACGGAGGTCTCGGCGTCGCCGCGCAGCGCGTCCACGCGCGCGTACAACCCGTCGATGAATTCCTGCTCCTGCCGCAATTCATCGTCCGGAAATTCGGTGTTTGACAATTCCGCTCCCGCCCGGATATACTGTGCTCACTGAACTTCGCTAAGTTTTCTCATGGCTTCGATCGGCTTGAAGTCACGAATGAACAAATATACGCAAGGAAATCCCCCGAGCGCAATTGCTCGGGGGATTTCCTCGTTTCCGGGTCGTTGTCGGGGTCGGCGTCTACAGCACGTCGGCCAGTTCCTCCAGCAGCCGCCGCTTGGCCCGCGCGCCCACCATCGCCTTCACTGGCTCACCGCCGCGGAAGACCATGAACGTCGGCATCGACAGCACCTTGTAGGCGTTCGTGGTCAGGGGGTTGGAGTCCACGTCGAGCTGCACCACCTTCAGCCGGTCGCCCTCCTCGGAGGCGAGGGCCTTCAGCACCGGCCCCATCTGCCGGCAGGGCGGGCACCAGTCGGCGGTGAACTCCACCAGCACCGGCAGGTCCGCGCCGATCACCTCGGCCTCGAAGTCCGCGTCCGTCACATCGGTCACCACGTGTGCCTCCCCAGTTCGCATTGTGGCTCCGGACCCCCCGGAGCCTCCGCCTCGGCAGCCAGCTCGGCCCGCGCCAGCTGCCGGGCGACCGTCTCCCGCACGCTCGTCAGCTGACCGATCAGGGAGTCGAGCTCGTCCAGCTTGCGCCGGTAGACCGCGAGCGACGCCGGGCACGTGTCGCCCTCGGGGTGCCCGGCCCGCAGACACTCCACGAAGGGCCGCGTCTCCTCCAGATCGAACCCGAAGTCCTGCAAGGTCCTGATCTGCTCCAGCAGCTTCAGGTCGCACTCGTCGTACGTCCGGTATCCGTTGCCCTCACGCCGCGCGGGCAGGAGCCCCCGCGACTCGTAGTACCGCAGCGTCCGCGTCGTGGTCCCGGCCCGTGCGGCCAGCTCGCCGATTCGCATGCCGTCGAACGTAGTCCTTGACGCCCACGTCAAGGCAACAGCGGTTTCCGCTCCACCGGGGAGGTCAGCACGATCGACGTGGTGGTGCGGCCCAGCGCGGAGACCGCCTCCAGGACTTCTTCCAGGTGGACGGTGTCCCGGACGGCGGCCTTGAGGATCCAGCAGTCCTCCCCGACCACATGGTGCACCTCGGTGATCTCGGGCCGCTCGATCAGCTCCAGGGTCCTGGGGTGCTTCAGGAGGGTGTAGCCGCCGTGCGGATCGACCCGGATGAACGCCTGGATGCCGTAGCCGAGCCGGGCGGGCACGACGTGAGCCCCGTAGCCGCTGATCACGCCCGCCGCCTCCAGGCGCCGCACCCGCTCGGTGACCGCCGCCGGGCTGAGCCGGACCCGGCGGCCCAGCTCGCTGAGCTTGATCAAAAAGGCCCTGGATGTACTGGTCATCGGCGGGAACCGTTACGTCGGCAAGCGTCTGGTCGCACGGCTGCTCGCCGCCGGGCACCGCGTCACCGTGCTGAACCGGGGGTCCTCCCCGCCACCGGCCGGAGTGGCGCAGCTGGTCGCCGACCGGGACGACGAGCGGTCCCTGACCGGCGCGCTCGGCTCGCGTCTTCGACGTCGTCGTCGATCAGGTCTGCTACACACCCCGCCAGGCGGCCCTCGCCCGTCGCGTCTTCTCCGGCCGTACCCACCGCTACCTGATGACCTCCACGGTCGAGGTGTACGAGTACGAGGACTCCCCCGAGCTCGTGCGCGAGGAGGCCGTCGACCCGGCCACGGTCACCGTCGATCTCCGGCTGCCCTGGGACGACCCGGCGTTCCGGGAGGCCCACTACGGGGAGGGCAAGCGGCAGGCCGAGGCGGTCCTCGCGGCCGCCGGCCCGGAGTTGCCCTACGCGGCGGTGCGGGTGGCCCACGTGCTGGGCGGGGACGACGACTTCACCGGGCGGCTGGCCCACCACGCCGAGCGGATACGCACCGGCGAGCCGATCGCCGTGCCGGTGGTGAACCGGCCCGCCACGTACGTCCACGTCGAGGAGATCGCGCGCTTCCTGGCCTGGGCGGCGGGCGAGGACTTCACCGGACCGGTGAACGCCGCCTCGCACGGGACGCTGACCACCGAGGAGTTGTGCGAGGCGGTGGCCGCGCACGTCCCGGACGGCCGGGCCGGGTACCGGCCCGTCGAGGTCGGCGAGGCCTCCCCCTTCTCCTTCCGCCGCTCCTACGGCATGGACAACGCCCTCGGCTTCACCTTCGCCGACGCCCGGCAGTGGCTGCCGCGGGCCGTCGCCGAGACGCTCGGGAAGGACGGCTGACATGCGGTACAGGACACTTGGCGGGCTGCGGGTGAGCGCGGTCGGGCTCGGCGCGATGCCACTGTCCATCGAGGGCCGGCCGGAGGAGGAGCGCGCGCTGGCCACCCTGCATGCGGCGCTCGACGCGGGCGTGACCCTCCTCGACACGGCCGACTCGTAACATCTGCCGGGCGCGGAGCCCGGCCACAACGAACGCCTGCTGGCCCGCGCGCTGGCCACGTACGGCGGTGACACCTCCGGCGTGCTGGTGGCGACGAAGGGCGGCCGGGGCCGCCCGGCCGGCGGCGACTGGACGGTGGACGGCTCCCCGCGCCACCTGAAGGCCGCCGCCGAGGCCTCCCGCAAGCGCCTCGGTGTCGAGGCGATCGGCCTCTACCAGCTCCACAAGCCGGACCCCGAGGTGCCGTTCGAGGAATCGGTCGGCGCCCTGCGGGAGTTGCTCGACGCGGGCACGATCCGGCTGGCCGGGGTGTCCAACGCGGACGTCGACCAGATCCGCCGGGCGCGCGAGATGCTCGGCGAGCAGCTGGTGTCGGTGCAGAACCGGTACTCCCCCGCCGTCCGGGACAGCGAGCCGGAGCTTCGGCTGTGCGCGGAACTGGGGCTGGCGTTCCTGCCGTGGAGCCCACTGGGCGGACTGGCCCGCAGCTCCCTGGACGGGCCGTCACGCACGGAGGGCAGGGAACGCCTCGCCGCGTTCCACGAGGTCGCCGCGGACCGCGGTGTCAGCCCCCAACGGGTCGGCCTCGCCTGGCTGCTGACGCGCTCCCCCGCCGTCATCCCGATCCCGGGGGCGAGCCGCCCAAGGACGGCGAGGGACTCGGCGGCCGCGGCGGACCTGCTGCTCACCCCTGAGGAGCAGACCCGCCTGGACCGGGCCACCGAGCCGGTCCACGACTAGGGCGTGTCTGATAATTGATCTTGTGGTGGGTCGAGGTGAGTTGACGGATGCGGCGTGGGAGCGATAGCTCCGCTGTTGCCGGGTGTTGATGGTCGCGGGCGGCCCTGGCGGGATCACCGGCAGGTCGTCAACGGCGTGTTGTGGCGGTTGCGGACCGGGGCGCCCTGGCGGGACCTGCCCGAACGGTACGGCCCGTGGCAGACCGTCTACGAACGCTTCGCGCGTTGGGAGCGGGACGGGACCTGGGCGAGGCTGCTTGAGCACGTCCAGGTCCGCGATGATGCGGTTGGCGCGGTGGAGTGGACCGTGTCGATCGACTCCACCATCAACCGCGCTCACCAACATGCCGCCGGAGCCCGCAAAAAGGGGCATCGACGGCGGACGAACTGGAAGATCCGCCACATCAGGCGCCTGGCCAGGCCCTCGGCCGGTCCCGCGGTGGACTGACCACCAAGGTCCACCTCGCAGCGGATGGACGAGGGCTCCCCCTGGCCCTCGTCGTCACGCCCGGCAACGTCAACGACTCCACCGTGTTCGACACGGTGCTTCAAGCTGTGCGGGTGCCCCGCCCGACCGTGGGACGGCCACGTCGCAGGCCTGAGACGGTGATCGCGGACAAGGCGTATTCCTCGAGGGCCATCCGTTCCGGCTTACGTCGGCGAGGCATCCGAGCGGTCATCCCTGAACGGGCCGACCAGGTCGCGGGCCGGCAGCGCCGCGGATCGGCCGGCGGGCGACCGCCGGCCTTCGATGCCGAGCAGTACAAGGCCCGCAACGTAGTCGAACGCTGCTTCAGCAGGCTCAAGCAGTTCCGAGCTGTGGCCACCCGCTTCGACAAGCTTGCCGTCCGCTACCTCGCCGGACTCCGTCTCGCGTCACTCATCCTCTGGCTCCGCGAACAGTGATCATTTGTCAGACAGGGCCTAGCGGGCCCCCGCGGACTCCAGCTCCCTCTCCTCGGCAGGCTCGTCCGCGGTCTTCCCCTTGCCGGGCAGCAGCAGTGCCACCACGACCGTCCCGGCGCCCAGGATCACGGCCCCGACCAGGCTCGTGTGCGCGACCGCGTCAGCGAACGCGGAACCCACCGCGTCGGCCATCTGCCGTGCCCCGCCGGCCAGTTGCCCGGCCTGCGCCTTGAGCCGCTCCGCCTGCTGGGGGTCACTCGTGTGCGCCGCCTGCTCGGCGAGCTGCCGCGCCTTGTCACCGATGCCCCGGGCGACGGCGTACCCGGCCCCGACGGAGTCCTGGGCCGTCTCCAGCGAGGAGGCGGGGAGCTTGCTGCCCGCCGTCGCGTCCGAGAGGTGGCCGGAGTACGACGTCGCCAGCAGCGAGCCGAGGATGGCGATGCCCAGCGACCCGCCGAGCTCCAGCGACGTGTCGTTCACCGCGCCGCCGACGCCCAGCTGGGACTCCGGGAACGCCCCCATGATCGCGTCCGTGCAGGGCGACAGCGCGAGCCCGATCGCGAGGCCGAGCACGATCAGGGGCGCGACGAAGTCGCCGTACGACGACCCGGAGTCGACCTGGGTGAGCAGCGCCAGGGCCGCCGTACCGCCGACCATGCCGGCCGTGACGGTCCACTTCATGCCGACCCGCGGGGTGAGGTAGCCGGTGAGGGCGGAGCCCACGAAGACGGCACCGGCCAGCGGCAGCATGCGCAGGCCCGTGTCCAGGGCGTCGTAGCCGAGGACGAACTGGAGGTGCTGGGTCAGGTAGTAGAAGGCGCCGAAGACGGCCAGGAAGAACAGGGCGACGGCGAGGTTGGAGCCCGCGAAGCGGCGGTCGGTGAAGCGGCGCACGTCGAGGACGGGACGCGGGTGGCGCAGCTCCCAGAGCACGAAGGTCACGAGCCCGGCGCCCGCGACGACCGCCGCCGTGACCGCCTTGACGCCCCAGCCGAAGTGCGGGCCCTCGATGATCATGTAGACGAGGGCGCCGATCCACACCACTGACAGCAGTCCGCCGCCGTAGTCGATGCGCCCGTGCCGGCCGGCCTTGGACGGCGGTACGAGGACGAGCGCGCCGACGATGGCCAGGGCGGCGACGGGCACGTTGATGAGGAACGTCGACGACCAGCCGTGGTGCGCCAGCAGCGCCCCGGCGACCAGCGGCCCGGCCGCGATGGCGAGCCCGGCCGTGGCGGTCCACAGGGTGATGGCCCTGGCGCGTTCGGCGCGCGGGAAGGTCGCCGCGAGCAGGGACAGCGTGGCGGGCATGATCATCGCGGCGCCGGCGCCCATCACGGCACGCGCCGCGATCACCGCCGTGGCGCTGTCGGCGAGGTAGCCGGAGACGGCACCGCCGCCGAAGACGACCAGCCCGAGGACGAGCGCGCCCCGGCGGCTGTACTTGTCGCCTGTCGCGCCGAGGAGCAGCATCAGCGCGGCGTACGGGACGGTGTAGCCGTCGATGACCCACTGGAGGTCGGCGCTGGACAGGTCGAGGTCCTCGGTCATGTCGGGCGCGGCGACGGTGAGGGCGGTGTTCGCCATCACGATGATCAGCAGGCTCAGGCAGAGCACGAGGAGCGCCCACCAGCGGCGTGCGTAGGGGCGGTCCATCCTCTCGGCCGGTTCGGTCATGACGAGTCGCATGGCAGGGGTCGCCTTCCTCGGGTGTGCGCGACGGGTGGTGCGCGACATGGATTGCACAGCGATGTGCAATTACTCAGTCGTGTGCAATGTACGCTTGTTGCACACCACTGTGCAAATGAGGGAGGTGAGCCCCGCGGCGGGGCGTGCAGAATGGCTGCCATGCCTTCCGGTAACACCAGCCGCGCCGACGCCAACCGGCGCCGCATCCTCGACGTCGCCCTGGCCGAGCTGCTGCGCGACCCCGACGCGTCCATGGACCAGATCGCACGCGCCGCTGGCGTCGTACGGCGGACGGTGTACGGGCACTTCCCCAGCCGCGAGGCGCTGATCAGCACGCTCGTCGACGAGGCGGTGGAGTCCCTGTCGGCCGCGCACGCGGCGGGCCGGGAGGGCGTGGAGGACCCGGCGGAGTCCGTGGCCCGCTCGGTGCTGGCGGTGTGGGAGCTGGCCGACCGCTACCGGCTGCTGATCGCGCTCGCCCAGCGCACGGTCACCATGCAGGGCATCCGGGAGCGGCTCGCCCCGGTCCGGGAAGCCGCCACGGGGGTGCTCCGGCGCGGCCTCGACGAGGGCGTCTTCAGCTCACCGCTGCCCGCGCCGGCCCTGGCGTACGTGCACGAGCAGATGCTGGTCGCGCTGATGGAGGCGGTGAACGACGGGCTCGTGGCAGCGCGAGAGGCGGGCCGCTGCGCCGCGGTCACGGTGCTGACCGCGGCGGGCGTGCCCGCCTCCAGGGCCACCGAGCTGGTGGCCGAGCTGAACGATTGATACAGGGTCTGTCGTGTGGGCAGGGACCGGGCGGCTGAGCGACGGGGGGACACTCAGCCGCCCGGAGTCTCGCGGGGCGCGGCGCGCGGCCGTCAGGCCTTCGCCAGCTCCTTCTCGCCGCCCTGCTCGGGCACCTCGACGTGGCCGTCGGCCGGGCCGCCGTGCCCGTCGTCCAGCAGCGTCTTCTCGTCGAAGGGCAGCTCACCGGCGAGGACCTGGTTCACGCGGTCCTTGTCGATCTCCTTCGTCCAGGTGCCGATCAGCACGGTGGCCACGGCGTTGCCGGCGAAGTTGGTCAGCGCGCGGGCCTCGCTCATGAAGCGGTCGATGCCGACGATGAGGCCGATGCCGTCCACCAGGGCCGGCTTGTGCGACTGCAGACCACCGGCCAGGGTCGCCAGACCGGCGCCGGTGACACCGGCGGCGCCCTTCGAGGCGACCAGCAGGAAGAGCAGCAGCGGGATCTGCTCGCCGAGCGACATCGGCGTGCCCATGGCGTCGGCGATGAACAGGGACGCCATGGTCATGTAGATCATGGTGCCGTCGAGGTTGAAGGAGTAGCCGGTCGGGACGGTGATGCCGACCACCGGCTTGCTGACGCCCAGGTGCTCCATCTTCGCGATGAGCCGCGGCAGCGCGGACTCGGACGAGGAGGTGGACAGGATCAGCAGGAACTCACGGCCGAGGTACTTGAACAGCGTGATGATGTTCAGGCCGGAGATGACGCGCAGCAGGATGCCGAGCACGACGAAGACGAAGAGGAAGCAGGTGACGTAGAAGCCGAGCATCAGCACGGCGAGGCTCTTGAGCGCTTCCAGACCCGCGGAGCCGGTGACGGCGGCGATGGCGCCGAAGGCACCGATGGGGGCGGCCCACATCACCATGGCGAGGATGCGGAAGACGAGCCGCTGGATGTGCTCGATGCCGCGCAGGATCGGCTGGCCGGCCGAGCCCATGCCCTGCAGGGCGAAGCCGGCGAGCAGGGCGATCAGCAGGGTCTGCAGGACCGACTCGTTGGTGAAGGCCGACACGATCGTGGTCGGGATGATGCCGAGCAGGAACTCGGTGGTGTCCTTCGCCTCGGCGTCGATCTGCGCGTGACCGGCCTCCTTGACGGCGTCGGTCACCGCCAGGCCCGTGCCGGGCTCCAGGATGTTGCCGACGACCAGGCCGATGCCCAGGGCCACCAGCGACATCACCATGAAGTAGCTCAGAGCGATGCCGCCGACGGCACCGACCTTGGCGGCCTTCCGTACCGAGCCGATGCCCAGCACGATCGTGCAGAAGATGATCGGGGAGATCATCATCTTGATCAGATTCACGAATCCGGTGCCGATGGGCTTCAGCTCGACAGCGAAGTCGGGTGCGGCCAGACCCACCGCGATGCCGGCGGCGACCGCGATGATCACCGCGATGTAGAGATAGTGCGTGCGGTCCCGCTTGGCTTTGGGTGCGGCAGGTGCCGTATCGGCTGCGCTGGTCACGGCGGCCCTCCTTGACGACGTCGTCGGCATCACCGGCGTGCGGCTCACGTCCGGGACAGGGAGCGGGAAACTCCCGGAGATGCGTATTGGGGAATGCCGTGACTATGTCCTGCTCTGTGAGCGCGGTCACCCTTCCGTTCATTTAGTTCACAATCAGCCACGAGGCAGACTGACGACATGCGCTTCTCCGTACCCGGTCCCCGCAGCCTGGCGGGCCAGCTCTTCGCCATGCAGGCCGTCCTGATAGCGGTCGTCGTGGCCGGATACGCGCTGTTCACCTACGTCAGCGACCGCAGCCAGGCCGAAGAGGCGGCGCGACGCCAGGCCAGGGCGGTGGCGCGGTCGGTCGCCGACTCGCCCTCGGTGCTGGAGGCGGCCCGCTCCTCCGACCCGACCGGCCGGCTCCAGCCGTACGCGCTGCGGGTGATGCGGGACACCGAGGTCGACTTCATAACGATCATGAGCCCGCGGGGCATCCGCTGGACGCATCCCGACCCGGACCAGATCGGCCAGCCCTTCCGGGGCCACACCGAGACGGCCCTGAAGGGCCAGACCTTCACCGAGATCTACACCGGCACGCTCGGCCCCTCGGTCCGCGCGGTCACCCCGATCCGGGACGGCAAGGAGATCGTCGGCCTGGTCAGCGCGGGTATCCGGGTCGAGGAGATCACCCAGCGGGTGCAGGACCAGCTCACGGCCCTGCTCGGCGTAGCGGCCGGCGCACTGGCCCTGGGCGCCGTCGGCACCTACGTCATCAACGCCCGGCTGCGCCGCCACACCCACGGCATGAACGCGGCCGAGCTCAGCCGGATGCACGACTACCACCAGGCCGCCCTGCACGCCGTACGCGAGGGGCTGCTGATGCTGGACGGGCAGTACCGTGTGGCGCTGATCAACGACGGAGGTCGGGAGTTGCTCGGCGTGGCCGGGGACGTGGTGGGCAGGTCGGTGGCCGAGCTGGGGCTGCCCGCCCCGCTGACGGGTGCGCTGCTGGCGTCGGAGCCGCGGGTGGACGAGGTGCATCTGACGGCGTCGCGGGTCCTGGTGATCAACACCTCCCCGGTGTCGGGCGGCGAGCGGCGCGGTACGGTCGTCACCCTGCGCGATGTCACCGAACTCCAGTCGCTGATGGGCGAGTTGGACTCCGAGCGGGGCTTCACGCAGGCGCTGCGCTCGCAGGCGCACGAGGCGGCGAACCGGCTGCACACCGTCGTCTCACTGATCGAGCTGGGCCGGGCGGAGGAGGCGGTGGAGTTCGCGACCGCCGAGCTGGAGCTGGCGCAGGCGTTGACCGACCAGGTCGTGGCGGCGGTGAGCGAGCCGGTGCTGGCGGCACTGCTGCTGGGCAAGACGGCCCAGGCGAACGAGCGGGGCGTGGAGCTGATGGTGTCGGAGGACAGCAGCCTGGACGACGGCCTGCTGCCGGAGTCCCTGCCGGCCCGGGACCTGGTGACCATCCTGGGCAACCTGATCGACAACGCCGTGGACGCGGCACAGGGCAGCGTGCGGGCACGGGTGACGGTGGCGGCGTACACCCAGGACACCGCGGCCCCCGGGGACACCGAGGGTGCCCCGGAACTGGTGCTGCGGGTCTCGGACACGGGCCCGGGCGTGGACCCGGAGCACGCCGAGGCCGTCTTCCAGCGGGGCTTCACGACCAAGCCGGCGGGGCCGGGCGGCCGGGGGCTGGGGCTGGCCCTGGTACGGCAGGCGACCCAGCGGCACGAGGGGACGCTGTCGGTGTCGGAGGCCGACGGGGGCGGGGCGGAGTTCGAGGTACGGCTGCCGCTGCGGGAGTCGGGGGCGGTGGCCGGGGGCGTGACATCCAGGACCTCGGTGTCCAGAGGCGCCGGAGGCGACGCATGACGAGCGACAGCACGCCCGAGAGGGACATCCGCGTCCTGGTCGTGGAGGACGACCCGGTCGCGGCCGACGCGCACGTGATGTACGTGGGCCGGGTCCCCGGCTTCGTCGCGGTGGGCAAGGCGCACACGGGCGCGGAGGCCCGCCGGGCGCTGGAGCGCACGCCCGTCGACCTGCTCCTGCTCGATCTGCACCTGCCGGACGTGCACGGACTGCACCTGGCGCGGTCCCTCAGGGCGGCCGGACACCACGCGGACGTGATCGCCGTGACGTCGGCGCGTGATCTGGCGGTCGTGCGCGAGGGCGTCTCACTCGGAGTCGTGCAGTACGTCCTGAAACCGTTCACCTTCGCGACCCTGCGGGACCGCCTCGTGCGGTACGCGGAGTTCCATGCCGCGGTCGGCGAGGCGAGCGGCCAGGACGAGGTCGACCGGGCGCTGGCGGCCCTGCGCGCACCGGGCCCGGCCGCCCTGCCGAAGGGGCTGAGCGCACCGACGCTGGAGCGGGTGACCGTGGCCCTGCGCGACAGCACGGAGGGCCTCACGGCCGCAGGAGTGGCGGAGACCGTGGGCATCTCCCGCATCACGGCCCGCCGTTACCTGGAACACCTGGTGGACGCGGGCCGCGCCGCCCGCCGCCCGCAGTACGGCACGGTGGGGCGCCCGGAGCTGCAGTACCGCTGGGTCACCGGTCAGTGACGGCCCGTCAGCTGCCACCGGGCTCGATCGAACCCGCGCACACGCATTGACCTGACTAGACCACTCAACCTAGGTTCACCACGCAGCCACCCGGCCACAAAGAAGTGCGCCTGTAGGAGGTTCGTGCCGTGCGCCCCACCGCCGCTCTCACACCTCTCGTCGTCCTGGCCCTCGCCGCCACCGCCCTCACCGCCTGCGGTGGCGGTTCCGGCGGCGATCCCGACACCGTGAAGGTCTCCTTCAAACAGTCCACGGACAACTCCATCAAGGTGATGGACACCTACCTCGCGGACATCAAGGAGCAGTTCGAGAAGGCCCACCCGGGCAAGAAGGTCGAGCTCGTCCCGATCAAGGCCCCGGACTCGGAGTACTACACCAAGCTCCAGCAGATGCTCCGCTCGCCCAAGACCGCACCCGACCTGGTCTACGAGGACACGTTCCTCATCAACTCGGACATCACGAGCGGCTACCTCAAGCCCCTCGACCCCTACCTCGCCAAGTGGCCGGACTGGAACCGGTTCATCGACACGGCGAAGGCGGCGGCCCGGGGCGAGGACGGCAAGACGTACGGCGTCCCCGACGGCACCGACACCCGCGGACTCTGGTTCGACAAGGACGTCTTCGCCAAGGCCGGCCTCCCCGCCGACTGGCAGCCGAAGACCTGGAAGGACGTCCTGACCGCGGCCCGCACCATCAAACAGAAGGTCCCCGGCGTCATCCCGCTCAACGTCTACACGGGCAAGCCGGTAGGCGAGGCCGCCACCATGCAGACCTTCGAGATGCTGCTCTACGGCACGAACGACGGCCGCACGGACCCCCTGTACGACAAGTCGAGCAAGAAGTGGATCGCCGGCGGCCAGGGCTTCGAGGACGCCCTGGCCTTCGTCGAGACGGTCTACAAGGAGAAGCTGGGCCCGGACGTCTCCGACGCGCTCGACCCGAACGTCATGACCCGGGTCCGCGGCGAGTGGCTCCCGCAGGGCAAGCTCGGCATCGCCCTCGACGGCTCCTGGCTCCCACAGGACTGGCTGCCCGGCAGCGGCCACGAGTGGCCCGAGTGGTCGAAGAAGCTGGGCCTGGCCGCCATGCCCACGCAAACCGGCCAGGCTCCCGGCAAGGTGAGCATGTCCGGCGGCTGGACCTGGTCGATCCCGGCGAAGGCCGGCAACCCGGACCTGGCCTTCGAGTTCATCAAGACGATGCAGACCAAGGCCAACGCGCAGAAGTGGTACGTCGCCAACTCCGGCATCGCCGTCCGCGAGGACGTGGCGAAGGACCCCGGGTACGCCACCGCCCAGCCCGGCACCGAGTTCTTCACCGACCTGGTGCGGCACACCCACTACCGCCCCGCCTACCCGGCCTACCCGAAGGTCTCGACGGCCATCCAGGAGGCCATGGAGGGCGTGACGACGGGCGACATGTCGGTCGACGAGGCGACGGGCCACTACGTGGACGCCCTGAAGGACGCCACGGACAACCAGGTCGTCGAGCGGTAGGCGGCGGTACGCCGGATGACCACCACAGCACCGCACACCGGCCTCGGAAAGGCGCCCGGCCCCACGGCTCCCCGCCGCCCCCGGCGGGGCCCGGCCGCGCTGGTCCGGGCCATGCCCCTCACGCCCGCCGTCGTCCTCCTGCTCCTCTTCCTCGCCGGCCCGATCGCCTACTGCGTCTCCATCGCCTTCACCGACCTCCAGCTCACCGGCCAGGCCGAGGACTCGTTCGTCGGCTTCGACAACTTCACCCGGGCCTTCGGGGACGAGGCGTTCCTCAACGCCGTATGGCTGACGCTGGTGTTCACGGTCCTGTCGTCCCTCATCGGGCAGAACACGCTCGGCCTCGCCCTGGCCGCGCTGATGCAGCGTGCGTCGAAACCGGTCCGCACGCTCACCGGCGGCATCGTGGTCACGGCCTGGGTGCTGCCGGAGGTGGTGGCCGGCTTCCTGCTCTACGCCTTCTTCCGCCGCGAGGGCACCCTGAACGCCATCCTGGACTGGCTCCACCTGCCGTCCCAGAACTGGCTGTTCACCCTGCCGATCCTGGCGGTGTCCTTCGCCAACGTCTGGCGCGGCACGGCCTTCTCGATGCTGGTCTACTCGGCCGCGCTGAACGAGATCCCCAGGGAGATCACCGAGGCCGCCGAGGTGGACGGGGCCGGGGGCCGGCGCCGCATGTGGCACATCACCCTCCCCATGATCCGCCGTTCCATCGCCACGAACCTGATGCTCAACACCCTCCAGACCCTCTCGGTCTTCGGGCTGATCTGGGTGATGACCAGGGGCGGCCCGGGCGGCAGGAGCCAGACGCTCCCGCTCTTCATGTACGAACAGGCCTTCCAGAACAGCCTGATCGGCTACGGCACGGCGGTGGCCCTGCTGCTCCTCCTGGTCGGCTCCCTCTTCTCCCTCGTCTATCTGCGCCTGCTGCGGACGGAGGTCTGACCCGCATGGCCGTCACACTCGCCTCCCGCCGCACGGCCCGACGCCTCGCGGCGGACTCGGGGCTCCTGGTGGTCGCCGCCGCGTTCGTACTCCCCCTGGCCTGGGTGGTCCTGTCCTCCCTGGACCCGCACGCCGACCTCCGGGTGAAGGCACCCGACGGCCTCACCCTGGACAACTTCGACGCGATCCTCACGCCCGAGGTCACCTTCACCCCCCTCCTGAACAGCCTGATCCTCTGCGGCAGCGCGACGCTCCTGACGGTGGTCTGCGCGGCCCTTGCCGCCTACCCGCTCTCCCGGTTCAGCTCCCGCTTCAACCGTCCGTTCCTGCTGACGATCCTCTTCGCGACCAGCCTGCCCATCACGGCGATCATGGTCCCGGTCTACGCGCTCTTCGTCCAGGTGGACCTGATCGACACGATGGGGGGCACGATCTTCTTCTTCGCCGCGTCCCAACTTCCGTACGCGATCTGGCTGATGAAGAACTTCATGGACGGCGTCCCCAAGGAACTGGAAGAGGCGGCCTGGACCGACGGTGCTTCGGCCCTCCAGTCCCTGATCCGCATCGTGCTGCCCCTGATGGGCCCGGGCGTCGCCGTCGTGACGGTCTTCTCCTTCGTCATGATGTGGGGCAACTTCTTCGTCCCCTTCATGCTCCTGCTCACGCCCGACCAGATGCCGGCGTCCGTCAGCATCAACGACTTCTTCGGGAACCGGGGGATGGTGGCGTACGGGCAATTGGCGGCGTTCTCGATGGTCTACTCGACGCCGGTGATCCTGCTGTACGTCCTCATCGCCAGGCGTCTGGGCGGGGGCTTCGCCCTGGGCGGCGCGGTCAAGGGCTGACCGGCGTCGCTGCCGGGGCCGGGGAGGTCCGCAACCCGGCGGAACGGGGCACCGCTGCGCCCACCCG
>NZ_WWIQ01000036.1:0-36374 GCF_009862985.1 Streptomyces sp. SID5464 | reverse complement strand
TGCCGCCCCGAGCGGCACGACTGCCCGCAGCTAAGCGAACCCGCACCCGCACCCGCGTACGCCCGACCCACCACCGCCGCGGAGGCGCTACGCCCACCCCCACCGAAGCCGCACAGGCCGCCGCAGGCACCCCGCACCACCCACGGCGTGCTACCGCACCAGACACGGCCGCTTCGCGTCGAACTCCCACCCCGGGATCAGGTACCGCATCCCCACCGCATCGTCCCGCGCCCCCAGCGCCTTCTCCCGATACAGCTCGTGCGCCGCCAGCAAGCGGTCCGTATCGAGCCGCACACCCAACCCCGGCGCGTCCGGAACAGCCACCTCCCCGCCCACGATGCGGGGCGGCTCGACCGTCAACCGCTCCAGCCCCTCCTGCCAGATCCAGTGCGTGTCCAGCGCGTTGTACTCCCCCGGCGCCGCCGCCCCGCAGTGCGTCACCATCGCCAGGGAGATGTCGAAGTGGTTGTTGGAGTGACACCCCCAGGTCAGCCCCATCGCGTTGCACAACTGCGCCACCCGCACCGACCCCTGCATGGTCCAGAAGTGCGGATCGGCCAGCGGAATGGAGACCGACTGGAGAGCCAGGGCATGGGCCATCTGACGCCAGTCGGTCGCGATCATGTTCGTCGCCGTCGGCAACCCCGTGGCCCGGCGGAACTCCGCGAGGATCTCCCGCCCGGAGTAACCGCCCTCCGCCCCGCAGGGATCCTCGGCGTACGCGAGCGTGCCCACCAACGGCCGGCACAGCTCGACCGCCTCCCGCAGCGACCACGCCCCGTTCGGGTCCAGGGTGATCCGCGCCCCGGGAAAACGCGACTTGAGAGCGCGCACCGCCGCGACCTCCTCGGCCCCCGCCAGCACACCTCCCTTGAGCTTGAAGTCCCGGAAACCGTAGTGCTCGTAGGCCGCCTCCGCCTGGCGCACGATCGCCTCCGGCGACAGCGCCTCCTCGTGCCGCACCCGGTACCACGCCACGGACGAGTCGGGCTCCCGGACGTACTCCAGATCCGTACGGTCCGGGTCACCGACGTAGAAGAGGTACCCCAGCACCCGCACGGAGTCCCGCTGCTGCCCGTCACCCAGGAGCGCCGCCACGGGCACGTCCAGATGCTGCCCGAGAAGATCGAGCAGCGCCGACTCGACCGCGGTCACCGTATGGACGGTGGTCCGCAGGTCGAAGGTCTGGACACCCCGCCCCCCGGCGTCCCGGTCGGCGAACCGCTCGCCGATCTCGCGCAGCACCCGCTTGTAGTCCCCCACCTTCGCCCCGACGACCAGCGACTCGGCGTCCCGCAGCGTCCGCGTGATCTTCTCCCCGCCGGGCACCTCCCCCAGCCCGGTACGCCCCTCGGAGTCGGTGAGGACGACGATGTTGCGGGTGAAGTACGGGCCGTGCGCGCCGGAGAGGTTCAGCTCCATGCTGTCCCGGCCCGCGACGGGGTAGACGGCGAAGGCCGTGACGGTCGGCTGCGGTCCGCTGCTCATCGGGTGCCCCTTCTGAAGGCTTGTGAAGGCTGAATCGACATGGTTCAGAGACTGAGGGCGTCGAGGACCCACTCGACCGCCAGCACGCCGCCCAGGCCGAGCACGGCGAGCACGGTCGTATAGGACGTACGGACCTTGATCGCCTCGATGACGGAGAGGTTGAAGTACTCCTTGAACAGCCAGAACCCCGGGTCGTTGACGTGGGAGAAGGCGATGGAGCCGCAGGCGACGGCCAGCACCATGACCTCCGGGTGCACCCCGCTGCCCGCCAGGAGGGGCAGTGCCACGCCGGAGGCCGTGACGACGGCGACGGTGGCCGAGCCGAGCGCGATGCGGAGGATGACGGCGACGAGCCAGGCGAGGACGATCGGCGAGATGGACCAGCCGTCCGTGACGTCCTTGATGTAGTCGGAGATCCCGCCCTCGACGAGGACGTTCTTGAAGGCCCCGCCCGCGCCGATCACCAGCAGGATCATCGCCATGGCCTGGGCCGCCGAGCCGCAGGAGGCGCCGACGTCGCTCAGGCTGCGCCCGATCCGCGGTCCGAACGCCCAGACCGCCAGGCACAGGGTCAGCAGCAGGGCGATCGGCGCCGACCCGACGAAGGCGACGGCGTGCAGGAAGGGGCTGTCGCCCGAGGCGGCCATGTCGGTCACGGCGGCGGCCACGATCAGCACCACCGGGAACAGCGCCACGAACAGCGACCAGCCGAGGCCCGGCATCTCCTCGTCGGTGAACTCGCGATCGCTGACCAGGCCCTTGGGGATGGCCGGGGTCATCCTCGCGACGAACGGAAGACGGGGCCAGGTCAGGGCGATGAGCGCACCGGCGGGCACGGCGACGAACAGACCGTAGAACAGCGTCAGTCCGACGGAGGCGTGGAAGGCCGCGGCGACGGCGGTGGGCCCGGGGTGCGGCGGCAGGAAACTGTGCATGGTGGACAGGGCGATGGACATCGGCAGGCCGACCCACAGCAGCTTCGCCCCGGTCACCCAGACCAGGGTGAACGCGATGGGCACGATGATGACGAACGCGACCTCGTAGAACATGGTCACGCCGATCAGCATGGACGTGACCACCATGGCGACCTGGACCCACCGCGGTCCGAAGGCGTCGAGGAGTTTGCCGGCTATGCGCTGTGCGGCGCCGGCGTCCCCCATCACGCGGCCGACCATGGCGCCGAGCCCGATGGTCAGCATGGTGTCGCCGATCTGGTCCCCGATGCCCTCGGAGAGGACGTCCGGGATGGTCGCCACCGGAATCCCCCGGACCAGTGCGACCCCGACCGCCACGAGCAGCAGGGCCGCGAAACCGTTGAGTCTCAGCCTGGTCATGAGGAGAAGCAGAGCCAGAACGCTGATCCCGACTACGAGCAGAGGCAAGGCAGTTCCCCTTTGAACCGGTGTCCCATCCCCATATGCAGACGTCCCTATATGCAGATGGCGTCCACGTATGCAGATGGAGGCTAAGTGGGTGAACGTGCCGGGTCAATGGCCGGGCGATCACAGATTGCTGCGGACCTACGATGAGCCCATGCAGGAGAGCAGAGGGGTCCGCGGTGTGAAGTCGGCGGCCCGGACCGTCGCGCTGCTGGAACTGCTCGCCGAGCGGGGCGAGCAGCCCTCGCGCCTCGACCAGCTCTCGGAGGACCTGGGCGTGCCGCGCAGCAGCATGTACCAGCTGCTCCGGACACTCGTCGACGCCGGCTGGGTCCGCACCGACGCCACCGGCTCCCTCTACGGCATCGGGATCCGTGCGCTGCTCACCGGCACCGGTTACCTGGACGGGGACCGGCGGGTCCGGCTGGTCCGTCCGTATCTCGACGAGGCGTCGGACGCGCTCGGCGAGACGATCCACCTGGCCCGGCTCGACGGCCCGGACGTCGTCTACCTCGCCACCCGCGAGTCCCACGAGTACCTGCGGACCATCAGCCGGGTCGGCCGTCGCGTCCCGGCCCACGCCGGCGCGCTCGGCAAGGCACTGCTCGCGGAGCGCGCCGACGAAGAACTGCCGTTCACGAAGTGGCCGTTGACCGCGCTCACGGAGAACACCCACACCGACCGGGCGGCGCTCCTCGCCGACCTGGCCCGGGTGCGCGAGCGCGGCTACTCCGTCGACCGCGAGGAGACGGTGCCCGGCATCGCCGGCTTCGGCTTCGCGCTGCGCTACGGCACACCGGTCGTCGACGCCATCAGCTGCTCGGTCCCGGTGGCCCGGCTGACCCCGGAGCACGAGGCCCGCATCGTCTCCGTGATGCGGGACATCCGGGCGAGGATCGAATCCCGCCTACCGCCGGCACCGGACACACCCGACTGGCGCTGACGGGCATCCCCTAAGCGGGTGCCCGTCGACTCCACGCCCCATGACGGGGTCCTTCAGCCGGCCGCCCCGTCCGGCAGGACCCCGGCCCGGAACGGCTCCACACCTTCGAGCCTGCGCACCCGCGTCGGCTCGATCAGCAGCATCACCCGGCGCTCCCCGGGCAGCAGCCACGGGTACCGGTCCTCCCCGAGGTACTTCCGCGCGAGCCGGTCCATCGCCCGCTCCGCCTCCTCGCCCTCCACGAACCGGACGACCTTCCCCCGGATCTCCGCCCGGTCGTACGGGTTCCCGGGATCGTGGTGGGACAGCGAAACGTACGGATTGCGCCGCAGGTTCTCTTCCTTCACCCGCCCGACGGACGTGTTGACCATGACGTACTCCCCTTCGATGTCCGCCCACATGGGCGACACCTGGGGCGCACCGTCCGCACCCACCGTCGCGAGATGCCAGAAGTTCGCCGCGCGGAGACGCTCGCGAATATGCCCGCTGAGCTTGCCGTTCACCTGAGTGGCCGCCTTTCCGGGCCCACGCTCACCAGGCCCGGTGCCATCCTCGCCGCACCCCCGCCCCGGCCGACAGACGATCTTCGGCCCCGGTCGAACCCGCTGGTAGCCGTAGGTTCCTACAATCCGTGTTCCTGGCTGAACAGACCGTAGTCACCGCAGCCCCGCGCCCCTAGCTTGTGGCCCGTGCGCCGACCTTCAGCCCGCCCGAGCCAGCCCACACCCCACCTCGTGCCCGCCACCCCGACGCCCCCGCCCTTCAACGCCCCCGCCGCCCGCCGGCTGCGCGCGGCCCTCGGCATGACACCCGAGCACGTCGCCTACGGCATGCGTGTCTCCTACGGGCACCCCCACATTACCCCGGACCACGTCATGGCCTGGGAACGCGGGGCGGCGGCCCCGTCCGCCTCCGAACTGACCGCCCTCGCAGGGACGTTGTGGTGCTCGCCCGGCGAACTCATCGGCAGGCCCCGCACCCTGCGCGAGCACCGCATCGCCCGCGGTCTCGCCCCCGAGGACGTGGCCCGTGCCGTGGGGCACGAACTCCACGCGTATCTGCGGATGGAGGAGACCGACAACTGGCGCGGCACCGACCGCCAGTCCGCCGCCCTCGCCGATCTGCTCGGCCTCGGCCTGCCCGACTTCGTCACCGTCACGGGCCGCGACGCCAGACTCGGCGACCTGCTGCGCAACGCCGTCACCACCCGCTGGCAGGCCTACGTGCGCCCGGTGGCCAAGGTCGTGCCCCTGGACCGGCCGTTCCTGGAGGGCGCCCTCCAGGGGCTGCACCAGGACTACCAGGGGCACATGGCCGCCACCCTGAGCTGGGGCGGCGGCAGCAGCGACGCCGGCGACGCCGCCCGCGACTTCCTCGACCGGATCGTCGAGCACTTCTGGACGAGAATCCAGGAGAGCCCGGCCTAGGGGTGTCCGCGCCCGGCCCTCTAGAAGACCGACTCGGCCTCGTCCATCCGGTCCTTCGGGACGGTCTTCAGCTCGGTCACGGCCTCCGCGAGCGGCACCATCACGATGTCCGTGCCGCGCAGCGCGGTCATCCTGCCGAACTGCCCCTGGTGCGCGGCCTCCACCGCGTGCCAGCCGAACCGGGTGGCGAGCACCCGGTCGTACGCGGTCGGTGAGCCGCCGCGCTGGACGTGGCCGAGAATGACCGGCTTGGCCTCCTTGCCGAGCCGTCGCTCCAGCTCGTGGGCGAGTGCGGTGCCGATGCCCTGGAATCGCTCGTGGCCGAACTTGTCGATCGCGCCCTTGCCGTAGTCCATGGTGCCCTCGGCCGGGTGGGCGCCCTCGGCGACGCAGACGACCGCGAACTTCTTGCCGCGGGCGAAGCGCTCCTCGACCATCTTCACGAGATCGGCCGGATCGAACGGCCGCTCCGGCAGACAGATCCCGTGCGCACCGGCCGCCATGCCGGACTCCAGCGCGATCCAGCCGGCGTGGCGCCCCATGACCTCCACCACCATCACCCTCTGGTGGGACTCGGCGGTGGTCTTCAGGCGGTCCATCGCCTCGGTGGCGACCCCGACCGCCGTGTCGAAGCCGAAGGTGCGGTCGGTCGACGAGATGTCGTTGTCGATCGTCTTCGGGACGCCGACCACCGGCAGACCCGCGTCGGACAGCATGCGGGCCGCCGTCAGGGTGCCCTCGCCGCCGATCGGGATCAGCGCGTCGATGCCGAACTCGTGGATCATGTCGGAGGCGTTCTCGCAGGCCTCGCGGAGCCGGTCGCGCTCCAGCCGGGACGACCCCAGGATCGTGCCGCCGCGGGCCAGGATGCCGCTGACCGCGTTCAGGTCGAGGGTGCGGTAGCGGCCGTCCAGCAGTCCCGAGTAACCGTCCTCGAAGCCGATGACCTCGTCGCCGTAGTTGTCGACCGCCCGGTGCACGACCGACCGGATCACGGCGTTCAGGCCGGGGCAGTCGCCGCCTGCGGTGAGAACTCCGATACGCATCGTGCTGTGTCTCCTGCTCGCTGTTGATACCGGTGAGCCTCTGCCGATTGTTTCACGCTCCACAGCCGGGTGCCGCACCCTGGACTGATGGGCGCCTTATCTATCGGCGGAGGTATTGTCAAGAGGGTTCTGCTCACCTCGGTGGGCGATTTTTGTGCCCGTGGCTGGATAGCCGTTGGCTTGATATGTACCCCCACTCACGACGAAACGGAGAGCGCGCGTGACCCGCAGCGTGTACGTGACCGGCATCGACCGCGGCGACGGCCGCCAGGTCGTCGAACTGGGGGTCATGGAGCTCCTCACCCGGCAGGTCGACCGGGTGGGCGTCTTCCGTCCCCTCGTCCATGACGGGCCCGACCGCCTCTTCGAGCTGTTGCGCGCCCGCTACCGGCTCGCCCAGGACCCGGCGACCGTCTACGGCATGGACTACCACGAGGCGTCCGCCCTCCAGGCCGAGGCCGGCACGGACGAGCTGGTGTCCACGCTCGTCGACCGCTTCCACCTGGTCGCCCGCGACTACGACGTGGTCCTGGTCCTCGGCACCGACTACGCCGGCACCCAGCTCCCGGACGAGCTGGCGCTCAACGCCCGGCTGGCGAACGAGTTCGGCGCGTCCGTGATCCCGGTCGTGGGCGGCCGCAAGCAGACCGTCGAGTCGGTGCTCGCCGAGACGCGCAACGCCTACCGGGCCTACGACACGCTGGGCTGCGACGTCCTGGCCATGGTCGCCAACCGGGTGGCCCGCGAGGACCGCGACGAGATCGCCGCCCAGCTCGGCTCCCGGCTCCCCGTGCCGTGTTACGTCCTGCCCGACGAGCCCGCGCTGTCCGCCCCGACGGTCTCGCAGATCGGCCACACCCTCGGCGCCAAGGTGGTGCTGGGCGACGACTCGGGGCTGGCCCGGGACGTGCTCGGCTTCGTCTTCGGCGGGGCGATGCTGCCGAACTTCCTGGGCGCCCTGACCCCGGGCTGCCTCGTCGTCACGCCGGGGGACCGCGCCGACCTGGTCGTCGGCGCGCTCGCCGCGCACAGCGCCGGCACCCCGCCGATAGCGGGCGTGCTCCTCACCCTGGACGAGGTGCCCGGCACCGACATCCTCACGCTCGCCGAGCGCCTCGCACCGGGCACGCCGGTGCTGTCGGTGGCCGGCACCAGCTTCCCCACCGCCGAGCAGCTGTTCTCCCTTGAGGGGAAGCTCAACGCGGCCACCCCGCGCAAGGCGGAGCGGGCGCTCGGCCTGTTCGAGCGGTACGCCGACACCGCCGACCTCGCGCACCGCGTCTCCGCTCCGAGCAGCGACCGCGTCACGCCGATGATGTTCGAGCACAAGCTGCTGGAGCAGGCCCGCTCCGACCTGCGCCGGGTCGTCCTCCCCGAGGGCACCGAGGAGCGCGTGCTGCACGCCGCCGAGGTGCTGCTGCGCCGGGGCGTGTGCGAGCTGACCCTGCTCGGCCCCGTCGACCAGATCCGCAAGAAGGCCGCCGACCTCGGCATCGACCTCGGCGAGTCCCAGCTGATCGACCCGGCCGCCTCCGACCTGCGCGACGCCTTCGCCGAGAAGTACGCGGCCCTGCGCGCCCACCGGGGCGTCACCGTGGAGCTGGCGTACGACGTGGTCTCCGACGTGAACTACTTCGGCACGCTGATGGTGCAGGAGGGCCTCGCCGACGGCATGGTGTCCGGCTCGGTGCACTCCACGGCCGCGACCATCCGCCCGGCCTTCGAGATCATCAAGACCAGGCCGGACGCCGACATCGTCTCGTCGGTGTTCTTCATGTGCCTGGCCGACAAGGTCCTCGTCTACGGCGACTGCGCGGTGAACCCGGACCCGAACGCCGAGCAGCTCGCCGACATCGCCATCCAGTCGGCGGCCACGGCCGAGCGGTTCGGCGTGGAGCCGCGGATCGCGATGCTGTCGTACTCCACGGGCACGTCCGGCTCCGGCGCCGACGTCGACAAGGTGCGCGAGGCCACCGAGCTGGTGCGCGCGCGCCGGCCCGACCTGAAGATCGAGGGCCCGATCCAGTACGACGCCGCCGTGGAGCCGTCGGTCGCGGCGACCAAGCTGCCCGGCTCCGAGGTCGCCGGACAGGCGAGCGTGCTGATCTTCCCCGACCTGAACACCGGCAACAACACCTACAAGGCCGTGCAGCGCTCGGCCGGAGCGATCGCCGTCGGCCCGGTGCTCCAGGGTCTGCGCAAGCCGGTCAACGACCTGTCCCGTGGCGCCCTCGTCCAGGACATCGTCAACACGGTCGCCATCACGGCGATCCAGGCCCAGTCCCCCGCCCCGTCCCCGAGCGAGAAGGCAACCGCCCAGTGAGCCCGTCCCGTGTCCTCGTCCTCAACTCCGGCTCCTCGTCGGTGAAGTACCAGCTGCTCGACATGCGCGACAACGGCCGGCTGGCGGTGGGTCTGGTCGAACGCATCGGCGAGCAGACCTCCCGGCTGAAGCACACCCCGGCCGGCGGCGAGAGCCGGGAGCGCGGCGGGGCGATCGCCGACCACGACGCCGCCCTGAAGGCCGTCGCCGAGGAGCTCGCCAAGGACGGCCTCGGCCTGGACTCGCCCGAACTGGCCGCGATCGGGCACCGCGTGGTGCACGGCGGCAAGTTCTTCACCGAGCCGACCGTGATCGACGAAACCGTGCTCGCCGAGATCGAGCGGCTCATCCCCGTCGCCCCGCTGCACAACCCGGCCAACCTCACCGGGATCCGCACGGCGCAGGCGCTGCGGCCGGACCTGCCACAGGTCGCCGTCTTCGACACCGCCTTCCACACGACGATGCCGGAGTCGGCCGCCCGCTACGCGATCGACGTGAAGACGGCCGACGAGCACCGCATCCGCCGCTACGGCTTCCACGGCACCTCGCACGCCTACGTCTCCCGGGCCACCGCCGAGCTGCTCGGCAAGGACCCCGCCGAGACGAACGTGATCGTGCTGCACCTGGGCAACGGGGCGTCCGCCTCTGCCGTGCGGGGCGGTCGTTGCGTGGACACCTCCATGGGCCTGACGCCTTTGGAGGGGCTCGTGATGGGTACGCGCTCGGGAGACATGGACCCGGCCGTCATCTTCCATTTGATGCGTGTTGGTGGAATGTCCGCCGACGAGATCGACACTCTTCTCAACAAGAAGAGCGGTCTGATCGGTCTGTGCGGCGACAACGACATGAGGGAGATCCGCCGCCGCGTCGACGAGGGCGACGAGCAGGCGGAGCTGGCGTTCGACATCTACATTCACCGCCTGAAGAAGTACATCGGCGCCTATTACGCCGTACTCGGACGGGTGGACGCGGTGGCCTTCACCGCCGGTGTCGGCGAGAACGCGGCGCCCGTGCGGGAGGCCGCCCTGGCGGGCCTGGAGGAGCTGGGTCTCGCGGTGGACGGCGAGCGCAACGCCGTACGCGGCGACGAGGCGCGGCTGATCTCGCCCGAGGGCGCCCGGGTCGCGGTGGCGGTGGTGCCCACCGACGAGGAATTGGAGATCGCGACACAGACCTACGCGCTGGTAATTGGTTCGGGGAATCACACCTGAGCGGCATCCCGCCCTTTTGTATTTTCCGCCAGACGGAATATTCCGTTGCGAAACAAACCGATAGGATCGCCCCCATGCGCCGTTCGAAAATCGTCTGTACTCTCGGCCCCGCGGTCGACTCCCACGAGCAGCTTGTCGCGCTGATCGAGGCCGGCATGAACGTGGCCCGCTTCAACTTCAGCCACGGCACGCACGCCGAGCACCAGGGCCGGTACGACCGGGTCCGTGCCGCCGCCAAGGAGACCGGCCGGGCCATCGGGGTCCTCGCCGACCTCCAAGGCCCCAAGATCCGTCTGGAGACCTTCGCCGAGGGTCCCGTGGAGCTGGTCCGGGGTGACGAGTTCACCATCACCACCGAGGACGTCCCGGGCGACAAGACGATCTGCGGGACGACCTACAAGGGCCTGCCCGGCGACGTGACCAAGGGCGACCAGGTCCTGATCAACGACGGCAACGTCGAGCTGAAGGTCACCGAGGTCGAGGGCCCCCGGGTGAGGACGATCGTCATCGAGGGCGGCGTCATCTCCGACCACAAGGGCATCAACCTGCCCGGCGCGGCCGTCAACGTGCCGGCCCTGTCCGAGAAGGACATCGAGGATCTCCGCTTCGCCCTCCGCATGGGCTGCGACCTGGTAGCGCTGTCGTTCGTCCGGGACGCCAAGGACGTCGCGGACGTGCACCGCGTCATGGACGAGGAGGGCCGCCGCGTCCCGGTCATCGCCAAGGTGGAGAAGCCGCAGGCGGTGCAGAACATGGAGGACGTCGTGATGGCGTTCGACGGCGTGATGGTCGCCCGCGGTGACCTCGCCGTCGAGTACCCGCTCGAAAAGGTCCCCATGGTGCAGAAGCGCCTGATCGAGCTGTGCCGGCGCAACGCCAAGCCGGTGATCGTGGCGACCCAGATGATGGAGTCGATGATCACCAACTCCCGTCCGACCCGCGCCGAGGCCTCCGACGTGGCCAACGCGATCCTGGACGGCGCCGACGCGGTCATGCTGTCCGCCGAGTCGAGCGTGGGCGCGTACCCGATCGAGACCGTCAAGACGATGTCGAAGATCGTCACCGCGGCCGAGCAGGAACTGATGTCCAAGGGGCTCCAGCCGCTCGTGCCGGGCAAGAAGCCGCGCACGCAGGGCGGTTCGGTGGCCCGGGCCGCGTGCGAGATCGCCGACTTCCTCGGCGGCCGGGGCCTGGTGGCCTTCACCCAGTCCGGTGACACCGCCCGCCGGCTGTGCCGCTACCGCGCCGTCCAGCCCATCATCGCGTTCACCACGGACGAGTCCACCCGCAACCAGCTGGCGCTCAGCTGGGGCGTGGAGCCGCACGTCGTGCCGTTCGTGAACAGCACCGACGAGATGGTCGACCTGGTGGACCAGGAGATGGTGAAGCTGAACCGCTTCAACGAGGGCGACATCGTGGTCATCACCGCCGGTTCGCCCCCCGGCGTCCCCGGCACCACCAACATGGTGCGCGTCCACCACCTGGGCGGCGCCAAGAGCTGACCGGTGGAAAGGGCCTGAGGGCCCGTGTACGGCGCCGAGGGCGCCCCCTGGGGTCAGGGGGCGCCCTCGGCGTCTGCGGCTCCCGAACGGGCTTTGAGGGGGCTTCAGTCGGTGATGTAGTTGTGCAGCCCGGGCACGTGCAGGGTCCCGCCGAACTGGCCGGCCTGCTGGACCTTCACGTTGGTGAAGTAGATCAGCGGGATGTTCAGCGGCGGCGGGTGCTCCGGGTCGAACGTGATCGGGATCAGTCCGAGCAGGTTCCCGGAGATGCTCTCCGTGTACATCACCGTGTCGCCGTCGCGGATCGTGGACGTCGAGCCCTTGGCCGCCTGCACGTGGTAGGTCTTGCCGGACTGCTTGTCCTTGACCGTCTGGTGGAGGTCACCGATGTCGGTGCCGCCGGAGATGACGTACTTCAGGACCTTCTTGACGGTGCCGTTGGCGGTGCGCACCTCGACGACGCCCTTGTAGTCGGCGCCCTTCAGCGTCAGCGAGCTGGCGTTGAGGAACCACGGGTCGTCGGGCAGCGGCACCTTGTTGTCGACGCCGCCCTCGGCGTCCGTGGCGGCCGGGCAGTCCTCGGCGTCCGTGGTGGAGCTCGGGGACGGGCTGGGCGAGGCGGTGGCCTCCCCGGCCTGCTCCGCCGCCTTCCCGGCCTGCTCCGCCGCCTTCTCGACGGCCTTGCCGGTGTCCTCGGCCGCCTTGGACGCCTTGTCGGCGGTGTCCTTGACGGTGTCCTCGACCGTGCCGGTGGCCTTCTCGGTCGTGTCCTTCACCGTGCCGGCGGCGTCGTCGCCCGTCTTCTCGGTGCTCTCGGACGCCGAGGCGGACGGGGTGGGGCTCGGGCTCGTGCCGGCCTTGTTCCCGCCGTCGAAGATGCCCGAGATGGCGTCGCCGATGTCCTCCAGCACGTTGCCGCCGCTCTCGGACGGCGAGGGGGACGGCGTGGCGGCCGAGTCGCCGCCGGGCGTGCTCGGGGACGGGGACGGCTCGGGCTCGCCCTTGTCGTCGGAACCTGAATCCGACGAAGAGGAATCGCCCTTGTCCGCGCCCGTGCCGCCCTCGGGGGCCGAGGGGGACGGGGTGGGAGCCGTCTCGCCCTTGCCGGCGTTCTCGTCCTTCGCCCCGTCGCTCGCCGAGGGGGACGGCGTGGGCGAGGCGGAGTCGTCGCCCTTGGGGTCCTTGGCGTCCTCCAGGGCCGCCACGCACTCCTTGTACTCGTCGGCCGTCAGGCTCTTCGACGTCGGCGTCGCCGGGTTGTTGCTGTCGGCGATGGCGAGCGTGGATGTGAAGCCCATGCCCATGAGGACCGCGGTCGGCATCGCCGCCATGGCTATCGCCTTGCCCGCGGGCCTGTTGAACCTGGTGAACAGCGGCTTCTTGGGTGCCGCGTGGCGCGGCCCGGTTCTCACACGGGACGCCTCCACATCAGCCCCGTGGGTCACCTCGTCAGCCGGCACTGTGCCTCCCGTTCGCCCCGTTGGCCGGGTTCGTTCCTGACAGATCGTTCGGCTCGCCCACCCCGTCCACGGGCTTGAGCACCGTGGTGTCGTGGTCCATGGCGTCGGGAGCATCGCCCGTGCCCGTGGTCGCGTGGCTGGCGAGCTGCCCCGCGGGCGGCGGGCCCGGCGCCCAGGCGACGGCCATCGCCCCGCCCACGAGGGCGAGGAGGAAGCCGATGAGGAAGCCGCCGAGGTTGGACACGGGGATGGACACCAGCGCCAGCAGGATCGCCGCGACACCCGCGAAGACCCGGACGTGCTTCTGGAACCAGAGGCTGACGCCCAGCACGACGAGCAGCACGCCGATGATCAGGGAACCGGCACCCGCGGTGGTCGCCATCGCCAGCGTCAGGTGACCGATCTGGAGGTTCGCGTACGGGAAGTAGGCGATGGGCAGTCCGCTGAGCAGGACGAACAGCCCGGCCCAGAACGGCCGCGTACCCCGCCAGGCGCGGAACTGCTGCCTCCGGAGAGTGAACTGGCCGTCTGCGGCAGGAGTCTCGGCGCTCATGGAAAAACAGCTCCCTGGTACGGCGTTGCTGTGGTGGTGATGTGGGCCGTCCGTGAAGGCCCGGCCGGAAGGTGGACGGGCGGGGGCGCCACCGGCTCCCCCGCCCGTCATCGAGTGCTTAGTAGCACTCCTTGACACCCGTCGACAGCGACATCTTCAGGCCGCTGAGCTTGAAGGTTCCGGCGGTGGTCGCCCACGCCGTCTGCTTCACGTCGGACAGGGTCGCCCGGTCCGCCTGCTGGGCGAAGCCGTACGGGTTCGACGTCTCGCCCTTCCTCATGGCCGGACCCTTGTTGGCGTCCTTGGCGGCCACACCGATGTCGATGTTCTCGAACGTCGCGTCGGCGCTGAGGTCGGCGACATCGATGTAGAGGTTCTGCGCCTCGACCGGCTTCGCACCCTGGCCGGCACGCAGGATCAGGCTGACGTTCCCGAGCACCGGAATGTTCGGGGTGACGACCGACTGGCACAGGTCCTTGATCGTCGCCGTCTTGAACGACGAGACCGCGACCGGGTGCACAGCCTTCTTGCCGTCGAGCGTGTACCCCTCGTCGAGGGCGCCGTACTGCGAGAAGCCCTCACCGACGAGTTCCTTCGTCGTGACCTTGAACGACTGCCCGGAGACGCTGAACGACGCGGCGAGAGCGCCCTGCGCGAGGGCGACACCTATCGCAGCCGTGGCGGCGACGCTGGGCACCATGACCACAGCGAACCGCTTCCATCTGGTCCCGCCACGCACCTGGGACTCCATATTTCCTCCTTCTCGGACGTACATCTCCTGTCCTGGCTCGCCCCGAGTCGCGGCTCAGCCGGGCAGGGATGGGAGAAGTGCTACGTCCTCGGGAAGGAGAGCGCCTGCACTCGGCGGCGCAACTAGCGCCCGAATCACCGGCGATCACCCCCGAGCGACAACCACTGGTCGCGCCTGACACGCATCACGCACAACCCTGCTGGACAGGCTTCGCCGGACGGGCGAAGACCCCCCTGTCCAAGAGCCGGCGCCACTGCCGCCGGCTCTGCTCGGTGGGGACCCAGGACGTCCCGCGACCCAACCGGCTGCCGGGGTACGGGAATGGACCGAGCGTGGCCGATCGTGGTGCATTCTCGCCGCCCGCACAAGGGGGTTCGTTACTGGCTAGTAACGGCGGGATAACCGAACAACGACCCCCCGGTCTCGGACGACGACACAGGGTGTTGTCGAACGGCGGTACAAAGCTGTTGATCGCTGGACAGAAACCGACAGATCAACGCCCACGACTTACTCGTAGTAACAGCGGCCGCGATTACCAAGTTTTGGTAAAGCGCGGCCGCGGTGACGCTCTGTCGGCAAATTCTTCACATGGGCACCACAGGCCCGCGTGTTTAACGACTGGTCAGAACAGGGCCCGCGCCAGGGCCCTGCGGGCCGCGACCACCCGCGGATCCTCGGGTCCGACCACCTCGAACAGCTCCAGCAACCGCTTCCGCACGGTGTCCCGGTCGTCACCCACCGTACGCCCCACGGTCTCGATGAGCCGGCCGAAGGCGTCCTCCACATGGCCGCCCACCAGATCCAGGTCGGCGGCGGCGATCTGCGCCTGCACGTCGGCCGGCTTCTCGGCCGCGTCCCTGCGCACCCGCTGCGGGTCGACGCCCTGCACCCGCTGGAGCAACTCGGCCTGGGCGAGGCCCAGTTTGGCCTCCTCGTTGCCCGGGTCCTCGCTCAGTACGTTCTTGTAGGCCTGGACGGCACCGCTCAGATCGCCCGAGTCCAGCGCCTGCACGGCGGCCTCGAGGAGCCCGTCGTACGGACCGGCCGGCCGCTCGGGAGCCGACTGGGCGCCGCCCGGGTCGGCCTCGGGGTCGACGGTGAGGCCGGTCAGACCGAAGCGCTGCTCCGCGACCTGCACCAGCTGGTCCAGCGTCTGCCGGATCTGCGCCTCGCCCGCGGCCCCCTGGAAGAGCGGCAGCGCCTGCCCCGCGACGACCGCGAACACCGCCGGGATCCCCTGGATGCCGAACTGCTGCATCAGCATCTGGTTGGCGTCGACGTCGATCTTGGCGAGCAGGAAGCGGCCGTTGTACTCGACGGCCAGCCGCTCCAGGACCGGGCTCAGCTGCTTGCAGGGCTGACACCACTCGGCCCAGAAGTCGATGACGACGGGCACCTCGGCGGACCGCTGGAGGACGTCCCTCTCGAACCCCGCCTCGTCGACGTCGATGACGAGGTCGGCCGGGGAGATCGCCCCCGCGCCGCCTTCCCGGGCGGCTTGCGCCCGCGCCTGCTCCGCCTTCGCCTTGGCCTCCTGGGCCGCCTTCACCGCGGCGAGGTCGACGACTCCGCTCATGGACATGTTCCGTGGCTGCATGCGTCTATCCTCCCCCGTACTGCGCGCGCGTGTGAAAAACGATGTGGAAGCCGGGCCGGTCGGGTGCCCTTCGGCGCCGGGTCCCCACCCCACGCCAGGTCGCTCGAGCCCGTGTACGTCCCTCACGGGCTTTCGCTACGAGTCGTAGCGTAATGCCACACCGAACCGCCGGAACACCACCTCCCGGTGATCTCCCTCACGGCCACACAGGAACCGCCGGTTTATGGTCAGGACATGCACAGCCGCAGCCCAGCCAGCCGCACCGGGCGCCCGCGCAGCGCCACGGCGGACGCCGCGATCCTGGCCGCGACGCGGGCGGCGCTGGTCGAACTGGGCTGGTCCAAGCTCACCTTGGGAGACGTCGCGACCCGCGCCGGGGTTGCGAAGACGACGCTGTACCGCCGCTGGGCCGGCAAGAACGAACTGGTCGTCGACGCGGTCGCCGAACTCTTCGACGAACTGGAGCTCCCGGACAGCGGCTCACTGGCCGCGGACATCGAGGGCGTCGTCCTCCAGTTCGCCGCCATCCTGGCCCGCCCCGAGGCGAAGAGCGGCCTGATGGCGGTGGTCGCGGAGGCCACCCGCGACGACGCCCTGCGCGAACGCATCCGCGAATCGGTGGTCGACCGCCAGAAACGCCTGGTCGTGGAGGGCAGATCCCGAGCCCGGGCGAGAGGCGAACTGCCGCCCGAACCGGATCCCGTCACGGCGTCCCGCACAGCGGACCTGATCTTCGACATGGTGGCGGGAGCGGTGGTCCACCGCACGCTGGTGAGCGGGCAGCCGGTGGACGAGGAGTGGGTCCGCGGCTTCACCCTGGTGCTGCTCAAGGGCCTGACGGGAGAAGCCGCACACCCGGCCGCCGGCTGAGCCGGGCCCGTCCGCCGCGCCGGAGTGCGGCCCGCTCAGGAGGAACCGCCGCCGAAGGTGATGTTGCCGTGGATGTCCCGGCCCTGGATCACCGTGCCCTGGGTGCCGCCGGAGATCTCATTGTGAACGTCCCCGGACCGCGATCCGGCCTCCGCGTCCGCCCGCCGCCGCCAGACCTCCAGCGCCGCGGCGAAGTCGGGGTCCTGCCGGGCGCGTGCGTTGAGCAGCGCGGCGAGCTGCCCGGCCCGCTCCTCGGTGCGCGGGGGCTCGGCGGGCAGCGCCGGCTCCTCTTCCCCCGCACGGCGTCCCCTCCGGGTGACCAGGTCGCGCAGGGACGCCCAGATCTGTTCGCCGGCCGCACCGGCCGTCCCTGAGGCGAGAGCCACGAGCAGTCCGGCCGTGATGGGCTCCACGGAGGTCCTCCAGTCGTCAGCGAATCGTGCACTGAGGGGTATGGTGCCGCACGAGGTCCGCTCACGGGCTGCGCATGACGACCGAACCGGCCGGGAAACCGGGAGTTGGAGGACCCGCGACCGTCCCGCTCAGAAACCGGCGGGCTCCGTGTACACCCCCCACTCGTCCCGCAGCACGCCGCAGATCTCGCCGAGCGTCGCCTCGGCCCGTACCGCCTCCAGCATCGGCTCGATCATGTTCGCGTCCGACCGTGCCGCGGCGATCATGCCGTCGAGCGCCGTACGGACCCGCGCGTCGTCGCGCCCGGCCTTCCGCTCCCCGAGCACCCGGACCTGCTCCCGCTCCACCTCATGGCTGACCCGCAGGATCTCCAGGTCCCCGGTGACCGAGCCGGTGTGGACGTTCACCCCGACGACCTTCTTGTCGCCCTTCTCCAGCGCCTGCTGGTACCGGAACGCCGACTCCGCGATCTCCCCGGTGAACCAGCCGTCCTCGATGCCCCGCAGGATCCCGGAGGTGATCGGCCCGATCGGGTGCTGCCCGTCGGGGTGCGCCCGCAGCCCCCGCTCCCTTATCTGCTCGAAGATCTTCTCGGCGTCGGCCTCGATCCGGTCGGTGAGCTGCTCGACGTACCAGGAACCGCCCAGCGGGTCGGCCACGTTGGCGACCCCGGTCTCCTCCATCAGCACCTGCTGCGTCCGCAGCGCGATCTCCGCCGCCTGCTCGCTCGGCAGCGCGAGGGTCTCGTCCAGGGCGTTGGTGTGCAGCGAGTTCGTCCCGCCGAGCACGGCCGCCAGCGCCTCCACGGCCGTCCGTACGACGTTGTTGTACGGCTGCTGCGCGGTGAGGGAGACACCCGCCGTCTGGGTGTGGAAGCGCAGCCACTGCGCCTTCTCCGACCGCGCCCCGTACACGTCCCGCATCCAGCGGGCCCAGATCCGCCGGGCCGCCCGGAACTTCGCGATCTCCTCGAAGAAGTCGACGTGCGCGTCGAAGAAGAAGGACAGACCGGGGGCGAAGACGTCGACGTCCAGCCCGCGCGACAGCCCCAGCTCCACGTACCCGAAGCCGTCCGCCAGCGTGTACGCCAGCTCCTGCGCGGCCGTCGCCCCGGCCTCCCGGATGTGGTAGCCGGAGACCGACAGCGGCTTGTACGCGGGGATGCCGGCCGCGCAGTGCTCCATCAGGTCGCCGATGAGCCGCAGGTGCGGTTCCGGCTGGAAGAGCCACTCCTTCTGGGCGATGTACTCCTTGAAGATGTCCGTCTGGAGCGTGCCGTTCAGGACGGCCGGGTCGACGCCCTGCCGCTCGGCGGCGACCAGGTACATGCAGAAGACGGGCACGGCCGGTCCGCTGATGGTCATGGACGTCGTGACGTCGCCCAGCGGAATGTCCTTGAACAGGACCTCCATGTCGGCCGCCGAGTCGATCGCGACACCGCAGTGCCCGACCTCGCCCAGCGAGCGCGGGTCGTCGGAGTCGCGGCCCATGAGCGTCGGCATGTCGAAGGCGACCGAGAGCCCGCCCCCGCCGTTGCGGAGGATCATCTTGTAGCGCTCGTTGGTCTGCTCGGCGTTGCCGAACCCGGCGAACTGCCGGATGGTCCACGTACGCCCTCGGTAGCCGGTCGCGTACAGGCCGCGGGTGAAGGGGTACTCCCCGGGCCAGCCGATCCGCTCGAACCCGTCGTACCTGTCGCCGGGCCGGGGCCCGTACACCGGCTCGACGGGGTCGCCGGAGAGCGTGGTGAAGTCAGCCTCGCGCTTGCGCGCGGAGTCGTACCGGGCCTGCCAGCGACGGCGGCCTTCCTCTATGGCGTCAGCGTCCATACCATCGAATTTACTAGGACGTCCAAGTAAATGTCGATGGCAGACCGCCGTACGTTGGTCCGTACGGCGGTGCGGTTACGCCTTGGCGGGCGCGGGCGAGTCCTCCGCGACCCTGGCCTCCAGCTCGTGGCTGATCTTGCGCTCCACGAAGAAGGCGGCCGTCGGAATGGTCCCGGCGAGCAGCACCCACAGCTGCTTGCCCACCGGCCACTTCGCCTTGGAGCCCAGGTCGAAGGCGAAGATCAGGTACACGACGTACAGCCAGCCGTGCGCGATGCCGACGACGCGCGTGAAGTCGGCGGCACCGTCCATGTCGAGCAGGTACTTGGCGATGACGCCGATGGTCAGCAGGACCAGCAGCACACCGGTGACGTAGGCCATCACGCGGTAGCGGGTCAGCACGCTCTTTTTCATGCCGTCGAGCGTAACCACCCGTTCCGGGAGATCTTGGCCCGGGTCACCCCTCCTCGAAGTCCCCCGCGGCGATCCGCAGCGGGCGCAGCATCGCGAAGATCTCGGCACACTCCTCCGCGTCGTACGCCCCGAGCCCGAAGTCCATCGCCATCAGGTCGCGGGTCGCCGCCTCGACCACCTCGCGGCCCTTGTCGGTGATGCTGGCGAGGGTGCCGCGCCCGTCGTTGGGGTTGGGCCGCTTGGCGACGAGACCCGACTTCACGAGCCGGTCCACCGTGTTCGTCACCGACGTGGGATGCACCATGAGCCGCTCGCCGATCTTGGACATCGGCAGCTCGCCCGACTTGGAGAAGGTGAGCAGCACCAGCGCCTCGTACCGCGCGAACGTCAGCCCGTACGGCTTGACCACCGCGTCGACCTCGGCGAGGAGGATCTGCTGGGCGCGCATGATCGAGGTGATCGCGGCCATGGACGGCACGTTTCCCCAGCGCTGCTTCCAGCGTTCGTCGGCGCGCGCGATCGGATCGAAGGAGAGACTGAGCGGCTTCGGCACGAACCCGACCTTACCGGCCGGTCACATGATGGTCAGCCCTGTCTCGGCCTTCGGTCACCGGTGCTCTCGGGCACGATCTCGAAGACCCCGGTCCACCGGTCGTCGTGCAGACAGGCGTTCATCGGCCCGACCAGAGCGCTGTGATCGGGGTCGGTCCGCCACCGTTTGATGGCTTCGAGGCTTTCCCACTCGCTGGTGAGCAGCCACCGACCGGGATCGTCGACGGAGCGGCAGAGCTGTTCGCGCAGATGCCCGGGAGACCGCATGGCGCCGTCGCGTACACCTTCGTAGGCGTCCACGAACTCCGCTTCCCTTCCCTCCCTGACGCGCAGCAGGCGCACCACTCGCACCCGCGCCGGTGCCGGCGCCTCCCCGGTCACGACGGGTCGAGGACGACGGGGAGTTCCGCGAGCCCGCGGAAGGCGGGGAACGGCACGGTCAGCCAGCGCACGTCCTCCGGCTCCCCGACCAGGGCCATGCCGGGGTGGCGCCCGAAGAGCGTGGCGAGGGCGATCTGCATCTCCAGACGTGCCAGGGGCGCGCCGATGCAGTAGTGCGGGCCGAGGCCGAACGCGAGGTGCGTCGCCTGGACGTTCGGGCGCTCGACGTCCATGCGGTCCGGGTCGGGGAACATCTCCGGGTCCCGGTTGGCCGCCGTGAGCGAGATCTGCACGAGCGCACCCTTGGGGATGAGCGTGTCGCGCATCTTGATGTCTTCCGTCGCGTAGCGGAACGTCGAGTTCTCCACGGAGGTCTCGAACCGGAAGATCTCCTCGACGGCTGCGGCCGTCGCCTCCGGGTCCCGGAACGCCAGGCGCTTCTGCTCCGGCCGGCTGAGCAGGTGGTAGACGGCGTTGCCGATCTGGTACGCGGTCGACTTGTGGCCCGCGAAGAGCAGCACCCACGCGGTGGAGACGAGTTCGTGGTCGGTGAGCGCGCCGTCCTCGTCCTGCGCCGTGACGAGTGCGCTGAGCAGAGCTCCGTCCGGCTCCCTCCGCTTGCGCGCGATCAGGTCCACCAGGTAGTCGCGCAGGTTGCCCTCGGCCAGCTCCAGCGCCTTTCTCGCCTCCGGCCCGAAGCCGGTCTGAGCGACGGTGGCCGACCATTCCTGGGCTTGCCTGCGTTCGTTCTCCGGGACGCCGAGGAGTTCACAGATCACGTGCAGCGGCAGCGGGAAGCAGAACTCCTGGAGGAGGTTCACGGGCTCCGATGCCGGGCAGCGGTCCAGCAGTTCGTCGGTGATCTTCTGGACCTTCGGACGCAGCGATTCCACCCTTTTGGGGGTGAAGGTGGTGCCGACGATCCTGCGGAGCCTCGTGTGCTTCGGAGGGTCCGAGAAGAGCATGTTGTCGTCCAGGGCGATCGACGAGTCGCCGAAGATCCGGTGGTAGGCGTCGATGGCGCCGTACATGTCCTTGCTCAGCCGGGGATCGGCCAGGGCGGCACGGGCGTCGTCGTACCGGGTGATGAGAAACGTGTCGACCCCGTGCGGGGGCTTCAGCGGGCATACGGGCGCTGAAGCCCTGAGCGCGGCGTAGACGGGATGCGGGTCGGCGCGAAACTCCCGGCTGCAGGCCGAGGCGGCGGCAGCGGCCTCTTCGGGCGACATTTCCTCGGATGCGAACGCTTGCGTCATGGCTGGTCCCGGGGTCGAGAGTTCCGTCGGTCGGTCACACGATTTCCCGGCCGGCGCTGCGCCGCAAACACTGCTGGGCCATATGAGTCCGAGCACCGCAGTATGTGCGCAAAACTGCTCCGGTTACCCGGCCGGCGTACCCCGGGGCGCCCCGGATCGCGCGCGTAGGTCCTGCTTGGTAAACATCATGGACGGGCCAGTCCACCGTTCCCGGGCTGGGTAATCGCCGGATGACGAGGAAACCAGTGAACGGACGCGGAGTGGAATCTGTACCAGTTCTCATCGCAGGCGGATCCCTGGTGGGTCTTTCCACCTCCGTGTTCCTGGGTCGTCTTGGAATCGAGCACATGCTCGTGGAGCGGCACGCCGAGACGTCGACGCACCCGCGGGGCCGCGGGAACAACGTGCGCACCATGGAGATCTTCCGGACCGCCGGACTGGAGCAGAGTGTGCGGGAGGCTGCCTTCGCTCTCGCCGGGAACGACGGCGTGCTCCAGGTGGACACCCTCGTCGGGGACCAGCGCAGGTGGATCGTCGACGACATCGCCGCAGGCATGGACGTCTCCCGGGTCAGCTCCTCGAACTGGTGTCTGTGCAGCCAGAACGACCTGGAGCCGGTCCTGCTGAACCGCGCGCGCCGGGGCGGAGACATCCGCTTCGGGGCGGAGCTGCTCTCCTTCGCGCAGGACGAAGAGGGAGTCCTGGCCCGGATCATGCGCCGGGACACCGGTGAGACCTATTCCGTGAAAGCTGATTTCCTGGTGGCCGCCGATGGCCCGAGAAGCCCCGTTCGCAAAAGTCTTGGTATCGGCCAGTCCGGGCCCGGTGCCCTGTTTCACAACGTCAGTGTCACGTTCCGGAGCAAGACCCTCAAGGAATACGTCGGACCGAGGCGCTTCATCGTCTGTTACACCACCGATCCACAGGGGGAAGGCGCCTTGCTGCCCGTGGACAACGAGGAGCGGTGGGTCATCCATATCCCTTGGTACCCCGATCGGGGCGAAACCCTGGAGGACTTCGGAAACGAGCGCTGCGCCGCGCATATTCGCGCGGCCGCCGGTGTTCCGGACATTGATGTCGAGATCACAGGGAAAGCGCCCTGGCACGCTTCCAAACGAGTCGCGGACAGCTACGGGCGGGGGCGGGTCTTTCTGGTCGGTGACGCGGCTCATGAAATGCCGCCCAACGGGGCGTTCGGCTCCAACACCGGGATCCAGGACGCCCACAACCTCGCCTGGAAGCTCGCCGCGGTACTCGGCGGCTGGGCCGGCCTGCCGCTGCTCGACACCTACGAGTGCGAACGTCGGCCGGTCGCTGTCACGACGAGCGCACGGGCCTCCCGGCAGGCCGCCGAGGAGCAGCACCCCGCGTTCCGCCCGGCAGCGGGACGCAACAACGACGCGGCGGACCTCATGACGGTCGCGCTCTGCTACCGGTACGCCTCGAAAGCCGTGGTGGGCGCTTCCCCTCAGCAGCCGGTCGTCCCGGAGACCTTCCTGATCGACGGAGCGCCGGGGAGCCGCGCACCCCATATGTGGGTCTGGGCGCGTGGCGCCAGGATCTCCACTCTCGATCTGTACGAGCGTTCCTTCGTGGTGCTCGCCGGGGCCGAAGGCCACGAGTGGCGCCGCGCCGCGGAGCAGGCCGGCGAGAACCTGGGCGTTCCGGTCGAGGTGTATCTCGTCGGAGACGGCCCTGACCACGACCTCGTTCCCGAGCCGGATGCCGACTGGGCGGCGCTGCACGGCACCGCCGCCGACGGTGCCGTCCTCGTGCGCCCGGACGGTTTCGTCGCCTGGCGCGCCCCCACCCACCTGCCGTCCGCCGGCCGTGTCCTGACGGACGTACTGCAGACCGTGCTCTGCCGCGACTGAGCACCCACCGAAACGACCACGCCGAGGACATGCCGATGACATTCGAAGAAGGCCCCGTCGCGGGCCGAGTGGACGTCCACCACCATTTCACCGCGCCGGCCTGGCTGGACTGGGCGGAAGAACGCGGTGTCGTCAACCGCGAGAGGCTGCCCTGGTGGACACGCTGGGACCTGGACGCGGCTCTGCAGGTCATGGACAAGACGGGCATCAGCACCGCCGTCATGACCGTCGCGATGCTCGGACGGTTCCGCGAACGCGCGCAGCGCCAGGAGAGCGCACGGATCGCCCTGCGGGCGGCGGCCGACGTCGTCGAGGACCACCCCGCGCGCTTCGCCTTCTTCACTCCTGTGTTCCTGGACGACCTGGAGCTCTCCCAGTGGAGCCTCCGTTTCGGACTCGACGAGCTCGGGGCCGTCGGAGTGAGCACGAGAACGAGCATGGACGGTGTCTACCTCGGCGACGCCGGCCACGACCGCCTCCTGGAGGAACTGAACGACCGGTCCGCCGTCGTCAGCACGCACCCCATGGAAGTGCCGGCCGGAAAGGCCGGCGATCCCGGCGGCAGCCCCGGACTGCCGGGGATGCCGCCCTTCGTGTGCGACTTCCTCATGGACACCACACGCGCGGCCATCAACCTGATCCGCAACGGCACCCTGGACCGCTATCCGAATCTCAGCTTCGTCCTTCCCCACGGAGGAGGCTTCCTGCCGTACATGGCCACTCGGCTCGAACTCTTCGGCGGGCACCTCACCCCCGGGATCGAGCCGGGCAGGGTCCGTGACTACCTCCACCGGTTCTACTTCGACACGGCGGGCCCCATGTCCCCCTCCGCCACGCCCACGCTGCTGGCCACGGTGGATCCCGGCCGGGTCCTGTTCGGCACGGACTGGCCGCCCACCCCCGCACAGGTCGTCGCCGACATCGCCGTACCCGCTCTGGACAGCGACCCCTTCGTCTCACCCGAGCAGCTCAGGGGCATCAACCGGGAGAACGCCCTGCGTCTGCTGCCGGCACTGGCGCGCTCCTCGTAGCTCCCGGCCGCACGGCTCCCGGCCGCACGAGAAGAGAAGGAAGGCCGCCGCCCTCACGGGCGGCGGCCTTCTCTTCCCGGCGTCACCGGGTGGCCGGGGCCGCGTCTCTCTCCCAGTGGTAGAAGCACTGCGCCATCGCGTCCTTCGGACCGCGCCAGGTCTGCGGGTCGTACGGGCTGACGTACGCCTCGAGCCTGCTGCTGATGTCACGGAACTCGGGGTGCCCGGCCACCCGCGCGATGGCGGGGGCCGGGTCCTGCTCGGCCTCGATGAAGTGCATGTACACATCGCCGAACTGGAAGAGGGAACGCTGGGTCACCCCGACGAGGCGGGGCAGTTCGCCGCGGTCGGAGGCCGCGAAGACCTCGGCGATGTCCGGGGCCGAGTGCGGGGCCATCCGGGCGACGATCAGGGCGTGGTGCATGAGGTCTCCTAACGCGGCGGCGTTCAGGCGGGCGTGACGGGCGAGGTCCGCCGCTCGTCGGCGGCCTGCTCGATGCGGTCGCGGATGAGGGCCATCTGGACGGGCGAGTTGCGGTTGATGATGTCCGTCATCCCGGCGTCGTCGACCGGCGCGTCCGGCTTCATGGCGAAGTCCTGGGTCCAGCGCATCCGGATGCCGTCGGGGGTCTCCTCGTACTCCCAGCGGATGTTCATGTACTCGAACGGACCGGGTTCGACCCGGCGTGCCGTGACGGTGAGCTTGTCGCGGTCGGTGGTCCGTTCCGACACCCAGCTCCACACCTTGCCGTTCTCGTCGGGGTGCATGGTCAGGCGGAAGGTGACCGTGTCGCCCTGCCGGGACAGCACCTCGGCGGCCGCGTACTCGCTGAACAGCTGCGGCCATCTCTCGATGTCGTTGGTCATGTCCCAGACGAGGTCGAGGGGTGCGGCGATGGTGATCTCGTTCTCGGTGTGCCCTGCCATCTCAGGCTCCTGCCGTGAGGGTGCTGTTGACGAGGTCGAGGAAGTCGCGGGGGGTCCTGCACTTCTCCGCGTCGGTGGGCAGCGCCCGGGCGTGCCGGTTCTCCAGCTCGCCCACGATGCCCAGGAGGCCCAGCGAATCCAGCCCGAACTCGGCGAAGGGGGTGTCCACCCGGGCTTCGAGGTCGTGCGGGTCGACGGTGACACCGGCGGCCTTCTTCATCAGTGCGGCCAGCTCTTCGAGGGTCACTTCACTGCTCATACGCGTTCTCCTTGTCGTACGGGTGCTGTGGGCTTCACCGGGCGGCCGGTCCCGGGTCGCGGCGCAGTATCAGCGCCGCGTTGGAGCCCATGAGTCCACGGCTGAGGACCAGGGCCGTGCTCAGCTCGGCCGGGCGCGCCGTCGACGTCACCAGGTCGATGTCGTGGCAGACGTCGAAGACGTTGGGCGTGGGCGGGATCCGTCCTTCCTCCATGGCCATCACCGCGGCGGCGACGTCCAGCAGGGGTGCCCCGCAGTAGGACCTCCCGATGCCGGTCTTGGGAGCCGTGACGGGCACGCGGGTGCCGTGCGGGCCGAGGGCGTCGGCGAGGGCGAGGGCCTCGGCGCGGTCCGCCTCCGGGACACCCATCGCGTCGGCGAAGACCACGTCGATCTCCTCCGGTGCGCAGCCGGCCTCGTCGAGGGCACCGCGGACGGCCTGGGCGAGCCCCTCCCGTGAGCGGTCCCAGCGCGAGGCGCCGGTGAACGTGGCCGCATGGCCCGCCACGATGGCGCGGACGTCCGCGTCGCGTCGGCGTGCGCGGTCCAGGTCCTCGACGATCAGCACGGCACCGCCCTCGGCCGGGACGAAGCCGCAGGCCTCGGAGGTGAAGGGGCGGTAGGCCCGCGCCGGGTCCTCGACCGTGCTGAGTTCCGGGTATCCGAGCTGGCAGACCATCGAGTACGGAGCGAGCGGCGCTTCGGCCGCCCCGACCACGACCACGTCGGTTCCCCGCCCCACGGTCCGGGCGGCGTGCGCGACGGCGTCCAGCCCGCCGGCCTCGTCGCTCGCGACCACGCCGCAGGGACCCTTGAAGCCGCTGCGGATGGATATCTGGCCCGTGCTGGCCGCGTAGAACCAGGCGATGGACTGGTAGGGACCGACGAAGCGGGACCCCTGCCCCCACAGCTTCTGCAGCTCCCGCTGGCCGAATTCGCCGCCACCGGACCCGGCGGCGGTGACCACACCGACGGAGTACGGGGAGTCGCCGGCCGCATCGCCCAGTCCCGCGTCCTTCAGGGCCGCACCGGCGGCGGCCATCGCGAAGTGGCTGAAGCGGTCGGTCTGGACGAGGAAGGTCTCCTCGATGAGCGCCGTGGGGTCGAATCCCCGCACCTCGCCGGCGACGCGGAGCGGAAGGTGCCCGCATCCCTCCCGGGCGATCCGGTCGAGTACGGACAGGCCCTCCGCGACGGACTTCCAGTAGGTCTCCGTCTGCAGTCCGTTGGGCGCGACCACACCGATCCCCGTGATGGCGGTGCGACGGTTCGGCTGAGCACTCATCGATTCCTCCCGGCCGGCTCTGTCAGGAGCACTGCGGACTGGAACCCGCCGAAGCCGCTGCCCACGGACAGCACGTTGGCGAGCTTGCGCGGGCGCGCGGTGCGCGGTACGTAGTCCAGGTCGCACTCGGGGTCCGGGGTCTCGTAGTTCGCCGTCGGCGGGACCACCTGGTGGGCCAGGGCCAGCACGCAGGCGACGACCTCGATCGCGCCGATCGCACCGAGCGAGTGGCCCACCATGGACTTGATCGAACTCATGGGCGTGTCATAGGCGTGGGCGCCCAGGGACCGCTTGACCGCGGCGGTCTCGTGACGGTCGTTCTGGCGGGTGCCCGAGCCGTGGGCGTTGACGTAGTCGATGAGTGAGGGATCCAGCCGGGCCTGTCCGAGCGCGGTGTCGATGGCCCTCGCCATCTCCAGGCCCTCGCTGGTCAGTCCGGTCATGTGGTACGCGTTGCCGAAGGTGGCGTAGCCGCGGATCTCGCAGTAGACGTGCGCGCCACGGGCACGGGCGTGTTCGAGCTCCTCCAGGACGAGCACGGCGGAGCCTTCTCCCATGACGAATCCGTCGCGGTGGGCGTCGAAGGGCCGGGAGGCGTGCGCCGGGTCGTCGTTGTTCGGCGATGTCGCCCTGATGGCGTCGAAGCAGGCCATGGTGATCGGGGAGATCGGGGAGTCGGACGCTCCGGCGACGCAGATGTCGGCGCGGCCGTCCTCGATCGTGTGGAAGCCGTAGCCCACCGCGTCGAGTCCGGAGGTGCAGCCGGTCGACACGGTCTGCACCGGCCCCTGGGCGCCGAAGTACTCGGCGACGTCGGACGCCAGGGTGCTGGGCGAGAACGCCCGGTGCAGCTGCGGGCCGGCGGCGCGGTGGTCGACGTCCCAGCGTTGCCCTCGCTCGCTGACCAGGACGTAGTCGTGCTCCAGGCGGGTCGTGCCGCCCACGGCGCTGCCGAGCGAGACGGCCACGCGCCAGGGGTCCTCGGCGCCGAACTCGATGCCGCTGTCGGCCACCGCCTCGGCGGCGGCGACGACGGCGAACTGTATGTACCGGTCGGCGCGTTCGACCAGGCCGGGATCGAGCCCGTGCGCGAGCGGGTCGAAGTCGCACTCGGCCGCGATACGTGACCGCAACCCCTCGGGATCGAACAGTGTGATGCCGCGCGTCGCGGTACGGCCGCTCGAGAGGAGGTCCCAGAAGGCCGGCACCCCGATACCGCCCGGGGCGACGACACCGATGCCGGTGACCGCCACCCGCCGGGTCACGAGGGCACCCCGCGTCGCTCGGGCTGCGCGCCGTCCTCCTGCACGGCCGGGTACGTTTCGCCGCTCGCGTTCCCCTCCAGGGCCTCCGTGTCGACGTGGCCCATGCTCGGCTTCGGAGCCAGCGGACCCAGGTGGAAGACCATCCGGGCTTCGACGTCACCGACGTTGCGGAAGCGGTGCCGCATGCCGATGGGGACCATGAGGCCCTGGTCGGCGCGGATCGGGTGGGTCACGTCGTCCAGGTCGACTTCCAGCTCGCCCTGGACGACGTAGACGAACTCCTCCGAGTACGGGTGGTAGTGCTCGCTGATGCGTTCACCCGGCTGCATGATGGCCAGGCCCATGAACCCGCTCGTGGAGCCCACCGTGAGGGGCGTGAGCAGGGTGCGCAGGTCGCCGCCACGCTTGCGGTTCGGCTCGGTCTCGCTGAGGTCCACGATGCGCGGGCGCGTCTTGTACATGTCCGTCTCCAGGTCGGTCTGTGTGGGCCCCGCGCTCAGCGGGGGTGTCGTCCATGGGCGGGTGTCGTCCACGGACCGTCAGGACTGGGCAGCCCTGCGATCGGTGATCAGCGTCATGTCGGTGTGCGCCAGGAGGCGGGTGGCGTCCCGGTCGCTCGTGAGCGGCCCTTCGACGCCGAGTGCGGCGCCGTCGAGCAGGCGGGCCAGCACAGCGGCCTTCCTCGGGCCGTGCACGCCGAGCGCCCTGGCCGGATCGGTCTCGGGATCCCGCGTGTCGATGAGACGGACGACCAGGTCGTCCCGGTGGAAGACGGTGCTGCGGTGCACGGGGCCGACGGGGTCGGCCGCGGCGGTCTCGTCCTGCTGGGCGAGCAGCCGTGCCAGCGCCATGCCGCAGCCCTCACGGGCCGGGTAGTACAGGGCGTGCCGCCGCAGACCGGCGGGCTCCGGTCCGCCACGCGCCACATGGTGTACGGCCGGCATGGCCGCGCGGATGAAGAAGGCCCGTGCCGACGCGGGGTCGGCCAGGTCCCTGCTCTGTTCCAGGTGCGGATTGAGGGCTTCCTCGACTGCCCGCACCTCCGGCTGACGCGAGACGTGGCGCAGCGCCGTCTGCAGATCGCCCTCCACCTCGACGGTGCGGACGACTCGGTTGCCGTGCATGAACAGCGTCGTCCGGCGCAGTCGGGTGGAGTCGTCGGCGCGGGCCTGGGGCGGCGCGTATCCGGCGAGGATGTCCGCGACCTTCGACTCGGAGCCGGGCTTGACGGTGAACGTCAGCGCGTGGCGCGTCACTCCGTCGCCCACCCGCACCGGAGCCTGGACCCCCTCGGCGGTCCCGGCGGTGGGCGGCAGGGCCCGCCCGGTCTCACGGACGATGTTGTAACGCAGCGACCGGATGTCCCGGACGCAGTCCTGCATGGGCCTGACGGTCTCGAGGTGCTCCTCACTGTTCACCCAGGCGAGATACGGCGGCGCAGTCGCCCATTCGCTGGTGATGAGCCACTGGGACGGGTTCTCCACGGACTGGCACAGCTGGTCACCGAGGTGACCGGGAACCGACGCGACACGGCTGCGCATGTGCTCGTACGCGTCGAGGAACCGTTGCTGGGCGCCTTCGTGGAGATCGACGAGCAGGATGACGCGCAGCCTGGAGCCGTCGAACGCCGACTGGGACGTATACGTCGAAGTGTTCACCGGCAGGCCCTTCCTTCGCTGGGCAGACGGCGACCGCCGGGTCCGGCAGGGGGACGGCGGTCGGCCCTGAGCCCTCATCGTGGGTCGGCGCGTCGGACTGCGCGAGCCGCACGGGTCATCAGAGGGAACTGCCGGCACAGCGAAGCCCCGGCTCGTCACGAGCCGGGGCTGTGGTCCTCGCGGCCTATTCGGAGAGGTGCCGCTCCACCGTCTCCACCTTGGAGGTGAGCCCGTCCGTCACTCCGGGGCGGATGTCCGCCTTGAGGACCAGGGACACCCGCGGAGCCCGCTGCTCGACCGCGGCGACGGCGCGCTTGACGACGTCCATGACCTCGTCCCACTCGCCCTCGATCGAGGTGAACATCGCGTCGGTCCGGTTGGGCAGGCCCGACTCGCGCACCACGCGGACGGCGTCGGCGACGTACTCCCCCACGTCCTCGCCGACGCCCAGCGGCGTCACGGAGAAGGCGACGATCATGCCTGCACAGCCCCTTCCCGGCGTGCCCGGGAGGCGATGACCGCGTCCTCGGCCTCACGCCGCAGCTTGCGCTCCGCGAAGAACCCGCCGGTCGGCAGCACCGAGAGCACGAAGTACAGCGCGGCGGTCTTCACCGACCACTTCGTCCGGTTCCACGCGTCGGCCCAGAAGATCACGTACAGGATGAACAGGACACCGTGCACCATGCCCATCACCGGCACGGCATTGAAGTCCGTGGTCCGCTTCAGCACCGAGCAGACGAGCAGGAGGAGGAAGGAGATCGCCTCGGGGGCCGAGACCAGGCGGAGGCGGCGGATGGCGGTGGCGGTCTTGAGGTCCACGGGTCACCTTCGGTGGGAGAGACGCGGCGGTCTGAACGATCTGAACGGTCTGTACGGCTGACGGTTTGTGAACGCACGCACAAGCGTCCCGCCCATTGTGGCAAACCGCCACGGGCCCCGGCCCCTAGGGGTGCGCTCAGGGTCGTTCTCCACCCACAGGCCCTGTCCACGGGGCCCGACCTGCGGCTACCTTCGCGTACGTGGCGATGTTCCGACTTCAGAGCAGCAAGGTGCTCGCCGTCGACATGACCGGAGACGCCGTGAAGGCGAAGAACGGCTCGATGGTCGCGTACGACGGCGAGATGGCCTTCAAGAAGCTCAGCGGCGGCGGCGAGGGCATACGGGGCATGGTGACCCGGCGGCTGACCGGCGAGCAGATGACGTTGATGGAAGTGAAGGGGCGGGGGACCTGCTGGTTCGCGGACCGAGCCTCCGAGATCAACCTGGTCGGCCTCCAGGGCGACAAGCTCTACGTGGAGTCGAGCAACCTGCTCGCGACCGACGGCGGGCTGCGCACGGGGACGGAGTTCACCGGCCTGCGCGGGGCCTCACAGGGCAACGGCCTGTTCACGACGACCGTCGAGGGCCACGGTCAGGCGGCGATCATGTCGGACGGCCCGGCGGTGGTGCTGCGGGTGAGTCCGCAGTATCCGCTGACCGTCGACCCGGGGGCGTATGTGGCGCACCAGGGGAATCTCCGGCAGTCCTTCCAGTCCGGCGTGACGTTCCGCACGCTGCTCGGGGAGGGCGGCGGCGAGGCCTTCCAGATGCGGTTCGAGGGGGACGGGCTGGTGTACGTGCAGCCGAGCGAGCGGAACACGATCGCGGGAGACGTGTGAGATGGCCTTCCGGGAGATCAACGCGAAGATGGTCGAGGCGACGGTCGCGCCGGGCCAACGGCTGTTCAGCCAGCGCGGCGCGATGCTCGCCTACAAGGGCGAGGTGTCCTTCACGCCCAACATGGCCGGCGGCCAGGGCGGGATCATGTCGATGATCGGCCGCCGGGTCGCCGACGAGGACACACCCCTGATGACCGTCGAGGGCAGCGGCACCGTGCTCTTCGGGCACGGCGGGCATCACGTCCAGGTGATCCAGCTGTCCGGCGACACGCTGTACGTGGAGGCGGACCGCCTCCTGGCCTTCGAGGGCACGCTCCAGCAGGGCACGATGTTCCTGGGGTCGCAGGGCGGCGTCATGGGCATGGTGCGCGGGCAGGTCAGCGGCCAGGGACTGTTCACGACCACGCTCAAGGGACACGGGGCCGTCGCGGTCATGGCCCACGGCGGGGTGATCGAGATCCCGATCACACCCCAGCGGCCGGTGCACGTGGACCCGCAGGCCTACGTCGCCCACCACGGGGAGGTCCGCAACAAGCTGTCCACGGCCCTGGGCTGGCGGGACATGGTGGGCCGCGGCTCGGGCGAGGCGTTCCAGCTGGAGCTCAGCGGGAGCGGTGCGGTGTACGTCCAGGCGTCGGAGGAGAAGCTGTGAGCACCTACGGAACCCCGGGCGCCGGCCCCGCGGTCTTCGACCCGGCGACGCTGCCGCCCGACGACAACGTCAACGCCTACACCTTCTGCGTGGAACTCAAGGGGAGCCAGTGGTTCCTCCAGAAGGGGAAGATGATCGCCTACTACGGCTCGATCGACTTCAACGGCGTCGGACACGGCCGGCTGGACCGTCTCGTCCGTACGTCCTTCCATTCGCCACTGCACGCGAGCGACTGGGTCGTGGCGGAGGGCTCGGGCAAGATGCTCCTCGCCGACCGGGCCTTCGACGTGAACTCGTACGACCTGGAAGACGGCAACCTGACCATTCGCTCCGGCAATCTGCTCGCTTTTCAGCCAACTCTGTCACTGAAGCAATCAATCGTGCCGGGTTTCCTGACCCTCATCGGAACCGGAAAGTTCGTGGCCGCGTCGAACGGCCCCGTGGTGTTCATGGAACCCCCCATCCGGGTCGACCCACAGGCCCTGGTCGGCTGGGCCGACTGCCCCTCCCCCTGCCACCACTACGACCACGGGTACATGACCGGTGTGATGGGCGGTCTACGTGCACTGACGGGCCTCGGCGGAGCCTCCGGCGAGGAGCACCAGTTCGAGTTCGTCGGCGCCGGCACGGTCCTGCTCCAGTCGTCCGAGACACTGATGGCCGAGCAGGCCACGGGGGCCGTTCCGCACCGGGCCGGCGTGCCCGGCGGCGGGGCGCACAGCCCCCAGGCAGGGCCGTCCGGCGTACCGCGCCTTCCCGGACAGCTGGGGGACCTCCAGCGTCGCTTCGGGCTGTGAGCGGTAGTCTGCGGAGTGTGACATCGAACGCCTGCGCACCGATGTTCGGCGGGTGCGCTCCGTCACGCGAAGACCCTCACTAGTTCGCCTTTCAACATTTTAGGTAGACTTCATTCATGGAGACCGAGACGGCCACCCGCTGGCTGACCGATGCGGAGCAGTGCGCCTGGCGCACCCACCTGGAGGTCAACAGGCTGTTGACGTACCAGCTCGAAAAGGACCTGCAGCCGTTCGGCCTGACAATGAACGACTACGAGATCCTGGTGAATCTCTCCGAGTCGGAGGACCAGAGGATGCGGATGAGCGACCTCGCCTCCGCCACCCTCCAGTCCAAGAGCCGCCTCTCGCACCAGATCACGCGCATGGAGAACGCGAACCTGGTCCGGCGGGAGAACTGCGAGTCCGACCGCAGGGGGCTCTACGCGGTCCTCACCGACCACGGCATGGCGACGATGCAGAAGGTCGCGCCCCACCATGTGGCATCCGTGCGGAGGCACTTCATCGACCTGCTGCCCCCCGAGGCCCTGACGGAACTCGACAAGGCCCTCAAGCCCATCGCGGAGCACCTGCGCGCCCAGCGCGGACGCCCGTAACCGCAGCCCCTGACTAGGCGAGCGGCAGGCGGAGTTCGAACAGAGCTCCGCCTGCGGGCCCCTGCCCCGCCGTGAGCGTGCCGCCGTGCCGGACGGCGACGTCCCGGGCGATGGCGAGTCCCAGCCCGGCACCGCCGTCGTCCCGGCTGCGGGCGGCGTCCAGCCGTACGAACCGCTCGAAGATCCGCTCCCGGTCGGCCTCGGGCACGCCGTCCCCGTCGTCCGCCACCCCGACCAGGGCCAGATCACCCTCCCGGCGCACGCTCACCGTGACGGCCGACCGGGCATGCCGCTGGGCGTTGTCGAGCAGATTGGCGAGCACCCGTCCCAACTGCCCGCGCGATCCGGCCACGTTCACCGGCTCCGCGTCCACCGTCACGCCCGTCCGCCCCTCGGCCTCCTCCCGGGCCAGCCCGGCGAGGTCGACCTTCGCGTCGTTGGACCGCTCCCCCGCGTCCAGCCGGGCCAGCAGCAGCAGGTCGGCGGCGAGCCGCTGCAGCCGTACGGTGTCCTCCACCGCCCCGTCGAGGTCCAGCAGTTCGGGATGCGCGGCGGCCACCTCCAGCTGGGTCCGCAGCGAGGCGATCGGGCTCCGCAGTTCGTGGGACGCGTCGGCGACGAAGCGCCGCTGCCGCTCCACGGAGGCCTCCAGGGCCGCGAGCGTCTCGTTCGTCGTCCGGGCGAGCCGGGCCACCTCGTCGTGCGTCTGCGGCTCCGGCACACGCCGCGCGAGATCCTCGGAGGCGGTGATCGCGGCCATCTCGCTCCGGATGCCCTCCACCGGCCGCAGCGCCCGCCGGGTGACCAGCCAGGTCACGCCCGCGACGACGCCGAGCAGCAGCGGGAACCCGATCAGCATCACCGTCGTCGCGGTCTGCACGGCCCCGTGCTCGGCGGCCAGCGGGGCACCGGCATAGACCTTGAGACGGCCCCGGTCCTGGGTCTCGACCTCGACGGCGGCGAACCGGTAGTCCTCCGTGTCGCCGTCGATCGTCGCGGACCCGTTGCTGAAGGTGCTCTCCCCGGCGATCTCCCCGGGTTCGAGGGACTCCTCGTGGTCGTCGGAGTCGTCGTCATCGTCCCCGCGGGGCGCCACCGGCGGCAGCGGCTTCACCCGGTCGGAGTCCGTACCGCTGATCTTCTCCAGATCCTCGCTGACCGCGACCACCCGCTTCTTCTCGGCGAGCACCTGGACCGGCCCGTCGTCGCCGTCCAGCCCGGACAGCTTGTCGTACGGCGTCCCGGCGGCGAGCTCGGCGGCGACCGCCCGCGCCGAGCGCTCCGCCCGGGTGCCGGCCTCGCCCATCAGGTTGAACCGCAGGGACAGCAGGACGGCGGCCCCGGCGGCGACGAGCGCCACCGCGACGACGAGCGTCGCACCGAGCGTGGCCCGCGCCCGGACGGACCCGAACAGCCGCCTCATGGCGACGTCTCCAGCCGGTACCCGGCACCGCGCACGGTCCGGATCAGCCCCGCCCGCAGCTTCCGCCGCAGGGTGCTGACGTACACCTCGACGATGTTGGGATCACCCTCGTACGCGAAGTCCCACACGTGTTCGAGGATCTCGGACTTGGATACGACCTCCCCGGCCCGCAGCACGAGGTGCTCCAGCACGGAGAACTCCTTGGCGGTCAGGGCGACCTCGTCCTCCCCCAGAAACACCCGCCGGGCCGCGGTGTCCACCTTCAGATCCCCGTGCACATGCACGGGCGAGGCCCCGGCACCCGCCCCGCGCCGCCGCAGCAGCGCCTTGATCCGGGCGACGAGCACGACGTACGAGAAGGGCTTGGTCAGATAGTCGTCCGCACCGGTGTCGAGCCCCTCCGCCTCGTCGTACTCGCCGTCCTTGGCGGTGAGCATCAGGATCGGCACCTCGTGCCCGGCGGCGCGCAGGGCCGCGCAGACCCGGTAGCCGTTGAGCCCGGGCAGCATGATGTCGAGGATCACCAGGTCGTACGTGCCCTCCGAGGCCTGGTGCAGCCCCTCCCGTCCGTCGTGGACGACGTCCACGGCGTACCCCTCGGCCGTCAGGCCCCTGGCGAGCGACAGGGCCAGCCGCTTCTCGTCCTCCACGATCAACAGGCGCATGGGTAAAGAGTGGCAAAGCCAAGCTGAAGATCCCTTCAGGGGCCTTCAGGTTCCTCTCAGCCTCGGTCAGCCAGATTGGAACACGTCGAAAACGAAGTGACTCGGGAGGAATCCGCATGAAGCGCAACATCGTCATCGCCGCTGTGACCGCTGCCGCTCTGATCGGCGGTGGCACGGCCACGGCTCTCGCGACCACGGGTGACGACGGGGGCTCGGCGCGGCAGGCGGCCCACACCCGGCTGTCGGACGACGACGTCCGCGGCGACGAGGACGGTCCCGACGCACAGGACGACCACGACGACGACAACGGCCGGGACGACGACGCGCGGGCGGCTTCCACCGGCGTGACGGCGCCCGAGGCCATCGCGTCCGCGCTGAAGCACACGTCCGGTACGGCGGTGTCCGCCGAGCTGGACGACGAGGACGACAGCGACAAGGTGATCTGGAAGGTCGACGTCCTCTCCGGCGACAACACCTGGCACAGCGTGAGCGTCGACCCGTCCAGCGGCAAGGTGCTCGGTTCGCACACCGACGACGAGGACGACACGGCGCAGGTGCGGGCGGCTCTGAAGGGCGCTTCGGTGACGGCCGAGGAGGCCGCGAAGGCTGCCGGCGGCAAGGGCACGGTGACGTCCGTGGACCTGGACGAGGACGGCAAGAACAAGTCCTGGGAGGCCGAGACGCACAAGTCCGGCGGCGCCGAGCAGGACTGGAAGATCGACCTCAGCACGGGCAAGATCACGGCGGACCGCGACCAGGACGACGACCAGGACGACCAGGACTGATCGAACACCGCCAGATTGCAACCGCCCCGGGGTCGCTGCTGACGCCGGGGCGTTGCGCAACGCGGCGCAACGGGGTGCCGCTGCGCCCACCCGTGCCGCCCTGGGG
>NZ_WWIQ01000035.1:36645-51694 GCF_009862985.1 Streptomyces sp. SID5464 | reverse complement strand
CCGCCGGGTTGCGGACCCACCCGGCCTCAGCGGCTACGCCGAGCACCCCGCAGCGTCCGGCACCACCCCGACCTCACCCCAGCATCCCCCGCAACGCATCCCGCAAAGCCACCCTCTCCCCCTCGGAGAGACCGGCAAGCGGTTCCCGGGCGAACCGCAGCGACTCCCGCAGGCTCCGGGCCACCCGCCGCCCCTCACCCGTCGCCGCCGCCACCTTCACCCTCCGATCCGCGGGATCCGGCCGCCGCTCCACCAGCCCCCGCGCCTCCAGCCGGTCCACGATCCCCGTGACGTTCGACGGCTCGCACTTCAGCCGCTGGGCAAGCCTCCGCATCGGCAGCGGCTCGAGGCACAGCAGACTCAGCAACCGCGCCTGCGCCCCGGTCAGCGCATGTTCCGCCGCCGCCTCCTCGTAGTCCTCATGGAACCGCGCCACGACCTCCCCGATGAGCTCGACGACCTCAAGGGTCAGCGGATCGGGGCGGTGGCTGTTCCGGGAGGCGGATGTGGTGGAGGCCATGCAATCGAGGGTACCCGGTTATTTGACAACCTGAAATTTTCAGGAGCATGGTTGTTTCAGGTACTGAAACATTTGCACCGAGCCGATCGAGCCAACCGAGTCAGTGGAAAGGCGCACCATGACCGACACCTCCACCCTCCCCGCCGTCAGCCGCGAGTGGCACCTGGTCAGCCGCCCCGTCGGATGGCCGAAGCCCGAGGACTTCGCCTTCGTCGAGGCTGAGGTGCCGCAGCCGGGTGAGGGGCAGGTCCTCGTGCGGAACAAGTACCTCTCTGTGGACCCGTACATGCGCGGCCGTATGAGCGACGCGAAGTCCTACGTCGCCCCCTTCGAGCTGGGCAAGGTCATGCAGGGCGGTGCCGTCGGCGAGGTCGTGGCCTCGAACGCCGAGGGGCTGTCCGTCGGGGATCACGTGCTGCACTTCTTCGGGTGGCGTGAGTACGCGGTCGTCGGCGCGAAGAACGCCGTCAAGGTGGACCCGGACGCCGCGCCGCTGTCGACGTACCTCGGCGTGCTGGGCATGACCGGCCTCACCGCCTACGCGGGCCTGCTGCGCACCGCCGCCTTCAAGGAGGGCGACACCGTCTTCGTGTCCGGTGCCGCCGGCGCCGTGGGCGGTCAGGTCGGGCAGATCGCCAAGCTGAAGGGCGCCTCCCGGGTCATCGGCTCCGCCGGGTCGGACGAGAAGGTGAAGCTCCTCGTGGAGGAGTACGGCTTCGACGCCGCCTTCAACTACAAGGACGGCCCCGTGGGCAAGCAGCTGCGCGCCGCGGCTCCCGACGGGATCGACGTGTACTTCGACAATGTCGGTGGTGATCACCTGGAGGCCGCCATCGGGTCCCTCAACGAGGGCGGGCGGATCGCCGTCTGCGGGATGATCTCCGTGTACAACAACACCGAGCCCGCCCCGGGTCCGAGGAACCTCGCCCGCCTGATCGCCACCCGCGGCCGTATCGAGGGCTTCCTGGTCGGGGACCACTACGACCTTCAGCCGCAGTTCGTGCAGGAGGTCGCCCCCTGGGTCGCCTCCGGTGAGCTGAAGTACCGGGAGACCGTCGTCGAGGGCATCGAGAACAACCTCGAGGCGTTCCTCGGTGTGCTGCGCGGCGACAACACCGGGAAGATGATCGTCAAGCTCTGACACCTTCTGATGGTTTCCGGCATGCGGTAAGTTCTTTCCGAATCCGCTCGGCCCGGGCGCGAGCCGCGGCGGACGACCGAAGGAACACAACCGCATGCCCATCCAGCAGTCCGACGTCCTGTACACCGCCGTCGCCACCGCCGAGGGCGGGCGCGACGGACGGGTCGCCACCGACGACGGCAAGCTCGACGTCGTCGTCAACCCGCCGAAGGAGATGGGCGGCAGTGGCGCCGGGACCAACCCGGAGCAGCTGTTCGCCGCCGGCTACAGCGCCTGTTTCCAGGGTGCTCTCGGCGTCGTCGCACGTCAGGAGGGGGCCGACCTCACCGGGGCGACCGTCACCGCGAAGGTCGGCCTCGGGAAGAACGGGGACGGTTTCGGGATCATCGTGGAGATCTCCGCCGACATTCCCAAGGTGGACCGGGGCACCGCGCGCTCGCTCATCGAGAAGGCCCACGGCGTGTGTCCCTACTCGAAGGCGACCCGCGGGAACATCACCGTGACGCTGGTCTGACCGCCGTCGTTGCGTACGCGGAGGCCGCACCCTTGGACGTGGGGTGCGGCCTCCGTCCGTGCCCGGCTCAGAGGGCGAGGGCCGCCCTGTGGATCGCCCGCGCCAGACGGTCGTTCTCCGGGGCCGCGCCGCCCGGGAAGGCGAAACGGCGGCGCGTGTAGCCGTACGCGAGTCCGCTCCACGGGTCCGCGAAGGCCTGCGAGCCGTTCGCGCCGCTGTGCCCGATCGTCCCGGCGCCGAGGAACGGGTGCCACGCGTCGGCCGTGGTCTGGAAGCCGAGGCCGAACGACTTGTGGGCACGTGCCACCAGGTCGTAACCGACCGAGTGGAACTGGCCGAACTCCGCCACGGTGTCCGGCTTCAGCAGCGGCGCCCGCTGGCCCACCTCGCTGATCGCCGCCGCGTACATCCCGGCCAGCCCCCGCGCGGACGCCACCGCGCCCACCGACGCCGGGCCCTTGGCGCGGACCAGCGGCATGTTGGGCAGCGAGGCGAGGTCGGTGGGTTCCGCGGCGTGGCGGTTGAAGGCGATCGAGGTGAGCGTGTGCGGACCCGTCGGCGTGGCGTCGAGGAGGGCCTGCTGGTCCGGGGTCGGGGCCATCGGCTGGGTGGTGCGGAAACGGGGCTCGTGGGGCGCGGGCAGGCCGAGGTGGAAGTCCAGGGCGTAGGGGGTCCTGATCCGCTCCTGGTAGACCTCCTGGAGCGTGCGGCCCGTGGCCCGGCGTACCACCTCGCCCACCAGGGCCCCGCTGACCAGCGCGTGACAGCCGAACGCCGTGCCGGGGCGCCAGAACGGCCGCTGGTCGGCGAGGCGTTCGGCGAGCTGGCGGTCGTCGGCCAGCTCCGCGAGGGTGAAGCCGGTGTCCGTGCCGACCACGCCCGCCCGGTGCGCGAGCAGGTCGCGCAGGGTCAGGGCGCCCTTGCCCTCGGCCGCGAACTCCGGCCAGTAGTACGTCACCTTGCGGTCCAGTTCGAGCGTGCCGTCCTGGACGAGGAGCGCGACGACCAGGTAGGCGGCGCCCTTGGTGGACGAGAACACGCCGTAGAGGGCGTCCGCGTCGGTCCCCGCCCACAGGTCGACGACCTTGCGGCCGTGGACGTAGGCGCACAGCTGGCCCTCGTAGTCGGGGCGCTCCCCGGCCACGAACGCGGCGAACTCCTCGCGCACCCCCTGGAAGCCGTCGGCCACCGTGCCGTGGATCTCCTGCGTCATCCGCTCTCCTCACCTGAACCGCTGTGTGCCACTGTGAACAAGGCCCTCGCCACCTGTGGGAATTGTCCCTTGGGATGATCTCGGAAGAGTGGTTCGGTGCCGAACAGGACCGTCCGGCCGCCGCTGACCACCGAGGCCTGTCCCGCTGCCGCCGCGGGACCGCCGGTGCCGTCCTGCAGCGGGCGCCAGTGCCCGGAGACGAGCGGATTCCCGGTCGCGTACGACTGCTCCACCCGCACGCCCGGGCCCAGGCCGGTGAACCACAGGGGGGCGTAGACGAAGGCGTGCGCGGGAGCGTCGAGCGTGACGCGGCCCGTGTTCGCCGTTCGTACGACCCCGTTGGCGTCGGTGTCGCCCTCGACCGGTGTGACGGCCAGCCGGCCCGCCGCCGCGTTCAGGGCCGCTCCCGTCGCTCCCCGGCCGACCAGGCCGTGGTCGTCGAGGAAGGCGTCCAGGGCCCTGCGGGCGGAGGCGGTCAGGGCGGCGTGGTCCAGGCCGGCGGACACGAACAGCACGTCCGAGCCGGACCAGTCGAAGCCCCCGTTCAGGACGGCCGTCGAGACCGGCGTGACGTCGAAGTCCATCTCCCGCAGGGCGAACAGCTCACCGGGCGTGACGGCGGCGGCGACCCGGAGGCGGTGCAGGGGCGTGCCACCGGTGAGCCGCGTGGCCGTGAAGGAGACGTCGTGCGTACGGGCTGCCGCGACCGCCTCGCGGCGGGCCGACGCCGGGACGATCGCGCTGCCGTCCGGCCCCTGGCGCACCTCAACGCCTTGCCGGAGGAGGGAGTTGAGGGCCGCGATCTCGCGCGGGTCGGTCAGGCGCAGGCGGAGGTTGCCGCCGGCCGCCGTGCGGGCGACGGGGGCCGCCTCGGTGACCGGGCGCAGGGGCGCGCCCCGCAGGCTGCCCGACGGCACCCGTTCGACCGTGGCGCCCCACAGGCGGCCCAGGCTCCAGCCCGAGATGTCGTACATCACCGACACCCTGCCGCTGATGTCCCGCCCGTCGGCCAGCAGCACGTTCGCCATGCCGCGCTTGGGCTGGTGCAGGTCGACGACGTACGAGCCCTCGGGGTACGTCCGTCCGGCGAGCCGGAAGGGGCGGTCGGCGCGGGTGACGCGGACGTCGTTGGCGAGGAGGTGGTCGACGAGGCGGGCCGCTGCCGGGGCCGAGCGCTGGGTGCGGGAGTCGCCGGACGGGATGACGTAGGCGCGCGGGAACGTGGTCGTGTAGACGTCCTCCGGGCCGATGCCGGGGACGCCGGGGACCGTCCGCGGTGACACCGGCACCTGCGGGGCGCCGGCCGCGCCGCGGCGGAAGACCTCGATCTGGTCGGCGACGAGTGAGGTGCGGTGCTCCCGGACGTGGCCCAGGGTCGCGCGGATCGCCGCGCCCGCCACGGCCGTGTTGACCGCCGAGCGGCGGCGCAGCTCCGGGACGGGCAGTTCGTCGTACTCCTCGTTGTTCACCGCCAGCGGGATCTCCACCGTGTGCGCGGCGACCGTGCCGTGGAAGGCCGCGTACTGCGGGGTGAAGACCGGCGGCCAGTCGTCCCAGCCCTCCTCCTGGTCGCGGAACGGGATCTGGGCCGGTTCCACGCCGTCCTTCGCGGGCGTGTAGCCGAGGGCGTTGACCGCGGACTCCATGCCGAGGGCATTGGCGTAGGTGTTCTTCAGGAAGAGGTCGTACTCGTAATTCTCGCCGTGCGGGGGCGTGGTGGGTTCGATGAGGGTGCCGTTGACGTAGCCGTGCAGGTCCAGCAGGACGGCCGGCTGCTTGTCCAGCTCGATCTGCCGCATCGCGCGGGTCTCGGGCTGGGAGGCGGTGACGAAGTCGCGGTTCAGGTCGAAGCCGTTCGCGTTGGCGCGGGTGCCGGCGATACGGCCGTCCGGGTTGGCCGTGATGTTGAAGTACAGGCGGCTGTGCGCCAGGAGGTCGCGCGTCTCGGCGTCCTTCGCCGTCGCGAGCTGCTCGACGATCTTCAGGGAGGCGTCGGTGCCCTCCCACTCGTTGCCGTGGATGTTGCTGTTGACGAAGACGGGGGTCTTGTAACCGTGCTTGATCTCGCGGGACTTCGCGGCCGCCGCGGGCGCGTTCTCGATCAGCTCGCGCATGCGCTCCTGTGCGAGGGCCTGGCGGGTGGTCTCCGGGGCGGTGACGGTGACGAGGTAGAGGCGGTGGCCGCCGGCCGAGCGGCCGGTCACCTCCACGCTCACCCGGTCGCCGAGGCGTTGCAGGGCGTTCAGCTTCGGGGCGATCGCGTGGTACGGAGTGAGGCCCAGCTTCAGGGACTTGTCGCCGGGGTTCTCCGGGTCGGGGGAGAGGACCTGGCGGCGGGGGTAGCCGCGGACGGGCGTCGCGGTGGACGTGCCGCTAGGGGTGTCCGCGGTCAGTGCGCGCCGGGCCGCGCTCGCGGGAGCCTGTGCCGCGTGGTCGTCCACGGCGGCGCCCTCGCGGGTGACGGGCTTCGGGTCCGCGCCGGCGGCGTCGGGGCCGAGCAGGAGTGAACCCGCCGTGGCGAGGGTGAGGGTGACGATCAGTACAGGTCTCGCAGGAACGGTTCTCGTGGTGCGCACGCGTACCTCCTGAGGGGCTTCCTGAGATCGGTACGGCGAGGTGTACCGGTTCGACTCAACGGCAACAAGGCCGCCTTGGTGTCACCGATGACCCGGATGGCCCCTCCCGGGCGGCTGTGACACCGGTGTGACCGGAGCGCGTCAAGGGCGCGACACCAGCACCGATAGGGTTTTCCCATGCGCGATCTCGGGGTGGGTTTCCGGTACCTGCTGAAGGGCCAGCGATGGGTGGCCCGGCACGGCAGGAGTTACGGTTTCGGGCTGCTCCCGGGCCTGATCACCCTCGTGCTGTACGCGGCGGCGCTCGTCGCGCTGGCGCTGTGGGGCGAGGACGCCGTCGCCTGGGCGACCCCGTTCGCCGACGACTGGTCGAGCCCGTGGCTCGGGCTCTTCCGCGGCTTCCTGACCGCCGTGCTGTTCGCCCTCGCCCTGCTCCTCGCCGTGGTGACGTTCACCGCGGCGACGCTGCTGATCGGGCAGCCCTTCTACGAGACCCTCTCCGAGAAGGTCGACCGGGACGTGTCCCCGGACGGCCACGCCCCCGAGTCGGGCCTGCCGCTGTGGCGGGAGTTGTGGATCTCCGCCCGGGACAGCCTCCGGATCGTCGTACGGGCCGCCCTGTGGGGCGTGTTGCTGTTCGCGTGCGGTTTCATCCCCGTCGTCGGCCAGACGGCCGTACCGGTGATCGGGTGCATCGTCACCGGTTTCTTCCTCACCGAGGAACTGACGGCCGTCGCCCTCCAGCGCCGTGGCGTCGAACTGCGCACCCGCCTCGGCCTGCTCCGCTCCCGCAAGACCCTCGTCTGGGGCTTCGGCACGCCGCTGGCCGTGGCCTTCCTGGTCCCGTTCGTCGCGGTGTTCCTGATGCCGGGCGCGGTCGCCGGCGGCACCCTCATGGCGCGGGAACTGCTGGGCGAGGAGATCCAGGAGGACGGCGCGGAGGGCGACGGAGCCGTCACGACTCCTCCGCGGCCACCCTCAGGATCGTCCTCACCTGCGCGATGATGTCCAGCCGGTTCCGCACGAACTCCGGGTCGGTGACCTCGGTGGTGTTACCGGCGCCGAACTGGAGCACGGGCGTGTGCACATGCCCGCCCGGCAGGACGTCGTGCAGCCCCAGTCGGTCCCGCAGCAGCGTGGCCCGGTAGGCGATCTCGTTGGAGAGGTAGTCACCACCGCCGCCCGCGCGAGCGGTCGAGCCGGGGGTCGGCCCGTCCGGGCGGACGACGGGCTCCGTGCCGCCCGCCGGGATCTCCGTGACGCCGGTGTTGTCGTACACCGGGAAACGGCCGGTGTCCGCGGCGACGATCGCCCGGTACGGCAGCGTGGTCGTCGTCCACTGCGGCTGGGAGGCGGGGTCGCTGACGGGTACGGTCTCGGTGCGGCCGATGTTCTCGTTGTCCCCGAAGCCGCCGCGCCAGGCCCCGTTGGTCCGCTCGATGTCGAACCGGCCCACGCGGCCCTGGCTCACGGTCGTGAACAGGTCGACCTTCGGCAGGTACGGCCGCAGCGTCCGCTCCACCGTCCCTTCCGTGAAGTCCTGCCAGCGCACCGGGAACACGACCGTCTCGATCCGGGCCGGGCCGTCCGCCGTCTCGATCACGGTGCCGTCGAGGGCGAGCGCGGTGGCGCCGGACGGGTTGGAGATACGGATGTCCCGGTCCAGGGTGAACGGATCGAAGCCGGTGAGCAGGATGCGCTTCAGGCCCTTGCCGTGTGGGTAGCCGATGACCGTCTGGCCGCGCGAGGTGCGCTCCAGCTCGTCCAGCAGCGCGGCCCGCTGCCCGTCCGTCAGATCGAACTGCGGCTCCCAGGTGCGCACTTCGCGCGTCATGCCGAGCCGCGCCCAGTACAGCGGCCGGTCGTCGTCCCGGCTGAGGTCTCCGCCGACGGGGCCGCGCCCCTGCGCCCGGTCGACGGCCCGCCGCCACAACTGCGAGCCCTCGCGGGCCACCGCCCGGCGGGCCTCCCCGTAGGAGCGGGCCGCATCGAGCGCCCGGGCCAACCTCGGTGCGAGGGTGTCGAATCCGGAGCGCCGCAGGATCTCCTGCGGGACGGCCCTGTCGAGCCGCCGTTCCTCGACGGTGGGGGAGGGGGCCGCCGCCTCGGCGGCGCTCGCGGCCGTCGGGGTGCTGAAGCCGGTCAGCAGGGCCAGACCGAGGACGCCTATCCGGATACGCAGGGAATTCAAGGCAGTTCGGGCCTTCCGTCGCAGTGGGGTGCGCTGAGTGGTGCCGGACGGCCGCAGTATCGCGTGACGGAAGTGGCCCACGCCATGGGCGGGCTCAGGTGCGTCACACCGAGCCCGGCGGCCCTCACCGGGCGGGGGCCTCAGGGCCCGGCCGGCGCCCGGGTCACAGCGTGCTGCCTCACGTGCCGGTCCGCCCGGTGCCGCCGCGTCCGGGCACGGCCGGAAGCCGCGTACCAGGAGCCGGCCAGGACGATGGCGAGCGCTGCTTCGACCAGATCGCCGCCGTAGTACATGACCTGGGCTCCGGTGTGCAGGTCGGCGGCGGTGAAGCTGGTGCCGGGAGGCCCGGCCGCATACATGCTCTTGGCGAGCACGGCGTGCGCGGCGCCGGCGGCCAGCAGGGCCGCCCCGCGCACCGCAAGGCTCCAGCGGCGGTGCACCGGATCGAGCCGGCAGACGGCGAAGGTGAACAGCAGTCCGGCGGCCAGGACGTGGGTGTGGACCAGGGCGTGCAGCCACGGCACGTGCTGCTGCGTGGCGAACAGCCCGGTGCGGTACAGAAGCCAAAGCCCTCCGGCATCCAGCAGGGCCGCCAGCGGAGGGAAGAGGAGCCGGCCCGCCCAACGGGAGTGCGCCAGGGCCAGCAGCCCTCTGCGCCCTGCACCGGGGGCCAGGGCACGCAGGACCAGGGTCAGAGGACGGGCGAGGACGAGCAGCAACGGGGTCGCCATGCCGACGATCAGGTGCTGCACCATGTGGGCGGTGAAGGGACCGCCCGGCAGTGAGCCCACCGCCGCCCAGGCCAGGGCCGCGCTGCCGGTGGTGAACGACGCATCGCGCCACCAGGGCCAGGCGTCCCCGCGGCGCCGCAAGCGGGCCGCGGCCGACGCGTAGAGGACGGTCGCCGACAGGGAGGCCGCCGCGGTGACCAGCCCTGCCAGGCCAGGGTCCGTGCCCGTGCCGGGGTGCGCGTGCGCGAGGATCACGATGCCGCGCCGGTCCGATTGCGGCGGGCCGCACGGATGGCCAGTGCCACGCCGATCAGCAGCAGGACCAGGCCGCCGAGGTTCCACGCCCAGTCATAGGGGGTGACGTCCACGCCGTAGCGGATCTGGTGCAGGCGCAGCAGCTTGTGGTCCACGATTCCGTCGCAGAGCTGGAAGATCCCCAGGCCCAGGAAGAATCCGGCCCAGGCGTGGGCCGGAGCCAGGGTGCGGCGGCGCCGCAGATCGGCGAGGACGAAGAACCCGGCGACCAGGGCCAGCAGCTCGGCGGTGTGCAGCAGCCCGTCCGACAGCAGCCCCACGTTGAGGGTGGAGCGGTCGTAGAAGTGGTGCCAGCCCAGAATCTGGTGGAAGACGATCTCGTCGACGGCGGCCATCAGCGCGGCTCCGATCACTCCGCACACGACCATCGACCTGCGCTGCTCAGGCCGCGCGGTGTGGACCGCCGACGGGTGGGCCGGTGCGTTCATGTGCCTGCCTTCCTGACACGGACGCGTCTGCTGCCGTACGTCTACCCCCTCGCACCGGCCGCGTTCCCGCCGGGCACGGCATCCGGGTGAGCCCGCCCGGCGGCCCGGGTCAAGGTGCCGGCCAGCGGGTACCCGCAACGGCATGATCAAGCGCGCGCTGTGGCAGGGACTGATCGCCGGCACCGCCGGAGGCGTCGTGATGACCCTCGGCGAGAAACTCGAACAGGCCATCACCAAACGGCCCGGCTCCCACGTGCCCGCCCGGGTCCTCCAGCGCCTGACCGGCCTGCCCGAACACCCGGGGAAGCAGCCTTTGCCGGTGAACTGGACCATGCACTTCGGCCAAGCGGCCCTCCTCGGCGTGCTGCGCTCGCTCATGGCCCAGGCCGGACTGCGCGGACCGGTCGCCTCGGCGAAGTTCACCGTCGTGCGCCTCACCAACGACCAGATCCTCGAAAACGCCACCGGCGTCGGCGCCCCGCCGCCCAGCTGGCCCCGCAAGGAACTCGTCATCGACGTACTGCACAAGGCCGTCTACGCCTTCGCCACCGGGGCGGTCGCCGACGCCCTCGCCGCACGGAGCGCCGGCCCCGGCCCCGGACAACGCCACGCGGCCCTCCGTCCCGGCCGCCACGCCGACATCGGCCCCCTTCCCCGCAAGGACGCCCACGGCAGGTAGACCGGCTCGGTCGCGATCCCGGGGACCCGCCCGCCGGGCGTTCAGCCGGTGCTCTCGTCCAGCAGCGTCAGGAAGTCCCGGAACGCCGACGCCATGTCCACCGACTCCGGGTCCAGCAGCCACTGGTACTGCAGGCCGTCCAGGAGCGCCACCACCAGGGGTGCGGCACGCTCGGGGGTGAGGCCGCCCGGCAGGCGGTCGCCGTACTCGGCGCGCAGCACCTCGGCCATGCCGGCGCGCACCCCGACATAGCGCTCCGTGAAGTACGCCCGCGCCGGATGGTCCTCCGTGACGCTCTCGCCGAGCAGCGCCGCGAAGGTCTGGATGATGGCGGGCCGCATCGCGTTGTACTCGACCAGCGAGGCCAGCAGGTCCAGGCGCAGCCGGCCCGCGGGCATCGCGTCCCAGCGGTCCCGCTCCTGGAGCACCGCGACCAGCAGCGCCTCCTTCGTCGGGAAGTGGTGCAGCAGCCCCTGCTGGGTGAGCCCGACCCGCTCGGCGACCGCGGCCAGGCTCGCTCCGCGGTAGCCGCGTTCGGCGATCACCTCCAGAGCGGCCCGCACGATCTCCGCGCGCCGTTCCTCGCTTCTCGTCCTGGCCGTCATGGCGTCACCGTACGACATGACGAACCCTGATCATTGCGAGAAGGTAACGAAACCTACCGCATTACAGGTAACGCGGGCACGATGTCGGCATCCAGCGACTCTCGACGTGGAGGTGGCGACGTGGCGGAGACAGCAGACGCGGCGGAGACGGCGGAGGCACGGCGCGAGGCGGCGGTCGAGGCCGCCCTCGGCAAGCTCGACCTGGACGCCAAGGCGCGGCTGCTGGCCGGCCAGGACATGTGGAGCCTGCCCGCGCTGCCGGAGGCCGGACTGGCCTCCCTGGTCATGTCCGACGGCCCGATCGGCGTCCGCGGGGTGCACTGGAGCGCCGACGACCCGTCCGTCGCCCTGCCCTCACCGACCGCCCTCGCCGCCACCTGGGACCCCGAACTCGCCCACCGGGCCGGGGTGCTGCTGGCCCAGGAGGCCCGCCGCAAGGGCGTCCACGTCCTGCTCGCCCCCACGGTCAACCTGCACCGCTCCCCGCTCGGCGGCCGCCACTTCGAGGCCTACAGCGAGGACCCGTACCTCACGGGGCGGATCGGCACCGGGTACGTCCGGGGCGTCCAGTCCGGCGGCGTCGGCACCACCGTCAAGCACTTCGTCGCCAACGACGCCGAGACCGACCGCCTCACGGTGAACAACCTCGTCGGCGAACGCGCCCTGCGCGAGCTGTACCTGGCCCCCTTCGAGGCGATCGTCGAGAACGCCCACCCCTGGGGCGTCATGACCGCCTACAACACGGTCAACGGCACGACGATGACCGAGCACCACCACCTCGTCAACGAGGTCCTGCGCGGCGAGTGGGGCTTCGACGGGATCAACGTCTCCGACTGGACCGCCGCCCGCTCCACCACCGGCGCCCTCGCCGGCGGCCTCGACATCGCCATGCCCGGCCCGCAGACCGTCTACGGCGAGGCCCTCGCGCAGGCCGTACGGGACGGCCGGGCCGACGAGTCCCGGGTCGACGAGGCCGTCCGCCGCGTCCTGCGCCTCGCCGCCCGCGTCGGCATCCTGGAGGGCGCCGAACCGGCCGTCACCGACCTGCCCGCGCCCGTCCACGGCGAGTCGCTCGCCCGCGAGATCGCCCGCCGCTCCTTCGTCCTCGTCCGCAACGAGAACGGCGCGCTGCCGCTGAAGCCCGGCAGGATCGCGCTGATCGGCGCCGCCGCCCGCGACGCCCGCGTCCTCGGCGGCGGCTCCGCCACCGTCTTCCCCGCCCGGACCGTCTCCCCGCTCGACGGCCTCACCGCCGCCCTCCCCGACGGCAGCCTCACCCACGCCCTCGGCGCCGATCCGAACACCGAACTCCCCGTCGCCGACCAGGGCTTCGAACTGCGCGCCGTCTGCCGCGACAGCCAGGGCACCGTCATCGGCACCCGCTCCGCCCCCAGCGGCCACATCCAGTGGATGGGCGGCGACCTCCCGGACGGGGTCACCCACGAAACCCTGGCGGCCGTCGAGCTGACGGGCACCTTCACCCCGCGCGAGACCGGCACGCACACCTTCGGCATCAAGGGCCTCGGCCCCTTCAGGCTGACCGTCGCGGGCACCACGTACTTCGACGACGTCCAGCGCCCCGCCGAGGACGGCGACCCCTTCGCGGCGTTCTTCGGCGCCCCGGTGCCCCACGCCCGGGTCGAACTGACCACGGGCGAACCGGTCGAGGTATCCCTGACCTACACCGTCCCGCCGCTCGGCGACCACCCCATGCGGGTCATCGGCTTCACCCTCGCCCACCAGGACCCGCAGCGCGACCCCGACGAGCTGATCGCCGAGGCAGCCGCGGCCGCCCGGACCGCCGACACCGCCGTCGTCGTGGTCGCCACCACCGACCGCGTCGAGTCGGAGGGCTTCGACCGCACGGACCTGCGCCTCCCCGGCCGCCAGGACGACCTGGTCCGCGCCGTCGCCGCCGCCAACCCCGACACCGTCGTGGTCGTCAACTCCGGCTCCCCGGTGGAGATGCCGTGGCGCGACGACGTCGCCGCCGTGCTCCTCACCTGGTTCCCCGGACAGGAGGGCGGCGCGGCCCTCGCGGACGTCCTCACCGGCGCCCACGAGCCCGGCGGCCGCCTGCCCACCACCTGGGGCTCCCTGGCCGACGCCCCGGTCACCCAGGTCGTCCCGGCGGGCGGCGAACTCCGCTACGACGAGGACGTCTTCATCGGCTACCGCGCCTGGGAGCAGCAGGGCCGCACCCTCGCCTACCCCTTCGGCCACGGCCTCGGCTACACCGACTGGACCTACGAGTCGGTCGAGGTCGAAGGCACCGCCGACGGAACCACCGCGAAGGTCCGCCTCCGCAACACCGGCGACCGCCCCGGCCACGAGGTCGTCCAGCTCTACCTCGCCCCGAGCGAGCCCGACCCCACCCGCCCCGCACGCTGGCTGGCCGGTTTCGCGGGCGTGGACGCCGGACCCGGCGAGAGTGTCGAGGCGACCGTCGCACTGCCGCGCCGGGCCTTCGAGATCTGGGACGAGACGACCATGTCGTGGTCGTGTGTGAAGGGTTCGTACGAGATCCAGGTCGGGCGCTCGATCACGGACCGCAGGATCACCGCGACGATTAACGTCTGATCCGGGACGAGTTCCCCACCGAGCAGCCCCGGTCCGGGACCTGACCCCTGGACCGGGGCTCATGGTCCGCCCGGCCGCGAGCGCCTAGCGGATGCCGAACCCGTACACCGTCTCCGAGCAGTACACCTCACCCGGCCGCAGCACCGTGCCCGGGAACTCCGGCCGGTTGGGGGAGTCGGGGAAGCGCTGCGTCTCCAGCGCGATGCCGTCGCCGGGCGCGAAGGGCTCGCCCAGGTGGTCGGCGGTGTACAGCTGGAGTCCGGGCTCGGTGGTCGCCACCGTCAGCACCCGCCCGGACGCCGGGTCGTGCAGCTCCGCGACCTCGGCCGGAGCGTCCGTCACACCCTTGTCGAGCACGAAGTTGTGGTCGTAGCCGGCGCCCACCTTGCGCGCCTCGCGGAAGTCGAAGCGCGTGCCGGTCACGTCGTCCAGGCCGCCGGTCGGGATCAGATCCGCGTCCACCGGCGTGTACCGCGAGGCGGCCAGCCACAGCTCGTGACCGCCGGCGTCTCCGGAACCGGCCAGGTTGAAGTAGCTGTGGTTCGTCAGGTTCACCACGGTCGGCGCGTCCGTCACCGCCTGGTACGCGATCCGCAGCGCACCGCTCTCCTGGAGCGTGTACGTCGCCGAGACCTCCAGCCGACCCGGGAACCCCTCCTCCCCGTGCGGACTGACCCGCGCGAGCCGCACACCGTGCTCGACGGGCGTCCCCTCCCACACCCGCTTGTCGAAGCCACGCACTCCACCGTGCAACGCGTTCGGCCCGTCGTTCGGTTCGAGCGCGTACGTCCGCCCGTCCAGTGGGAACCGAGCACCGGCGATCCGGTTGGCGTACCGCCCGACCAGGGCGCCGAGGTACGGATCCGGGTGCGTGAGGTAGCCGTCGAGGTCGGGGAACCCCAGCACCACGTTCCCGGCCCGCCCGTCCCGGTCCGGCACCTCGACGGACTGCACGATTCCGCCGTACGACAGGATCCGCACCCGGACGCCCGCGCGCTCCAGGGTCCAGCGGTGCACCGGCGTGCCGTCGGAAAGTGTGCCGAAGAGTTCGTTCATGTGCGGAACTCTAAGTCAGGCCCGGGTCAGGGCCGCTCCGCCGTGACGGTCCGGTACGCGATCTCCGCCAACCGGGCCTGCCCGTTCACGCTCGGGTGGAAGTAGTCCCAACGGCTCAACTGGGCGGTGCCGAAGCGGTAGTCGTACACCGCGCCGCCGTCGTAGCGGCACCGCTCGTCCTTGGCGCAGACCTCCTTCAGGACCTTGTTGTAGTCCTCCACCCGCTTCTGCACCGTGTTCCGCCGCAGATTCGCCGTCGAGTCCACGGCGTCCGCGTCACCCAGCATCGACGGGCAGATGCCCAGCTGCCAGACCTGCTTGCCCAGCGGGCTGGTGCGCCCTTGTGACCACAGCCGCTTCAGGTTCGGCACGCTGGCCACGAACACCTGGGCCTTGGGCAGGGCCTTGCGCAGGGTGCGCAGGGAGTCCTCGAAGTCGGCGCGGAACTCGGAGACCGGGGTCATCGCCGAGGGGGTGGCCCGGCAGGCGTCGTTCGCCCC